>JANQPZ010000256.1 GCA_028285215.1 Rhodovibrionaceae bacterium | reverse complement strand
AGCGACCGGTCGAAGGCCGGGCCGGCGCGGACGACGGCCTGGCGCCGCAGGCGGGCAGTGGCTCGGACTTCGCCGCCATGCTGCGCGATGCCGCCGAGTCCGCCCAGAGCAGCCTGCAGCAGGGCGAAGTCGCCAGCTTGAAGGCGGCCGCCGGCCAAGCCGACATCAACGACGTGGTGGTCGCCGTCAGCAAGGCGGAAATGACGCTGCAAACGGTCGTGACGCTCCGCGACCGCGCCGTCCAGGCTTACCAAGACATCCTGCGGATGCCGATCTAGCCCCGCCGTTGCCCAGCGTGCGCGGAACGCCAGCGTGAGCGGGCAGACGGCATCGGTGTTTCGCGAGGAAGTCGGAAGGCCAGGATATGGAAGCGGTCGACGTGATCGAGGTCTCGCGCGAGGCCATTTGGGTCGCGCTGAAGGTCGGCGGCCCCGCCTTGGTGATCGCCCTGGTGATCGGTCTGGTGATCTCGCTGTTCCAGGCGCTGACCCAGATGCAGGAAATGACGCTGTCCTTCGTACCGAAGATCCTGGCGCTCTTTCTGGCGCTGATGGGATTGGCGCCCTTCATGCTGACCGTCCTCAGCGAGTTCACGGTCACTCTGATGGACCGTATCGTGGCCCTCGGCTGACCGGCGGCCATGCTGGAAACGCCGCTCTTCGAAGCCCTGCTGCCGGCACATGTGTTCGGCCTGTTGCTGGTCTTCGTGCGCATCGGGGCGGCGCTGATGGTGCTGCCCGGTATCGGCGAGCCCTTTATCTCGGCCCGCAGCCGGCTGATGCTGGCGCTTCTGATTTCTCTGATCGCCTTTCCGATCGCCGCGCCCGACCTGCCGGCGCTGCCTGCCCGGGTCGCGCCGATGTTCCTCTTGATCGTCGGGGAACTGGTCGTCGGCCTGTTTCTCGGCACCGTTGCGCGCCTGCTGATGAGCGCGCTGATCACCGGCGGGATGATCATCGCCTTCTCCACCTCCATGGCCAATGCCCTGGTCATGGACCCCTCCTCGGCGCAGCAGGGCTCGATCACCGGTTCCTTCCTGAATCTGATCGCTCTGCTGCTGATCTTTGCACTGGACATCCATCACCTGCTCTTCACCGCGGTGATCGACTCCTACATGCTGTTTCCGGCCGGACAGCCGCCGCCGATCGGCGACCTGTCGGACTCCATCGCGCGCGTCGTCGGCCAGGCTTTCCTTCTGGCCTTTCAGATCGCCGCGCCCTTCGTCGTGGTCGCCGGGGTGTTCAATCTCGGTCTCGGTCTTCTGGCGCGCCTGATGCCCCAGATGCAGATCTTCTTCGTCGCCATGCCGTTGCAGATCGCGCTCGGTCTGCTGGTCCTGGCCTTGGCCCTCCCCGTGATGATGCAGGTCTTCATCTCCGGCTTCGAGTCGACGGTGGTCGACCTGCTGCTGCCGTAGCGCGGGGGAGAGGCGCCTGAGCCATGGCGGAGCAGAGCGAAGACGACTCCCAAAAAACCGAAGACCCGACTCCGAAACGGCTACGCGAATCGCGCGAGAAGGGCGAGGTCGCGAAGTCCCAGGAGCTGGGTCACTGGTTCATGATTCTCGCCTTTGCGGCGATGGTCGGCGTGTTCGGCCCCTGGCTCACCGGTTCGATCTCGCAATCGCTCGTCGTCCTGATCGAGCGACCGCATATGATCGACCTGTCGGAGGACGGCAGCCGGCAGGTCGTCATCGATATCCTGATCAACCTCGGCCTCGCCCTCCTGGCGCCGGTGATTCTGGTGATCGCCGCCGCGCTGGGCGGCACCGTGCTGCAGACCGGCCTGCTGTTTTCGGTCGAGTCCCTGACGCCGAAGCTGTCCAAGATCTCCGTGATCGAGGGATTCAAGCGGCAGTTTTCGAGCCGCGCCCTGATGGACTTCGCCAAAGGCATCCTGAAGATCTCCCTGGTGGCCGGGGTCGTCGTGATGGCGATCTGGCCGAAGCGGGATCAGCTCATCGAACTGGCGCAGATGGAGACGCTTGTTCTGCTGGAGGTCCTGCAGGAGACGGCGCTGATCATTCTGATCGCCGTACTCGCGATGATGACCGTGATCGCGGCCCTCGACTTCGCCTTTCAGCGCTATCAGCACATCAAGAAACTGCGAATGACCCGCCAGGAGGTGAAGGACGAGTTCAAGCAGACCGAGGGCGACCCGATGGTCAAGGCGCGCCTGCGCCAGATCCGGCAGGAGCGGTCGCGCGGCCGCATGATGGCGGCGGTGCCGACGGCCGATGTGGTGATCACCAACCCGACCCACTTCGCCATCGCGCTGAAGTACGATATGGAGGCCATGGCGGCGCCGATGGTGGTGGCGAAGGGCATCGACCATCTGGCGCTGCGCATCCGCGAGGTCGCGGAAGAGAACGACATACCGCTGATCGAGAACCGGCCCTTGGCCCGCGCGCTCTACGACTCCGTCGATCTGGATCAGGAAGTGCCGCCGGAGCACTACAAGGCCGTCGCACAGGTGATCGGCTACGTCATGCGTTTGAAGGGCAAGCGGCGGCGCTGACCTGCAGGTTCCCTCGAGGTCTTCTCGCTGCCCGGCCAGGTGCCGTATCTCAGACGCGGCGCCGGAGCTGAGCGATCCAGGGGCATACGCTGCAGGGGCATATGCTAGTGTGTATCCGTACTGTGCCGCGACTCCGGAGGCGGGTTCCGTCGCCCTTGCGGCGCAGTCGTAGGGCGAAGAAGAGAGGGCAGTGGGATGGAAGCGCTGCTGATCTGGCAAATCGTCGCGGGCCTGACAGTCCTGGCTGCGGGCGCGGCCGGCGTGCTGTTATGGCATTGCCGCGAGCGGCGGCAGTGCCTGCAATCCCTGCTGGATAGCCTGCCCGAGCCGCATCAGATGCTCGACGGCCAGGGGCGCGTCCTGCAAGCCAACGCCGCCTGCGTGGATTTTTGCGGCGGGCGCCTGCGTCCGCTCGATGCCGTTCTGGCCGACCGGCTGGCGGCGGAGTGCGACGGCGCGGCGGCAGACCACGAGCATGGCGCGGAAGCGCTGGCGCGCCTCGCGACCAATGCCCGGAACGGCGCCGCCGGGACGGCGGAACTGCGTTTGCGCGGCCACGGAAGCGCGTCGGGCGAGACCTGGGTGGAGGTCAATGTCTGGCCGTCCGAGGCGCCGCGCGGGGCCTTGCTCTGGCAAGTCTCCGACGTCACCGCGCGCCGTCAGATGGAAACTGCGATCCAGTCCGAACAGCGTCGTCTCGTAGACCTTTTCGAGCGGGCGCCGATCGGCTTCTACTCCGTCGATGGGCAGGGGCGGTTCCGCTTCGTCAATCAGACTCTCGCCGAGTGGCTCGGCCGCTCCGCCGACGAACTGGTGGCCGGCGTCGATCTGCACGAGGTTCTGGCCGAACCGCCGCCGCCGGAAACGCCCGCCTATGCGCCGGTGGCCGAGGCCGACGATCAGATCGAGGTCAAACTGCGCGGCGGCGGCGAAGTGTTCGACGCCCTGATCGTGCAGGCCGTGACGGCCGACGAGGAGGAGCCGGGGGCGCTGCGCACCCGATCGGTCGTGCGGCACTTGACCCGCGAACGGGCGGCGGCCGAGGCGCTCGCGGACTCGGAGCGCCGTTTCAAGCGCTTCTTCGACGAGGCGCCGATCGCCATCGTCGAACTGGACCGCGGCGGCCGTCTGCGCGAATGCAACCCGGCCTTCGAAGCCCTGCTGGGTCTGGAGGGACGGAAGGTCGTCGGAGAACCGCTGGGGCGCTGGGTGGTGGAAGACGACCGTTCGCTTCTGCGCGAGACCCTGGTGGCCAGCGCCAAAGGGCCCGGCCAGTCCGCGGATCTGCGCCTGCAGGGCACCCGCGAACTGCTCTGCACCCTCTCGGTCAGCGTGATCGAGGGGGCCGGCAAGCCAGCCGGTTTCGTCTGCCATCTGCTTGACACGACGGAGCAGAAGGCGCTTGAGGTCCAGTTCGCCCAGTCGCAGAAAATGCAGGCCGTCGGGCAGCTTGCCGGCGGCATCGCCCACGATTTCAACAACCTGCTGACGGCCATGATCGGGTTCTCCGATCTGCTCCTGCTCCGCCATCGGCCCGGCGACCAGTCCTTCGCCGACATCATGCAGATCAAGCAGAATGCCAACCGGGCGGCCAACCTCGTCCGGCAGCTTCTGGCCTTCTCGCGGCAGCAGACCCTGCAGCCGCGCATGCTCAACGTGACCGATATCCTGGCGGAACTCAGCCACCTGCTGCGGCGCCTGATCGGCGAGACGATCGAGCTGGACATGGTGCATGGCCGCGATCTGGGCCAAGTCCGCGCCGACCAGGGGCAGCTGGAGCAGGTCATCATCAATCTCGCGGTCAACGCCCGCGACGCCATGCCGGGCGGCGGCAAGCTGGTGATCCGAACCTACAACGTCGCCTTCGAAACGCCGCAGCGCCGCAAGGGCGAGGAGGTCGCGGCCGGAGACTACGTGGTGGTCGAGGTCAGTGACAGCGGCTGCGGGATCGCCCAGGAGAACCTGGACCGGATCTTCGATCCCTTCTTCTCGACCAAGGAGGTCGGGGAAGGAACCGGGCTCGGCCTGTCGACCGTCTACGGGATCGTCAAGCAGACCGGCGGCTTCATCGTGGTCGATTCCAAGCTCGACGCGGGGACCACCTTCACCATCTACCTGCCGCGCCATCTGCGTCGCGGCGAAGCGGCGATCGAACCGGAGGTGCGGGACGCGCGCGACCTGACGGGGATCGGCAGCGTGCTGCTGGTCGAGGACGAAGATGCGGTCCGTTCCTTCTCGGCCCGTGCCCTGCGCAACAAAGGCTACGAGGTGCATGAGGCCCGATCCGGCGAGTCGGCCCTGGACATGCTGCGCAACGACCAGAGTTTGGTCGAACTGGATCTGCTGGTCACCGACGTCGTGATGCCGCGCCTGGACGGACCCAGCCTGGTGCGGGAGGTGCGGCAGGACCGCCCCAAGCTGAAGGTCATCTTCATCTCCGGCTATGCCGAAGACAGTTTCCGCCAACGCGTCGGCGAGGAAGAAGGGATCCATTTCCTGCCCAAGCCCTTCACGCTCAAGCAGCTCGCCGGCAAGGTGAAAGAGGTCATGAGCGAAGGCAGCGCCTGACCGCGAGGAGGCACGGGCATCGAGGATCGCCCGCGCGTTCCCGTGGCCGCGGCCTCATCCCCTTCCCCCTTCGGCCCTCTGTTCGTCCCGAAGTTTGTCCTCCGCTTCGCGTCCTTCTCGCAGCGGGCGGCGGTCACTATGGAGACGGTGGCGGTCCGCGCGTTCTTCAATGGGAGGCGGCGATGGGCATGCTGGAATCGGGACTACGGCGGGCGAAGCGGCGTCTGCAGGACGGTTGGATGAGCCGGAAGCTCGATCCGATCGCCCGGCAGGTGCAGGAGCGGCGGCTGACCTACCTGCCGACGGCGAAGCTGCTGAGCCTGACGAACCAGATCGACCGGCTGAACCGCGACGGCGTGGCGGGCGACTTCTACGAGTTCGGCATCGCGCTCGGCGGATCTTCGATCATCATGGCGAGCAAGATGGGGGCGAACCGGACGGAAGAGCGGCGCTACCACGGTTTCGACGTCTTCGGCACCATACCGCCGCCGTCCGCGCAGGACGAAAACGACAGTCACGACCGCTACGCGGTCATCGCCGCCGGCAAGTCCCAGGGGATCGGCGGTGACGACTACTACGGCTATGTCGACGATCTCTACGGCCGTGTGGTTCGGAGTTTCGAGGACTTCGGTCTGTCCGTCGACGGGGATCGGATCTCCCTGCACCAGGGCTTGTTCGAAGACACGCTGTCCCTGCCGCCGCACGCGCGCATCGCGCTCGCGCATATCGACTGCGACTGGTACGAGCCGGTGAAGTTCTGCCTGGAGCGGATCGCCGATCATATGGCCGAGCAGGGTGTGATCGTCGTTGACGACTTCAACGACTATCAGGGCTGCCGCAAGGCGACCTGCGCCTTCCTGGAGAACGACCCCCGCTTCCTGCTCGAGGCCGAACGGCCGCATGCGCTGCTGATACGCCGGGCCGAAACCGGCCGGTAGAGCGCGATCGTCTCAGGTGAAGGCGTTTTGCCTCCACCTGAGACGATCCTGCTCTAAGGCCGCTTGCCGGGCAGGGTGCGGAACCGCTCTGAACGTCGGCGGGTGTCGGGCGCGCTCCCTCTGCGGCTGGAGTCGTGCCGTGCGGTGACGCCGCCGTGTGCCCGCCTGGGATGGCTCGATCGGCTTTGGTTGGCGTTTGTTCTCCTTTCGATCCGATTTTCGCTTGGCAGATGAGAACATTATAAGTACATTTGCGCTCCGATTGCGGCGCTCGAGCCGGCGTGGGATAAGGGAGCGAAGGCAATGAGCCAGGCGGCTTTACGATTGATCGACGGGGATAAGGTGGACAAAACCAAAGCATTGGATCAGGCGCTCGGCCAGATCGAACGGGCCTTCGGCAAGGGCTCCGTGATGAAGCTGGGCCAGCGCGAGGTGGTCAACATCGAGACCGTTTCGACCGGGTCGCTTGGCCTGGACATCGGCCTTGGCATCGGCGGTCTGCCGCGCGGCCGGATCGTCGAGATCTACGGCCCGGAATCCTCCGGTAAGACCACGCTGGCCCTGCATGTCGTCGCGGAGGCGCAGAAGACCGGTGGGACCTGCGCCTTCATCGATGCCGAGCATGCGATGGACCCCAGCTACGCCGTGAAGCTGGGGGTCGATATCGACGAACTGCTGATCAGCCAGCCCGATGCCGGCGAGCAGGCGCTCGAGATTGCCGATACGCTGGTGCGCTCGGGGGCCGTCGACGTGCTGGTGATCGATTCCGTCGCGGCGCTGGTGCCGCGGGCCGAGCTGGAAGGCGAGATGGGCGACCAGATGCCCGGCCTGCAGGCGCGGCTGATGAGCCAGGCGCTGCGCAAGCTGACCTCTTCGATCGCCCGGTCCCATACGCTGGTGATTTTCATCAACCAGATCCGTATGAAGATCGGCGTGATGTTCGGAAGCCCGGAAACCACCACGGGCGGCAATGCCTTGAAATTCTATTCCTCGGTTCGTCTCGACATCCGGCGGATCGGGGCGATCAAGGACCGTGACACCGTCGTCGGCAACCAGACGCGCGTGAAGGTGGTGAAGAACAAGCTCGCGCCGCCGTTCCGCGTGGTCGAGTTCGACATCATGTACGGGGAGGGTATCTCCAAGACCGGCGAACTGCTCGATCTGGGCGTTCAGGCCGGCGTGGTGGAGAAGTCGGGCGCCTGGTTCTCCGCCGACGGCCAGCGCATCGGCCAGGGGCGGGAGAACGCCAAGAACTTCCTCAAGGAGAACGTGGAGATCGCCGCCAAGATCGAACAGGCGGTGCGGGCCAACGCCGGCCTGGTGGCCGATGCCATGCTCGAAGGCCCGAGCCAGTCCGGCGACGACGCGGCGCCGGAAAGTTAGAACAGGACCGCTTCAGGCGGGATCGCTCCGGCGATCCCATCTGAGGCGTGAATCGCCCTCTAGCCTGACAGGCCGTTGAAGGCGGCAGTGAAGCCGAGCAGGGAGACGGTGGCGCGGATCGGCCGCTGTTGCGGGTCGTAGAAGGTGACGTTGATCCGCGTGCCGGCCCGCAGCTGATCCACCCGGGTTTGGTCGAGAATCAGCTCCACCCGACACTGCTCGGGGGGCTGCAGGCAGCGGGCGTAGGGAACGGCAATCTCCTGGCCGCCGTCGATCTGAATGGTGATGCCGTCGGCCAGCCAGACGCCGAGCGGTAGATTGAACAGCAGGCCCGGGCTGCCGTTCGGCAGCATCATCACGGCGGTCTGCATCACCACCTGCCCCTGCTCGTTGCCGACGTTCTGAACCATGCGGCAGGCGCGGGCCCCGTCGTCTCTTTGGACGCAGGCGAGGGTCCAGTCCTGAAACGTCTGAGTTTCGGGCTGGAGCTGGCCGTCCGACTGGGCCATCGCCGAGCCGCTTGCGGCGAAGGCGACGAGAATCGATGCCAGGGCAAGGCGTTTGCCGAAGCGCCGGCGCATGAAACGGTGTCTCTGCATGCCGGCCACCTTAGAGCAGATCGCCGCGAAATGGAATCGCTTCGCGCCCCGCGGCCCTCGTGAAATTTTCGCTAACCGGCTGATTCCAAGCTTAATTCACGCAATTGTGCGGAGAGGACCGGGGATTTGGAGCGCGATCGTCTCAGGTGGAAGCGTTTCGACTCCACCTAAGGCGATCCTGCTCTCGTCCTGGCGACCCCGCCGGACCCTCCGAGGCAGCTCTGCCTGGCGGCTTTTGTCGGAAGGCCAACTCTCATCATACGGGGAGGAAGCTCGGGCTGAGGGCCGGTGGACAGCCTCTGCGGCGAGGGCTACAACCCGGGGCCGTCCGGCGCAGACCGGTCCGCGCCGCCTCGGCGAGTTTGGAAAGCTTCCAGCTTGTTCCACAAGTCCCTTGAACCCAAGTAGATGCCATGACAAGCGCCAACGATATCCGCAAGGCCTTTCTCGATTACTTTGCGCGCCACGGCCATGAGCCGGTGGCCTCTTCGCCTTTGGTGCCGCGCAACGACCCGACCTTGATGTTCACCAATGCGGGCATGGTGCAGTTCAAGAACGTCTTTACCGGCCAGGAGGCGCGGCCTTACAGCCGGGCGGCGACCTCGCAGAAATGCGTGCGCGCGGGCGGCAAGCACAACGACCTGGACAACGTCGGCTACACCGCGCGGCATCACACCTTTTTCGAGATGCTGGGGAACTTCTCCTTCGGCGACTACTTCAAGGACGTCGCCATCGAGCTGGCCTGGAACCTGGTGACCAAGGAGTTCGCTCTGCCGAGCGAGCGGCTGCTGGTCACGGTCTACTCCGAAGACGACGAGGCCTTTGCGCTCTGGCGCAAGATCGCCGGCCTGCCCGAGCAGCGGATCATTCGCATTCCGACCAGCGACAACTTCTGGTCCATGGGGGAAACGGGTCCCTGCGGCCCTTGCTCCGAGATCTTCTACGATCACGGCGAGGGTATTCCGGGCGGCCCGCCGGGCAGCCCGGACGAAGACGGTGACCGTTTCATCGAGATCTGGAACCTGGTCTTCATGCAGTACGAGCAGGTCTCGGCCGGTGAGCGGATCGATCTGCCGCGGCCGTCGATCGACACCGGCATGGGGCTGGAGCGGATCGCCGCGGTGCTGCAGGGCAAGCACGACAACTACGACATCGACCTGATGCGCAGGCTGATCCTGGCCTCGGCCGAGGCGACCGGCGTGCATGCCGACGGGCCCCAGGCCGTCTCGCACCGGGTGATCGCGGACCATCTGCGGGCCAGCGCCTTCCTGATTGCGGACGGCGTGCTGCCCTCCAACGAGGGGCGCGGCTACGTGCTGCGGCGGATCATGCGGCGGGGCATGCGCCACGCCCATATGCTGGGCGCCCGCGAGCCGCTGCTGCATCGGCTGGTGCCGGAGCTGGTGGCCGAGATGGGCACGGCCTTTCCCGAGCTGTCGCGCGCCCAGGCGCTGATCGGCGAAACGCTCAAGCTGGAGGAAGCGCGCTTCAAGGATACGCTGGGACGCGGCCTGAAGCTGCTCGAGGAAGAGACCGAACGGCTGCAGGGTGCCGAAGCCCTGCCCGGCGAGGTAGCCTTCAAACTGTACGATACCTACGGCTTTCCGCTCGACCTGACCCAGGACATTCTGCGCGGCCAGGACCGAAAGGTGGATGTGGCCGGCTACGACGCCGCCATGGCGCAGCAGCGCGCCCAGGCCAAGAAGTCCTGGGCCGGCTCGGGCGAGGCGGCGACCGATACCCTCTGGCTGGATCTGCGCGAACGGCTCGGCGCCACCGAGTTCCTGGGCTACGACACGGAAGTGGCCGAGGGCGTGGTGGCGGCCCTGATCGTCGAGGGGGCGGAGGTCGAGACCGCCCAGGCGGGGACGGCAGTCCAGGTGGTGCTTAACCAGACCCCCTTCTACGGAGAGAGCGGCGGACAGATGGGCGACAGCGGCGTCCTCTTCGCCCCCGGCGAGGGCGGGAGCGGCGGCCTGGAGGTGGCGGTCGCCGACACCCAGAAGCGCGCCGGCGACCTGCATGTGCATTTCGGCGAAGTCAGACGCGGCACGCTGACGCGCGGCCAGGCCCTGGAACTGCGGGTGGACGGAACGCGCCGCGGGCAGTTGCGGGCGCATCACTCGGCGACACACCTGCTGCACGAGGCCTTGCGTCAGCGTCTGGGCGATCATGTCACCCAGAAGGGCTCGCTGGTCGCGCCCGACCGCCTGCGGTTCGACATCAGCCAGCCGAAGCCCCTGACGCTGGAGGACATCCATGCCGTCGAGCAGCTGGTCAACGCGCGCGTGCGGGCCAACGCCGAGGTCTCGACCCGCTACATGACGCCCGATGAAGCCATCGAGGCCGGCGCGCTGGCGCTGTTCGGCGAGAAGTACGGCGACGAGGTCCGGGTCGTCTCCATGGGCGGTCTCGACGATCGCAAAGGCGAGGGGCAGCAGTTCTCCACCGAGCTTTGCGGCGGCACGCACGTGCGGCGCACCGGCGATATCGGCTTCTTCAAGATCGTCGGGGAATCGGCGCTCTCTTCGGGCGTTCGTCGTCTGGAGGCCGTGGCTGGGGAGGCTGGGCTGGCTTGGGCCGAACGGCAGGAAGCGCTGCTCGACGAGGCTGCGGCGGTGCTGCGGGTCGCCCCCGGCAAGCTGCCGGATCGCATCTCCGGCCTGCTGGAGGAGCGGCGCAAGCTGGAGCGCGAACTGGCCGAGACCCGGCGCAAGCTCGCCACCGGCGGCGGCACCGCGGCGGCGCCCGAGGCCAGGGAGGTCGGCGGCGTCAAGCTGGTGGCGCGGGTCCTGGAGGACGTGCCGCCGAAGGACCTCAAGCCCA
>JANQPZ010000233.1 GCA_028285215.1 Rhodovibrionaceae bacterium | reverse complement strand
CTCCGTTGCTGCCGCGGCCCGCAGAAGCTCGTCGATCAGTGCCTGTCGCGTGGCCGGGTCGGCCAAGGCCTCCGCCAAGGCACGGGCCGAATCCGGTGACAGAGACTGCCCGCCGCCTTGCTCGGCGGCCTGCTCTGCCTGTCCGCTGCTACCGTCGGTGCCTTCGCCACTGCCGTCTCCCGCCGTTTGACCGAACGGCAGAATCTGGGCCTGCAATGGCACGGCTGTCGTTACCGCCGCTGCGGCAGTCAGGGCGAGGGCAATTGCCAGCGCCGCCAGAAGACGGGTCATTCGTTCCTTGCCTCCCTACGGAAGAGCAAAGCCCTAGGACTTGCGCTCTTGGTTGTAAACCGGGCAAGCGCAGCGGTAAGCCTAGGTCGTCGCCGAAGCGTGCTGCCTGGAACTCCTCAAGCAGCCTCTCCGCTGAGCCTGTGTCCTTCCGGGGCTACTTCGCCGCTGCAATTCCGCTGGGGCTGCGCTCGGAAAGATAGAACTTGTCCGTCGGCGAGAGAGCGGCGTCCAGACGGTAGGCCAGAGGCGTGCCCGTGGGGATCTCTACCCCCGGGATGTCTGCATCGGAGATGCCGTCCAGATACTTCACCAGGCCGCGCAAAGAGTTGCCGTGCGCCGAAATCAAGACCTTGCGCCCGGCCTTCAGTTCCGGCGCGACGGCTTGATGCCAATAGGGCAGTACCCGGTCGATGGTATCCTTCAAGCTCTCGGTGCCAGGGCGCTCTTGCTCGGAAAGTGCCGCGTACTTGGGATCGCCGTCCGGATGGCGGGGATCGTCCGGCTTCAGTGCCGGTGGGGCGATGTCGAAGCTGCGGCGCCAGACATGCACCTGCTCTTCGCCGACTTTGGCGGCCATCTCTGCCTTGTTCAGGCCCTGCAGATCCCCGTAGTGCCGCTCGTTGAGCCGCCAGTGCTTCTGTACCGGCACCCACATACGATCCAGGCCGTCCAACGCGATCCAGAGCGTGCGAATGGCCCGCTTGAGGTAACTGGTAAAGCAGATTTCCGGATAGAAGCCGTGGGCGGCCATAAGACGTCCGGCCTCTTCCGCTTCGCTGCGCCCGGCGTCGGAGAGGTCGACGTCGGTCCAGCCGGTGAAGCGGTTCTGCTTGTTCCAGTCGCTCTGTCCATGACGTAGCAGGATCAGATCGGGCATCGTGCGAGGGTCCTTTGGCAGTATGGCGGATCGGCAAGAAGGTGCAGCGCAGGCGCACGGGCTGTCTAACAGGCCCTGTCTAGCAGATCGAGATGGGGAAGACTAAGGGCGCTGCAGATCGCGCAGCCGCGCTCGCCATTCGATCATTTGCCGGCGCAGGCGCGCGCGCAGGTCGCCGATCCGTTCCTCCCCGCCGGCAATGCGATCCTCCAGGTGCAGGCTCGCAATCAGCCTCAGAACGGCGACGTAGCCGGCGACCAGCAGGCCCAGGATGATCGTAAGGGTTATGATGGCGGCCCAAGGGAAGTACTCGTAACCTTCTTCAACCTCCGTCAACTCGACGACGTTGGGAAACATCGAAAGCATCTGGATGCGCCAACCATAGTGCTGGACAAGCGCCCAGCTGTCGCGCCGGGCGAGGTCCTGGGCCTGAGCCGTAATGTCGGCGGAATCGAACTTCAGGTAGGGCGGGAAGCCCCAACGCGTGTCCTCGTTTCGATAGACCCGCGTTCTGCCCTCGGCCGTCACCGCGTTGATAAAGCGCACGTCCCTGGTCGCGCCGGGTCGTCCTTCGGTGCGCAGTTCGCCGCTGTCGACGTCCATGCGCTTGACCTCGGTGCCGTTGATCCGCACCACGTCGCCTTGCGGCAGGTGGTAGTGCAGCGCCGCGGCGACGATCGCGAGCGCCAGACCGCGCAGGATCCACGGCAGTAGCTTCCAGAACACGAGCGGACTCCAGTCCTCGCCAGAGAGCAAATGAGGTTCATCTGCCATATGGGGCGCCGCGACACGAGGCGCAAAAGTCTATTCGATCCGGGGTTCGGTCGGGAGCATGACTTTATGCATGAATCGCGCTCTAGCCGGGCAGCGGCAAGGTGTCGGTCGCTTTGACCTCCCCGAGCGACAGGCTGGAACGCACGGTTGCCACGGCCGGCAGTGTCAGGAGGCGTTTCAGGACGACGTCCGAGAAGTCCTGCAGATCAGGCGCGACCACGCGCAGCAGATAATCGGCGTCGCCGGTGATGGCGTGGGCCTCCAAGACCTCCGGCATCTGCTGCAGCGCCCGATGGAAGTCTTCGGCCGGATCGTCGCCGTGGCGCATGAGCGTGACCTGGACGAAGGCGACCACATCGAGCCCGAGACGCCGTCTGTTCAGCCGCACACCGTAGCCCGCTACCAGGCCGGCCTCTTCAAGACGCTTCAAGCGCCGTTGGCACTGTGAGGGCGAGAGATGCACCCGCTCTGCAAGCTCCACGCCAGTCGCCCGTGCGTCTTCCTGCAGGGCAGCCAGCAGACGGCGATCTGCCGCATCGAGTTCCGGTTTTTGCATGATTTTCCCGCAAAGGCGCCAATTTACAGGATATTCATGCAGTTTCTGGGGCATTTCCGCAGAAAATGCAAGGATCTCGCAGCCCTGAAAGACTACCCTGATATTGCAAGGAACAGGGGACGGAAGGACATCCTGCCATGTCTATCGCACAGGCATCGTCTATCGCACAGGCATCCGAACAGGCCGCCAAGTCCGATCGGACGGCCCTATGGGACAATCCCGCCGGCACGGACGGTTTCGAGTTTGTCGAATACACCGCGCCCGACACGGCCGCGCTGGCCGGCCTGTTCGAGACGATGGGTTTCGAAGCCGTGGCGCACCATCGCTCGAAAAACGTGACGCTCTGGCGTCAGGGCGATGTCAACTTCATCGTCAATGCGGAGCCTGAGTCCTTCGCTCAGTCCTTTGCCCGCGTTCATGGACCGAGCGCCTGTGCCATCGCCTTCCGCGTCGCCGATGCCGCTGCAGCCTATGCACGCTGTCTGGAACTGGGCGCCCAGCCCGGTCAGACGCAGGTGGGGCCGATGGAGCTGAACATTCCGGCCATCAAGGGTATCGGGGACTCTCTAGTCTATCTGGTCGATCGCTACGGCCGGAGCGAGGGGCCGTCGATCTACGATGTCGACTTCGTTTGGGCGGAGGCGGCGGACCCGGCCCCGACCGGTGTGGGGCTTATGCATATCGACCACCTGACCCACAACGTCTATCGCGGTCGCATGGATCTCTGGGCGCAATACTACGAAAAGCTCTTCGGATTCCGGGAGCTGCGCTATTTCGATATCGAAGGCAAGTTGACCGGTCTGCACAGCCGCGCGATGACCAGTCCTTGCGGCAAGATCCGCATCCCGATCAACGAGTCGGCCGACGACAAGAGCCAGATCGAGGAGTACCTCAAGGCCTACAAGGGCGAGGGCATCCAGCACATCGCCTTGGCAACCGACGACATCTTCGCCACGGTGACGGCCCTGAAAGCGCGCGGCATTCCCTTCATGGATCCGCCGCCCTCGAGCTACTACGAGCAGCTTGAGGCGCGCGTGCCCGGCCATGGCCAGGATCTCGGCAGGTTGCGGGATCTTGGCATCTTGGTCGATGGCGCACCGACGGAAGACGGCGGTATCCTGCTGCAGATCTTCACTGGTCTGGCGATCGGACCGATCTTCTTCGAGATCATCCAGCGCAAGGGCGATGAGGGCTTTGGAGAGGGGAATTTCAAGGCCTTGTTCGAAGCTATGGAAGAAGATCAGATCAAGCGTGGCGTCCTCGATCGCGATGGCACGCCGACCTAAGGCATTCAACGTTAAAGTGCAAACGACCTTAACGCTCGCTTTACCGAGCCCGCGCTAAATCGGACAAGCGCACGGATCTGGCTCCGGCGCAGACGTCAATGCGGAGGCGCCGCCAGTCCCATGGCTCGGTCCGGCTCAACCCCTCGTGGTATGGCTGTTTCGCTTCCCTTGCGGACGCGGCTCAAGGCCTGGTGGCACGGCTACGATCTCGAAGTGATTCGTAGATTCAAGGGCTTCGAGCCACTCGAGAACAACCATGGGGTCAGCTTCGAGGCCGAGTTGCAGCCGTGGGAGAAGCCGGAGCTCCTGGTTCCGCAGCTGATCTGGGGAGAAGGTTTCCTGACGCCAGGGGGAGCTTCACGTACGGCCGAACTGGTGAAGCCACTCGGTCTCGACGAGTCCATGTCGGTGCTCGATATCGGCAGTCATCTCGGCGGCCAGGCGCGCTTGATCGCCAGAGACTTCGGGTCCTGGGTCACGGGTGTCGAGACCGATCCCGAGCTGACCGAGGTGGCGAAGCTGATGTCCGAGAAGGAAGGCCTGGGAAAGAAGGCCCTCGTCCACCGCTTCGAACCGAGTAGCGTCGAATTTCGCCAGAATGCCTTTGACGTGGCCGTTTCCACTGACGCGCTCTATCGCATCGAGGACAAGGAAACTCTGCTATCCGCGGTCGACGAAGCTCTGAAGGGCCGGTCGCAGATCATGATTGCGGATTACGTCCGCGACAGCGACGTGGCCGACAGCACGGCTCTGGACGCTTGGGTCAAGGCGGAGCCGGGGCCGGTGCACCTCTGGACCGAACGCGACTATCGAAGCCTTTTCACCGACCTCAAGTTCGATTTGCGCATCTGCAGTGACGTAACGGATACGCTTCGAAGTACGATCCTGGCGAGTTTCTCGGAGTATCTGAAGGAGGCGGCGACGTCGGGTGTCGAAGATCGTTTGCGAGAGACTCTGGTTGGAGAAGTAGAGCGTTGGATGCGTCTCGTCGCGGCGCTTGACAGCGGCGCCGTCAAGGCGCTTCGGCTGCATGCTTTCCGGGCTCAGAGGAGTTCACTCCTGTCCGACTGGTAGCGAAACGGGTCGTGCCTTGACGGCTGCCAAGTCCCTCCCTATTGTCCCGGCCTTCTCAACAAGAGCGCCGTCTGCTTCGAGGCTGAGACCTCGCGGTTTGGGCGTGGCGCAGACCAACGAACGAATGTCAGAGCGATGAAGATTCGAAACTCGCTGAAAACGGCCAAGCTGCGTGAAAAGGGCTGCCGTGTCGTGCGCCGGCGCGGCCGCGTTTACGTCATCAACAAGAAGCAGCCGCGCTTCAAGGCGCGTCAGGGCTAACGCCGTTTCTTGCATTACGGTCCGGGCGCTGGGGTTCGGACCCTCACGAAGGCAAGCCGCACCCTCGGGATCGCGGCTTTTTCGTGTTTTGATCGCAGGTTTCCCGCCCTTTGCGGTTTCCGGTGGCTTTTCGGTTGACCCGCCATCACCCTCCGGCCATATCATTAAATTGGTAATACCAATTACGGTGCAATCCGTCCTGCCGGATGAAGCGCCGAAGACCATAAGAGGGAGATCGGCCCAATGCTGATGCCGGAGCCGGATCGGGAGGTCATCGCCCGCAAGCGCGAGCTGGTGGGAAAGCTTCGGGCGATTGTCCCCGGAGAAGGGGTCATCGTCGATGAAGACGAGCTGCGTGCTTACGAGACCGATGGTCTGACGGCCTATCGCCAACTCCCGCTCATTGTGGTTTTGCCGGAGACGACGCACCAAGTCAGCGAGGTTCTCAAGCTCGCTCAGGCCGAAGGCGTGAAGGTGGTCCCGCGCGGCGCCGGGACGTCTTTGTCGGGCGGCGCGCTGCCTCTTGCCGACGGCATCCTGCTCGGTCTCGGAAAGTTCAACCGCATCCTGGAGGTCGATTTCGACAACCGCTGCGCCGTCGTGCAGCCGGGTGTCACCAACCTGGGTATCACCAAGGCGGTCGAGCACGCCGGCTTCTACTACGCGCCGGACCCTTCCAGCCAAATCGCCTGTTCCATCGGCGGCAACGTGGCGGAGAATTCCGGCGGCGTGCACTGTCTGAAGTACGGGCTGACGACGAACAATCTCCTTGGCCTGGAGGCCGTGCTGATCGACGGTACGGTGATCCGGATTGGCGGTAAGCACCTGGACAGCGAGACCTACGACCTCCTGGGGTTGCTGACCGGGTCCGAAGGCCTGTTGGCCGTCGTCACGGAGGTCACCGTGCGGCTGCTGAAGAAGCCGGAGACGGCACGCGCATTGCTTCTGGGCTTCGACACCAGTGAAGCGGCGGGCGACGCGGTGGCCGGAATCATTGCTGCCGGCGTCATCCCGGCCGGCATCGAGATGATGGACAGGCCAGCGATCCACGCTGCGGAAGACTTCGTTCAGGCCGGCTATCCTCGGGACGTTGAGGCCTTGCTGATCGTCGAACTGGACGGGCCGGCGGCGGAGGTCGAGCACTTGATGGAAGTCGTTCGAGGCATCTGCGAAGCCAAAGGGGCGACCTATGCCCGTGCCAGCGAGAACGAAGAGGAACGTCTTGCCTTTTGGGCCGGCCGCAAGGCGGCCTTCCCGGCGGTCGGACGCATCAGCCCCGACTACTACTGCATGGACGGCACGATACCCCGTCGACAGCTGCCCGCTGTTCTGCAGCGCATGCGGGAGCTTTCCAGCCACTACGGCTTGCGGGTGGCCAACGTCTTCCATGCCGGTGACGGCAATCTTCACCCGCTGATCCTGTACGATGCCAACACGCCGGGCGAATTGGAGAAGGCCGAAGAGTTCGGCGCCGATATCCTGAAACTCTGCGTCGAAGTGGGCGGTGTCCTGACCGGAGAGCATGGCGTCGGAGTCGAGAAGCGCGACCTGATGGGAACGATGTTCGACGAGGTCGATCTCAAGACTCAGCAGCGGGTCAAGTGTGCCTTCGACCCTCAACAGTTGCTGAACCCTGGTAAGGTTTTCCCGCAGTTGCATCGCTGCGCCGAACTGGGGCGTGTCCATATCCACAAGGGCCAGATGCCTTTCCCGGACCTGCCGCGGTTCTAAGGGCGGCTCCGGTCATGACCGACACCATCAAGCCCGAGACTGCCGAGCAACTGCGCGACGCTGTCGCCTGGGCCGCGGCCGAGGAAACGCCCCTGGAGGTGGTCGGCGCCGGCACCAAGCGCGGCTACGGCCGGCCGATCCAGACGGGCCATACCCTCGACCTTTCCGGGCTGAGCGGCATAACCCTCTACGAACCGGACGAGCTGGTATTGTCGGCGCAGGCCGGCACCCCGCTGGCGGAGATCCGGAAGGCGCTCGAGGAACGCAACCAACAGCTTGCCTTCGAGCCGTCCGATCTCAGCGCGCTCTACGGCGAGCCCGAGGGTGCCGGGACCCTGGGCGGTTTGATTGCCACCAATCTGGCCGGGCCGCGCCGCGTGATGGCTGGCGCTGCGCGCGATTACTTTCTCGGGTTCTCCGGCGTTTCGGGGCGGGGCGAGACCTTCAAGTCCGGCGGCCGGGTGATGAAGAACGTCACCGGCTATGATCTCTCGAAACTGCTGTGCGGATCGTTCGGTACGCTGGCGGCAATGTCCGAAGTGACGCTGAAGGTGCTGCCGGCGCCGGAGAAAACGCGGTCCGTGCTGGTGTTTGGCTTGGACGACGCCGAAGCCTGCAAAGCGATGACACGCGCGCTGTGTTCCTCCTACGAGGTGTCGGGTGCTGCGCACTTGCCGGCTGCGGTCGCTGGCGGTTCCGACGTCTCCTACGTTGCCGCGGCCGGCAGCGGCGTGACGGCGCTCCGGCTGGAAGGC
>JANQPZ010000130.1 GCA_028285215.1 Rhodovibrionaceae bacterium | reverse complement strand
CGCCTACATCGTCGGCGCCCGCCATTTGGGGGCGGCGGAATGCACCCTGCTCTCGCTCTCCGAAGTCGTCCTGGGACCGATCTGGGTCTGGTGGGTCTTCTCGGAAGTTCCCGCCTCCATGACTCTGGCGGGCGGCGGGATCCTGCTGGCCGCACTGGCGGGCAACGCCCTGTCCGGACTGCGCCGGCGAAGACCGCCCCTGGGGGCCGTCTAGATGCGCGCCCTCACCGCCGCGGAGATCGAGGCGCGGCTGCTGTATCGCGACGGCCTGATCCTGGTGATCGACAAGCCGGCGGGTCTGCCGGTCCACCGCCCGCCCCGCGGCGGGCCGAAGCACAGGGCGGCCAGCCTGGAAGACAGCTTCGCCCACCTGCGCTTCGGCCTGCCGCGTCCGCCGGCCCTGGCCCATCGCCTCGACCGGGACACCAGCGGCTGTCTGGCCCTGGGCCGCCACCGCAAGGCACTGGCCCGCCTGTCCGAGCTGTTCCGCGAGAATGCCGTGGAGAAGACCTACTGGGCGCTGACGGCCGGCCGGCCGCCGGAGGTCGAAGGACGCATCGAGCTGGCCCTCGGCAAAGCCGAGGAGCGCGGCGCCGCACCCCGCATGCAGGTCGATGCAACGGGACTGAAGGCGGTCACCAACTACCGCCTTCTCGCCGAGCTGGACGGCCTGAGCTGGCTGGAGGTCAAGCCCCTGACCGGCCGGACCCATCAGATCCGCGTCCATCTGGCCGCACTCGGCTGCCCGGTCCTGGGCGACCCGCTTTACGGCGGCAGGGCCACGGGCCCCAAGGATGGCCCGCTTCAGCTGCATGCCCGCGCCCTGGTCATTCCCTTGCGCAAGGGCAAGCCACCGGTGACGGTCGAGGCCCCGCCCCCGCCACACCTGGCCGAACGGCTGCCGGCAGCCAAGCGATAGGATTCGCTCCGGGCGCCCGATGACGCTAACACGCCGCACACCGCAACGGCTGTCCGTTCAGCTCCGGTTGACGGCAGCTCCGCGACACTGGAAAGCTGCCGCCATGAGTCGCGACGCCCCCCCGGCAGCAGCGCTCTCGATCGAGGGCTTGAGCTTTTCCTACGGACCGCGCCGCGTCCTTTCCGATGTCGGCTTCCAGGTTCCGAGGGGAACGGTCACGGTGCTGCTCGGCCCCAACGGCGCCGGCAAGACGACGCTGTTCGGACTGATCACCGGGCTGCTGGCACCGCAGGCCGGGCGGATCGAGGTCTCCGGGCGCAGCCGCGCCGTCGAGGGCGCGCGCGTCCTGGGCGATCTCGGCATCGTCTTCCAGCAGCCGACCCTCGATCTCGATCTCTCGGTGGCGCAGAACCTGTCCTACTTCGCCGGGCTGCGCGGTCTGTCCGCTGCCGAAGCCGCCGAAGGCACCCGGCGCGAACTGGAGCGCTTCGCCCTCTGGGAGCGCCGCGGCGAGGCGGTCCGGCAGCTCAACGGCGGGCATCGGCGGCGGGTGGAGATCGCCCGCGCCTGCCTCGACGCGCCGCCGATTCTGGTGCTGGACGAGCCGACCGTCGGGCTCGACATCCCGACCCGGCGGGCCCTGGTCGCCGATCTGCACGCCCGCGCCGGCGACGACGGCGCCGCCGTGCTCTGGGCCACCCATCTGGTGGACGAGGTCTGGCCCGGCGACCGCCTGGTGATCCTCGACCAGGGCGAGGTCCGGGCCACCGGCAGCCTGGAGGAGGTTCTGGCCGCCACGGGACAAGCGGACCTGGACGCCGCTTTCGATGCCCTGACCGCCGCCGGAGCCGCGGCGTGACGGCCCCTCATGCCCTGCGCGCCCTGCGCGCGCTTCTGGCGCGCGAAATGCTGCGGTTCGTACAGCAGCGCGGCCGCTTCTTCGCGGCGCTGGTGCGCCCGCTGCTCTGGCTGCTGATCTTCGGGGCCGGCTTCCGCGCCGCCATCGACCTGCCGGCGCTGGCGCCCTACGGCACCGTGGTCCTCTACGAGCTTTACATCGTGCCGGGCCTGATCGGCATGGTGCAGCTCTTCAACGGCATGCAGTCCTCGCTCTCGATGGTCTACGACCGGGAGATGGGCTCCATGCGGGTGCTGCTGACCACCCCCCTGCCCCGCCCCTTCCTGCTGACGGGCAAGATCCTGGCGGGCGTCGCGGTCTCCATGGTTCAGGTCTATGCCTTTCTGCTGATCGCCGCGCTCTTCGGTATCGGCTTCGCGCCGCTGGCCTACCTCGCGCTGCTTCCCGCCCTGATCCTGACCGGCGTGCTGCTGGGCGCGCTGGGACTGCTGCTGTCCTCGCTGGTGCGGCAACTGGAGAACTTCGCCGGCGTGATGAACTTCGTGATCTTCCCCGCCTTCTTTCTCTCGTCGGCGCTCTACCCGGTCAGCAGCATGCGGGCCTCCAGCGAGATCATCGCCCTGCTGTGTGCGCTCAATCCCTTCACCTACGCGGTCGAACTTCTGCGCTTCGCGCTGCACCTGCAGGTCGATCCGCTGTCGCTGGCCGTGGTGCTGGGCGTCGGACTGGCCACCCTGGCCGCCGCCTTCTGGAGCTACGACCCGGCACGCTGGCAAAGGCGCGGCGGTCCCCCAGGCCGTTAGGGCGCGATCGTCCTGGGCACAACCTCTCCGGGGAGACTGGCGAAAGCGCGATTCCGCCTGAGCGGGACAAAGATGGCGTTGCGCTTGGCATCGGCAAACCCAAATAGTAGTGTACGTAGCATTCGCCTAAGATGACCAATCAGCAAGAAGCGAAGGGAGGATCAAAAATGAAGTGGACCGCACCCCGTATCGAAGAGATCTGCATCGGCATGGAGATCAACGGCTACTTCCCGGCCGAGTTCTAAATCCGGTGTCACGGTAGCCTGTGGCGGCTCGCGAGATGAGTCGCCTCCGCGTTATCGTTCTTGGTTCGGCGGCTGGTGGCGGCTACCCGCAGTGGAACTGCAGGGGCCCCATCAGTTCGCTGTTCTGGGACGGCGACGGGCGCGTCGAAGAACGCAGCCAGTCTTCCATCGCCGTATCTCAGGACGGCGAGACCTGGGCGTTGCTCAACTGCTCGCCGGATATCCGCCAACAGATCATCCGCACGCCGGCGCTGCAGCCGAAGCGCGCGCCGCGCGACACGCCGCTCTCCAGTATCCTGCTGACCAACGGCGACATCGATCACGTCGCTGGGCTGCTGTCCTTGCGCGAACGGCAGTCCTTTCGGCTGCTGGCAACCCCGGGCGTGCTGCAGGTTCTGGACGACAACCGTATCTTCGACGCGCTGGACCGGACCCTGGTGCCGCGTCAGGCGGTCGGCCTCGGCGAAACCATCTCGCTCGTGGGCGAGGTGACCGCAGAGATCTTTCCCGTGCCGGGCAAGGTGCCCCTCTACATGGAGGAGGGAGAACCGGAAATCGGAGCGGAAAGCGACACCACCGTCGGTGTGCGGATCGCCGTCCCCGGCGGCCCGCAGCTCTTCTACATTCCCGGCTGCGCCCATGTGCCCGACAGTCTGAAGCAGCGGGTCACGGGCGCGGATCTGCTGCTGTTCGACGGCACGCTCTGGCAGGACGACGAGATGCAGCGCGCCGGTGTCGGCCAGAAGACAGGCCACCGGATGGGCCATATCTCCATGTCCGGAGCGGACGGCAGCATAGCCGCCTTCCAAGACGTCGAGCTGGGCCGGCGTGCCTTCATCCACATCAACAACACCAATCCCGTGCTGGTGACGGCGTCTCCGGAGCGGCGGGAGGCGGAAGCCGCGGGCTGGGAGATCACCCACGACGGCATGGAGATCGCGCTGTGAGCGGGGAGATCGCGCTGTGAGCGGGCTGCTGAGTCGCGCGCAGTTGGAAGCGGCGCTGCGCCGGATCGGCGAAGAGCGCTATCACCACCTGCACCCCTTTCACCATCTGCTCAACGGCGGCGGTCTGGCCAAGGGCCAGGTCCAGGCCTGGGCGCTCAACCGTTACTACTATCAGCGCATGATCCCGCTGAAGGACGCGGCCATCGTTTCCCGGATGGACGACGCGGGCCTGCGGCGGGAGTGGCGCCAGCGCATCGTCGACCACGACGGCAATTCGGACGAAGACGGCGGGCTGCGCCGCTGGCTGGCACTGACGGACGGGCTGGGTCTGGACCGCGCCTACGTCACCTCGACCGACGGCGTTCTGCCGGCTACGAAATTCGCGGTGGAGGCCTATCTGCATTTCGTGCGCGAGAAGAGCCTGCTGGAGGCCGTCGCCTCCTCCCTGACCGAGCTCTTCTCGCCGCTGGCCATCGGGGCGCGGGTGCGCGGCATGCTGGAGAACTACGACTACATCACCCCGGAGATCCTGGCCTACTTCGACAAGCGGCCGGAGCAGGCCACGCGCGATTCCGATTTCGCCCTGGCCTATGTGCTGGACAACGCCCGCCGGCCGGATCAGCAACAGGACGCCCTGCGTGCCCTGACCTTCAAGTGCGACGTGCTCTGGGCGCAGCTGGATGCGCTGCACCACGCTTACGTCGCGCCCGGCACGCCGCCTCCGGGCGCTTTCAGGCCGGAAGCGGCATGACGGACGCCCCCGCAGGCCTGACCGCAACCAGCGTGCCGAGCCTGCCGAGGGGCGTGCGCCTGCGCTACGACGAGGCGCGCGAGCAGTGGCTGCTGATGGGCCCGGAACGGCTGTTCAAGCTGGACCCCATCGCGCTGGAGATTCTGCGCCGCTGCGACGGTGCGCGCGACTTGACGGCCATCGTCGAGGATCTCGCCGCCAGCTTCGAAACGGAGGCGTCCGCCGTCGAGCCGGACGTGCGCAGCTTTCTGAGCGATCTGGCGGGCCGCGGCATGGTGGTGATCGGATGAGCGAAGTGACGGTCGAGCCCCCCGACGGCGACAGCCGCGCAGCGGAAGCCTCCGCGCCCGAAGCCCTGGCGCCCGAAACCCTGGCGCCCGAGGTTCCGGCGCCCTTGGGCCTGCTGGCGGAGCTGACCCACCGCTGTCCGCTGCACTGCCCCTACTGCTCCAACCCCGTCGAGCTGGAGCGGCGCTCGGGCGAGCTGGACACCGC
Organism: Rhodovibrionaceae bacterium; assembly: GCA_028285215.1. Classification (GTDB taxonomy): domain Bacteria; phylum Pseudomonadota; class Alphaproteobacteria; order Kiloniellales; family DSM-21159; genus Algihabitans. The sequence goes on along the minus strand of JANQPZ010000130.1, from coordinate 883 downwards.
GACCTGGACCCGGGTCTTCAGCGAGGCCGCCGCGCTGGGCGTGCTGCAGGTGCATCTCTCCGGCGGCGAGCCGACGGCGCGGCGCGACCTGGAGCAGATCGTCGCCCACTGCGCCGAGGTCGGGCTCTACAGCAACCTGATCACCGCCGGCGTCAACCTGACGCGCACGCGGCTGGAGGCCCTGGCCGACCGCGGCCTCGACCATGTCCAGCTCTCGGTGCAGGGGCCCGATGCGGCCGGCAACGACCGGATCGCCGGCCTGAAGGGGGCCTTCGCGCAGAAGCTGGAGCTGGCCGGCCATGTCCGCGCCCTCGGGCTGCCGCTGACGCTCAACTGCGTCATCCACCGCCACAACATCGACGGCCTGGAGCAGGTGATCGACCTGGCGCTGGCGCTGGGCGCGCACCGGCTGGAGATCGCCCATGCCCAGTACTACGGCTGGGCGCTGCGCAACCGCGCCGCCCTGATGCCGCGGCGCGCCCAGGTCGAGGCCGCCATGGCGACCCTGGAGCGGGCCCGCGACGCACACCGCGGCCGCCTGGTGATCGACGCCGTGGTGCCCGACTACTACGCCCGCCTGCCCAAACCCTGCATGGGCGGCTGGGGCCGCCGCTCGCTCAACGTCACCCCGAGCGGCAAGGTCCTGCCCTGCCACGCCGCCGAGACCCTGCCCGGCCTGGTCTTCGACAACGTGCGCGACCGCCCGCTGGCGGAGATCTGGTACCGGGGCTCGGCCTTCGAGGCCTACCGCGGCACCGCCTGGATGCCCGAGCCCTGCCGCACCTGCGAGCGGCGCGAGATCGACTGGGGCGGCTGCCGCTGCCAGGCCCTGGCGCTGACCGGCGACGCGGCCAACACCGACCCGGCCTGCCACAAATCCCCC
>JANQPZ010000076.1 GCA_028285215.1 Rhodovibrionaceae bacterium | reverse complement strand
CCGAACGCTGCCGGCCTGAAAGCCGACATCACGCTGCAAGGCATCACGCCCATTGCCGTCTTCGGCGGACGTCTGCAGGCGGAGGCCACCTCGCAAAGCCTCTCGCGCCTGCAGGCCGATCTGCGCGTCGCGGCCGAAGACCAGGGCCTGGAGGGGCGCCTGATCGCCGATGTCGCCGATCTGCCGGCGGCCCCGGCCGGCCGGCTGACGGCAGAGCTGACCGCCGGACCGCGGGCGGCCGCCCTGCTGGCCCCGCTGCTGCCCGCCCCGGTGACCTGGGAGGAGCTGGCTCTGACCCTGGATCTCGACGGCCGGCTGTCGGCGATCGAGGCGGAGCAGCCCTGGTTGGCGTGGCTGGAAGACGGCGCGTGGTCGGCCGCCGCGACCCTGACCGGTCACGATCTCGCCTGGCCGGAGCGCGCCTCCGGCGCACAGCTCCTGCTCGCCCTCGATGCCGCGCACCGGGATCGGACGCTCTCTGTCTTTCCGGCCCAGACGGCGGAGCTGTCGATCCCCCATCTCGATCCGGCTTTCCTGGACAGCCTCGCGCTGCCGGACGATCTGAGAGCGCAGGTCGCCGGCGGCATCGCCTTGCGTCTTCTGCCGCTGGTCGAGGGGCGACCGCTGGCCGCGCTGGAACGCGGGCCCCAGACGATCGCCGTGCGGCCGGCCGCCCGCGTCGGTCTGGAGACCGGCGCCGCGGCCGCGGTGGCAGCGCTTCACGGTCAGTTGCAGTTTAACTCGAACTTCGACCTTCAATTTATTGATCTAAAAGAATTTAATCTGTCATTCTCTGACTGGGCAGTTGCCGGGCAAGAGGTGATCACCGCAGCGGTCGCCGGTCGTCTGGCGGGACCGCCCGACGCCGTCGTCGGCGCGCTCGACATCTCCAGCCAGGTTGTCCCGGCGCTGCCGAACCTTGCCATCGAACGGGTCGGCGCCGCCTGGCCGGCGGACCTTCAGGCCAGCCTGCAAGCACGAGAACTCTCGCTGACGGGACCGCTCAGCCTGACCGCGCGGGAGCTGCGGGGCGACGGCCTCGGGCTGTCCTCCCTGGCGGCGCGGCTGAACGCCGACCTGCAGATCACCCCGCACGGACTCGATCTGGCTGCGCCCGGCAACCTGGCCTCCGAAGACCTGCGCTACGGTGCCCGCCGCGTGCCCGAACTGCGCGCCCTGCTGGAGGAAAACCGGGTCCATTGGCGGCCGGGCAATCTGCTGCACCATCGCCTGGCCGCACGTTGGACGCCGCTGGAGCTGCGGATCGAGCAGGATGGCGGAACGCTGGTGGAAGCCGGCCTGGAACCCGGGCGCTGGCAGGTGGAAGGCCGTCTCGACGAGACCGGCTACCAGGGCAGCCTGACCGTCGAGGATGCCGGTCTGAACCTGCGGGATCCGCCGTTGCGGCTTGAAGGCCTGCGCCTGGCAAGCCCCTTGCCGCCGGAGGCCGGCCGGCCTCTGGACCTGGCCGGGCGCCTGACCTCGGGAGCGGAGGCGCCCTTGCTGCCGCCGCTGGATCTCACCGGCAGTCTGGAGCCGCAGGGAGACGCCTACGGCATCGCGCTGAGCGGCCGCGGCCTGGGCGGGCGTCTCTCGGCCGTCGCACGCGCCACCCTGGACCCCCGGGCGCCGCGACTGCGCGCCACCCTGACCCTGGCCCCGCTGGCCTTCGCCCCCTCCGAACTGCAGCCGGGGGATCTGACGCCGCTGCTGTCCGATCTCGCGAATGTCAGGGGGCGCCTGCAGGCCGGAGTCGCCGTCGACTGGGCGGCAGGCCATCCGAAGACCGACGGCAGGGTCGAGCTGGACGACCTGCAGTTCGACTACGGCGAAGGCGTCAGGGTGTCCGGGCTGTCGGGTCTGCTCGCCTTCGACAGCCTGTGGCCGCTGCAGGCCCCGCCGCCTCAGGAGCTGACGGCGGCGCGGGTCGAGGCCGGGATCCCCATGACGGAGCTGACGGCGGCGGTGGGCGTGACGACGCCCCCGGAGTCCGAGCTGCCGCGCCTGCAGATCGTCTCCGCAAGCGCGCAGGCCTTCGGCGGCCGGCTCACCCTGGAGCAGGGGCTGATCGACCTCGAAGCGAATCGGGAGGAGGCGATACTGGGTTTGGAGAGCATCGACGTCGCCGAGCTGCTGGCCGTGCTGGACCTGCCGGACGTGGAGGCCACGGGCCGGATCAGCGGCGAGATCCCGCTGCGCCTGGAGGGCGATACCGTCACCATTGGCGGCGCCCGTCTGGCGGCGGAGGCGCCGGGAACCTTGCGCCTGACCTCCGACGCGGCCAAGGAGGCGCTGGCCGCCGGCGGCGCGAGCGTCGAGCTGATGATGCAGGCCTTGGAGGACTTCCAGTACGAGACCCTGGCGCTGACCCTGGACAAACCGGCGGAGGGCACCACCCTGCTGACGCTCAAGCTGCTCGGTCAGAACCCCGAGGTGCTCGAGGGGCAGCCCTTCGACGTCAACGTCCGCCTGGAAACCGATCTGGCGCCCCTGCTGCTGGCCTTGTCCGAAGCTTTGGCGCTGACCGACGAGGCCTTCGGGCGCCTATGGAGGCTGCGGCGCTGACCAACGTATTACAGAGATCAACAAGCAGCTCCGGCCGGCGCCCGCGCGCAAGGGGCGAGCCACGTCGAAGCAAGAGGAGAGAGTGCGTGCAGGTTTCATCCTTATCGATCGGCCCCGCTTCGGCCGCTCTGCTGCTGTCCGTCGCGACCGCCCTCGCGGCCTGCCAGCCGCGCGTCGCGGTGGAAGCGCCGAAGGAACCGATCACCATCAACCTCAACATCAAGCTCGATGCCGACGTCCGGCTGCGCCTCGAACGTCAGGCGGAAGAGGACATTCAGGAGAACCCGGACATCTTCTAGCCCGGGGCATCCCGTTTCCTTCCTTTCGCCGGCCCGACCGGCCGCATCCCTCGACAGCCCCCCTCTTGACACTCCTGGCATGAAGGCGAAGCTGACAGCCATGTGGAAAACACGACGTACCTTTCTTCTGCGAACCGCCGGCACCGCAGCGGCCCTCGGGGCGCTGCTGCTCGTCGGAACCGGGCCGGCGGCGGCGCAAAGCGCCGAAGACCTGAAGCGCCGCGGTCTGGCCGGCGAAACCCTGCAGGGCTTCCTGGTGGCCCGCGACGCCTCGGCCGCGGCCCGCGTGGACGCGATCAATGCGGAGCGCCGCCAGGTCTACGAGCAACGGGCCGCGCAGGAAGGCGTCGACGTGGGCACCATCGGCCAGATCTATGCGCGCGAGATCATTGAGGCGTCGCCGCCCGGAACTTGGTATCAATCCTCCAGCGGACAGTGGGTGCAGAAGTGACGCTGCGCCCGCCCAAGACGAGATAACCGGCAAACGGATCGAACGTGACGGACGCCCAACGCGCGCAGAGCCCCGCCCTGTCTGACCCTCCGGCCGATGTCGACGGCGTTCTGGACCTGCTGCAGCGCGGCAACTACGTCGCCGACCGCAGCCTCTCGACCGTGCTGTTCCTGGCGCTGAAACTCGGCCGCCCCTTGTTCCTCGAGGGCGAGGCCGGCGTCGGCAAGACGGAAATCGCCAAGGTTCTCGCCGAGACCCTGAACCGCGATCTGGTGCGCCTGCAGTGCTACGAGGGCCTGGACGTCGCCTCCGCGGTCTACGAGTGGGACTATCCCCGTCAGATGGTGGAGATCCGGCTGGCGGAGGCGGCGGAGGATCGCGACCGCAGCAGTCTCGAGTCCGCCATCTTTTCCGAACGCTTCCTGATCGAACGGCCGCTGCTCAAGGCCCTGAAGCCGAGCGTCAGCGGCCCGCCGGTCCTGCTGATCGACGAGCTGGACCGCACCGACGAGCCCTTCGAGGCCTTCCTGCTGGAGGTGCTGAGCGACTTCCAGATCACCATCCCGGAGCTGGGCACCATCGCGGCCCCGCAGCCGCCGATCGTGATCATCACCTCCAACCGCACCCGCGAAATCCACGACGCGCTGAAGCGCCGCTGCCTCTATCACTGGGTCCCCTACCCCGAAGCCCAGCGCGAGCTGGAGATCCTGCGGGTCAAGGCACCGACCGCGCCGGAGGTCCTGAGCCGCGAAATCGTCGGCTTCATTCAGAAGCTGCGCGGCATGGACCTCTTCAAGCTGCCCGGCATCGCCGAGACCATCGACTGGGCGGAGGCGCTGACCCAGCTGGACAAGGTCGCCCTCGATCCCCAGGCGATCGACGATACGCTGGGCGTGCTGCTGAAGTACCAGGACGACATCGCCAAGATCGAAGGCAGTCAGGCCGCCCAGCTTCTGGACGAGGTCAAGCGCGAGCAGGCCGCCCTGCCCAAGGGCTGAGCCGGCAGCGCCCGATGCCCCAGACCGACCCCTTCGCCGAAGCCAAGCGCCGGCTCGAGGCGCGCAGCAAGGTCGACCAGCTGGAGGCCGGCCACCTGGCCGATCTGCCCGGCGGGCGGCTCGCCGAGAACATCATGTACTTCGCCCGCACCCTGCGTGCGGCCGGCCTGCCCGTCGGCCCCGGCAAGACCTTGGCGGCCGTCGAGGCGGTTGCGGCCGTGGGGCTGCTGCGGCGGGACGACTTCTACTGGACCCTGCACAGCGTCTTCGTGAACCGGCGCGACCAGCAGGATCTCTTCGACCAGGCCTTCCACGTCTTCTGGCGCAACCCGAAGTTCCTGGAGCGCCTGCGCAGCCTCTTCCTGCCCGAGACCGCGCTGGACGGCGCGGAGCCGGAGGGGCGCGAGCTCTCGCGCCGGGTCGCCGAGGCGCTGCGGAGCGAGCTGCCGAGCCAGAGCGAGAACGAGGGCGAAGACGAGGAGATCGAGATCGACGCCGCCCTGACCTATTCGGACAGCGAGGTCCTGCGGCACCAGGACTTCGAGAAGATGACGGCGGAGGAAATCGCCCGCGCCCGCGAGACCGTGGGGCGGATGCGGCTGCCGATCATGGAGGTCAAGACCCGCCGCTTCCGCTCCAGTCCCGGCAGCGGACGCGCCGACCTGCGCGCCAGCCTGCGCGCCGCCTTGCGGTCCGGCAGCGATACCATTCCGCTGAAGTTCAAGCGGCAGCGCCGGCGCCATCCGCCACTGGTCATTCTCTGCGACATCTCGGGCTCCATGAGCCGCTACTCGCGCATGGCGCTGCATTTCATGCACGCGGTGACCAACGACCGGGACCGGGTGCAGTCCTTCGTCTTCGGCACGCGCCTGTCCAACGTCACCCGCTACCTGCGCAACGCCGACGTGGACGAGGCGCTGCAGGCCTGCGGCGAGGTGGTGGACGACTGGTCGGGCGGCACGCGCATCGGCGCCTGCCTGGCGGATTTCAACCGCATCTGGTCGCGCCGCGTGCTCGGCCAGGGGGCCGTGGTCCTGCTGATTACCGACGGCCTCGACCGCGAGGGCGCCCAGGGCCTGGACGCCGAGATGGAGCGGCTGCACAAGTCCTGCCGACGGTTGATCTGGCTGAACCCCCTCTTGCGCTACGAGGGCTACGAACCCAAAACCATGGGGGCGAAGGCGATCATGCCGCACGTCGACGACTTCCGCTCGGTGCACAACCTGGAAACGCTGCAGCAGCTGACCGAGGTGCTGAGCCGGGAGCCGAAGCGCCGCTACGAAGGTGTCGGACAGGCCTCCGGCGCCTGGATCAGCAGACAGGATCGCAGCGGACAGGACCTCGGCAGCACGGTGGAGCGGGGCTGATGAGCGATACGACCGGGAACGGCCTTGCCGACACCGCGACGGCGGGCGACGACACGAACACCGCGATCTACCCCTCGACCGACAGGGTGCTGCGTCAGGCGGCCGCCTGGCGCAGCGACGGCCGCAAGGCCGCGCTGGCGACGGTGGTCGCGACCTGGGGCTCCTCCCCGCGACCGGTCGGCAGCCAGCTTGCCATCGACGAGGAGGGCCACATGCTCGGCTCCGTCTCGGGCGGCTGCATCGAGGGGGCCGTGGTGACCGAAGCGCTGGAGGTGATGCAGGACGGCAAGCCCCGGCTGCTGGAATTCGGCGTCAGCGACGAAAACGCCTGGGAAGTCGGCCTCGCCTGCGGCGGCCGCGTCCAGGTCTTCGTTGAGACCCTGGACTGAGGCAGGCAGAAGATGCGTCAAGCCCTGCTCGATCGGCTCCTGGAAGCCCGCGAGGCCAAACGTCCCGTCG
>JANQPZ010000112.1 GCA_028285215.1 Rhodovibrionaceae bacterium | reverse complement strand
ATTTCCCTGGGGCTGGTGCTGCGCACCCTCGCGACCGGAGACGGCCTGGTTGCGAGGGTGCGCAGCACCAGCCCCAGGGAAATCAGGAAAACCAGAAACTGCAGGGGGGCCAGAATGCCTTGGACGAGCGTCCATCTGGAGGCGTCGCGCCGCAGACGTTGCTCCGGCGTGTAAAGCCGTCGCGCCTCCGCTGTTTGCGGCGCCTCGCCGGCTGTCGTCCCCACCTGGCCAATCCTGTGGCGCATTCCCCGCGTCTCCTTGCGCGCCTTGATGCGCGTCGTTCGCGTTAAGGAGAATTTACGCCCGCTTGCCCGGAAGTGTCAACTTAGTTAGACGTAAATTTATCTTTACATCTGACCTTGGCCCTATTTAAGCTATGGGGATGTTGTTGGTCGCTCTTGACCTGAATCAAAAATGACCTCCGCCAGGGGACGGTTGCCGGTTTCAATTGATCAGCAGTTCGACTCGTGTTGGGCTATCGTTATGGTGAATATATAAATTCTCGTGATACGAGAACCATAGAGCCCAGGGGAGGAACCCATGGCCGAATTGGGCGGACACAGAGACGAGATACCTTCATTCCGTCGTGCCAAAGCATTTTCCCCCGAACGCAAAGCTAGAGAACAGAAGTGCGGTTTCGAAGCCCCGTCCTGCACAGCCGTCGGGGAAGCCGTCGCTGATATCGAAACGAGCCGCAGACGCGCGCGGCTGGCCCGCACGATCGAAGGGGAAATCATTCCTAGGTTGAAGCTGGCGCACGCCACGGACAGCGCCGCTCAAGCACAGAACGGTGCACCGGTCGTTCTCGGCACCCATACCAAGCCGAACGCCTCAGACATCAAAGCTTTCGCCAAGCTGATCATTACCCAGGACATCGGAGTCGCGTTGGCGCATCTCGAGTTGCTGCGTGCAAATGGAGTCGCGCTTGAAAGCCTGCTCCTGGACTTGCTGGCACCTTGCGCACAACTGCTGGGAGATCTCTGGCTGGCGGACGAATGCAGCTTCATCGACGTCAGCATCGGACTTGCCCGGCTGCAGCAGGTTCTGCGCGAGCTGAGCCCGGACTTCGAGCCCGATGCGACAGATGAGGCGCATCCCAACCGACGCGTTCTTCTCATGCTCGCCCCCGGAGAACAACACGCCTTCGGCCTATCTCTTGTCGAGCAGTTCCTCCGCCGTTCCGGTTGGGAAGTGACGGTGGCGTCCAGCGATGGCAGCGCGATCACGGGGCTCCTCCGCAAGGAGTGGTTCAGCGTCGTGGGTCTTTCCATGAGCTGCGTTGGGTTGCTTGATGGCTTACAGTCCTGTATCCGGTCTCTGCGCCGTGCGTCGCGCAATCAGGGTCTCATGATCCTGGTAGGGGGGGCCGCTTTCAACGAGTGCCCGGACCTGGTTTCACATGTCGGTGCTGATGCGACCGCAGGTGATAGCCGGCTGGCAGTGTCTGAGGCTGATCGCCTGTGCAAGTCGCGATGCGGACCGGCCAGTTCGGCGTCGGTGGAGAAAGACTGGAAGCACAATGGAGCCGCAGGTCTCGCACGACAGGGCAGTTCAGTTTAGAGCCCCGGAATCCTCGTTAGGGGATCTCGATGCCGAAGTTGCGGCCAAGCTCATCGCGACCGCAGCCGATGTCGCCCTGATCGTCGATCCCGACGGAACCATTCACGATGTGGCGTTGGGTCCCGAGTCCGCAAACCTTGAAAGCGTTCGATCCTGGGTGGGGCGCCCCTGGATTGAGACAGTCACAGTCGAAAGCCGGGCAAAGGTCGAAACTCTTATCAGCGACGCCCAGCACCACGCGCCGCCGCGCTGGCGCGAAGTCAATCATGCGCTCGCCGGCGACGGTTCTCTCCCGATTCGTTACGCCGTGCTGCAGGTCGGGCGAGATGGCCGCATCGTGGCAATCGGGCGGGATCTGAGCGTTCTGGCCACCGCGCAGCAGCGGTTGGTCGGATATCAACAGTCCATGGAGCGGGAGTACACGCGTCTTCGTCATGCGGAAACGCGCTATCGACTGCTTTTCCAGATCTCATCCGAAGCGGTGCTGATCGTCGAGGCCAACACAGGCAACGTGGTCGATGTCAATCCAGCCGCAACGGAGCTGCTTGGTGCTGGCGGGAAGCGGATTACCGGCAAGCCGGTCGCAGAGGTCTTCGCACCGAAATCCCGGCAAGACGTCGAGGCGCTCCTGGCCACAGCGCGTGCGGTCGGCAAGAGCCAGCAGATTGAGGCCACACTGTCTTCCGCCGCGCGGCCGATCTCCGTCTCCGCAACCCTCTTCCGTCAGGAAAAGGCCGTGCACCTGCTCGTGCGTCTTGCGACGGTTGCAGGGCCTGAAAGCGGCACCGAGTCGCTTGAAACGGAAGGGCGGGTGATTCGCGTTATGGAGAATCTCCCTGACGGCTTCGTCGTCACCGATCTCAATCGCCGGATCCTGACGACCAATTCGGCCTTCATGGAAATGGCGCAGTTGGCCAGCGAAGAACAGGCGATTGGGGAGCCGCTCGAGCGGTGGCTGGGCCGACCGGGCGTCGACAGTCAAGTTTTGGGAAAGTCCCTTCGCGATCAGGGATCGGTCAGCAACTACGCGACGGTCCTCCACAGCGAACTGGGCAGCACCGATGAGGTCGAGGTTTCCGCCGTCGCCGTGGAGAATGGTGAAGAACCCTGCATGGGCTTCGTGATCCGCTCGGTCGGCCGGCGCGTGGCAACCAGTTTTCGACCGGCCGAGGAACTGCCGCAGTCTGTCGAGCAACTGACAGAGCTGGTCGGCCGGGTGCCGCTGAAGGACTTGGTCCGCGATACCACGGATATCATCGAGCGCCTCTGTGTCGAGGCCGCCCTGAAGCTGACCGGCGACAACCGCGCCTCGGCGGCGCAAATGCTCGGGCTAAGCCGGCAAAGCCTCTATGCCAAGCTGCGCCGCTACGGCATCGGCGAAGAAAGTCAGGCGGGCTGACGAGCCAGCCTTCGGGTCGCCCTTTTCCACTGCTTCCGAACAGAGGTGTTCGCCGTTGCCTGTCTTCGGGCCGCGGCAAGAATTGATTCGGATCAAACCTGCCGGACCGGGCTGCAGCGAGTGTCGTGTTATATTGACACTTTATCATGTCAATATGAAAATACAGGCATGAGCGACCGCACTCTCGAACCCACCCTTCGACCGCGGCCCTATCCGGCACCGGCGACAGTCTTGGAGTTGCTGAAGCCGATCACGTGGTTCGCACCCATGTGGGCCCTGATGTGCGGCGTCGTGTCGTCCGGCGTCCCCTTGCTGGAGCGGTGGTGGGAAATCCTGCTCGGAATCGCCCTCGCCGGCCCGCTCATCTGTGCGACCAGCCAAGCCGTCAACGACTGGTTCGACCGCCACGTCGATGCCATCAACGAGCCGGATCGACCGATTCCTTCTGGCCGCGTGCCCGGCCGCTGGGGTCTCTATATCGCAATCGTCTGGTCGTCGATGTCGCTGGTCGTGGCCTGGATTCTGGGGGTCTGGGTGTTCTGGGCGGCGCTGCTCGGTCTTCTGCTCGCCTGGGCCTACTCGATGCCCCCGGCGCGGCTGAAACTGAACGGCTGGTGGGGCAACGCCGCCTGCGCGTTCGCTTACGAAGGCATTCCTTGGTTCACCGGCGCCGCCCTGATGATGGCCGTGGCACCGGACTGGAAGATCGTGCTCCTGGCGGCGCTCTACTCGATCGGTGCGCATGGGATCATGACGCTCAACGACTTCAAGGCGGTCGAAGGCGACCGGCAGACCGGTGTGCGATCGCTGCCGGTACAGCTCGGCGTCGAGCGTGCCGCGAAGTTCGCCTGTGTCGTCATGGCAGTGCCACAGGCGGTCATCGTCTGGCTGCTGTTCGACTGGGGGCATCCGGTCTATGCCGCGACTGTTGCCGGGCTGCTGTTGGTGCAGGCGGTTCTGATGGTCCGTCTGGTCGGGCGGCCGCGCGAGCTTGCGCCCTGGTACAACGCCACCGGCACGACGCTTTACGTCATCGGAATGCTGGTCTGCGCTTTCGCGATCCGTCCGGAGATGGCGGCCCTGGCGGCCGCTGGCGGATCATGAGCGCTACCGCCCCTCTCGGCTGGTTCGGTATCCTGCGCCTGGGCATGGTGCAGACTGCGCTGGGCGCCATCGTGGTTCTCACCACCTCCACCATAAACAGAGTGATGGTGGTGGAACTGGCGCTCCCGGCCATGCTGCCCGGCGCCCTGGTCGCGTTGCACTATGCCTTGCAGGTCCTGCGTCCGCGTTGGGGCTACGGCTCCGACAAGGGCAGGCGACGCACCCCCTGGATCCTGGGTGGCATGGCGGCCCTGGCACTCGGCGGACTGGGCGCGGCCGTCGCGACCGCCTGGATGAGCACGAACGTGCCTGCGGGTATCGCCCTAGCCGTGGGCGCTTTCGTCTTGATCGGCGGCGGGGTCGGCGCGTCCGGCACGGCCTTGCTGACCTTGCTGGCAACCCAGGTCCCCGAGAAGCGGCGAGCTGCTGCGGCGACAGTCGTCTGGATGATGATGATTGCCGGCTTCGTGCTGACGGCCACCTTGGCCGGCCATTTTCTCGACCCCTTCTCACCGCAGCGCCTTGTCCTGGTGTCGGGCACGGTCTCGCTCGTCGCCTTCCTGCTGACGGTCGTGGCCATCGCGGGGGTGGAGAGGCACCGCGATGCCGGTGCTGCAGGGCCTCCGTCGCAGCCGCGCGCCGATGGCAGTTTCCGGGAAGCCATAGGGCATGTCTGGGCCGAACCGGAGGCCCGACGCTTCGCAGTCTTCGTCTTCGTCTCCATGCTTGCCTACAGCGCACAGGACTTGATCCTCGAGCCCTTCGCCGGAACGGTCTTCGGCCTGACGCCTGGCCAGTCGACCCAGTTGGCCGGCGTCCAGCACGCCGGTGTCTTTGTCGGCATGCTGCTGGTCGGGGTGCTGGGGAGCGCAGCGCGCCGTCGTCGTGTGGGGTCCCTGCAGACGTGGATTGTCGGCGGTTGTCTCGCTTCGGCTCTGGCGCTTGCCAACCTCGCGTTCGGGGGACTGATCGGCGGGAACTGGCCTTTGCAACCCTCCGTCTTCGCGCTCGGCGTCGCGAACGGCGCCTTTGCGGTCGCCGCCATCGGCTCGATGATGAGACTGGCGACGAAGGGCGAAGGCGCACGGGAGGGCGTGCGCATGGGGCTTTGGGGGGCTGCCCAGGCCGTCGCCTTCGGTCTCGGCGGCTTTCTTGGAACGGCGGCCATCGATCTTGCTCGTCTGGCGATCGACTCGCCGGAAGCCGCTTACGCCACCGTGTTCCTGGCAGAGGGCCTGTTGTTCCTGGTCGCGGCGCATCTCGCTATGGGACTCGCCCGGAAGTCCGAACGCGGCCTCGACACCGCAGGTGTGAGCATGCCCGCCGCTGGCTGACGAGGCGGGCGAAAAGGAGGAAACCATGGCTCAGGCAAACGAAGCGGCAGACGGACGGCGGCCGGAGACTTACGACGTCATCGTGGTCGGCGGCGGCCCTGCCGGGGCCACCGCTGCCAGCGAGCTGTCGCGGGCCGGGCGGTCGGTGCTGCTGCTGGATCGCGCGGGAAGGATCAAACCCTGCGGCGGCGCGGTGCCGCCCCGGCTGATTCGCGACTTTGCCATTCCGCATCACCTGCTCAAGGCGCGGATCACCAAGGCACGCATGATCGCGCCCAGCGACCGTGGTGTCGATATGCCGATCGAAGGCGGTTATGTCGGCATGGTCGACCGTTGCGAGTTCGACGAATGGCTGCGCGAGCGCGCCGCAAACGACGGTGCCGTTCGCCGGACGGGCAGCTTCGAGACCTTCGAACGCGATGCCGATGGCGTGGCGACGATCGCCTATCGCCCCGGACCTGCGCCGGGTGGGCGGGATCTGCAGCGCGCGCGCGCCAAACTGGTGATCGCCGCCGATGGCGCGCGGTCGCAGGTCGCCAAGCAAGCGGGCATTCCCAATGCCGAGCGTGTCCCCTGCGTCTTCGCCTATCATGAGATCGTCGCCTCGCCGAAGGAGCAGGGCGAGAGTTTCGAGAGCGATCGCTGTGACGTCTACTATCAGGGCAAGCTGTCTCCGGACTTCTATGCCTGGGTCTTTCCCCACGGCGACTCGACCAGTGTCGGCGTGGGGTCCGCCAACAAGGGCTTCTCCTTGCGGGGCGCCGTCAGCGCCTTGCGGGCGACGACCGGAATGGCGGGCAATGAGACGATCCGGCGCGAAGGTGCACCGATTCCTCTCAAGCCGCTCAAGCGTTGGGACAATCGACGAGACGTCATCGCCGCCGGAGATGCGGCCGGGATCGTGGCGCCGGCCTCGGGCGAGGGCATCTACTACGCCATGCTTGGCGGTCAGCTGGCGGCGCAAGCGGCCGAGCGAACGCTGGTGACGGGCAACGTCAAAGAGCTGGCAGGCGCGCGTAAGCGGTTCATGCGCGAGCACGGCCGGGTCTTCTGGATTCTCGGGATCATGCAGAAGTTCTGGTACTCCAGCGACCGTCGACGCGAGCGCTTCGTCTCCATCTGCCGAGACCCCGACGTTCAGTATCTTACCTGGCAAGCTTACATGGAGAAGAAGCTGGTGAAGGCCCGACCCGGCGCGCATCTGCGGATTTTCCTGAAAGACATGGCGCATCTTCTGCGGGTGGTTTCGCCGTGAGCCGAGGCCCGGGCACGATATCTCGGTCTGTCTCGCGAGACCGGAAGCTCTTGCCGATTGCCCTTGCCGCAGCCTTCGCGGCGATGGTTGCCGCCGTAGGCGGTACCATGACCGACCTTGGACCCTGGTATCAGTCTCTCGAGCAGCCGAGCTTCAAACCGCCCGACTGGGCCTTCGGGCCGATCTGGACCGTTGTGCTGGCTCTGGCCGTCCTGTCTGCAGCGATGGCGTGGCGCGCTGCGCCCAACCGCGGCGTTCGCGACGCCATCCTGATGCTGTTTCTGCTGAACGGCGTCCTCAACATCCTCTGGTCGGTTCTGTTCTTCGCGTTCCGCAGGCCGGACTGGGCCCTGTTCGAAGTGCTGTTTCTTTGGGCGTCCATTGCAACTCTGATCATCGTCCTGTGGCGTTTTGCCCGGATGGCCGCCTTGCTGCTGGTGCCCTACGTCCTCTGGGTGAGTGTTGCCGCTGCCCTCAACCTCGCTGTGGTGCGATTGAACCCGCCCTTCGGTTAGAGACAAGAAAGAAAAGGAGGAGGCCGCCATGTCCATCTGGATGGAAACCGACGGACAGACCGCCCGCCCGGAGCGCAGCAGTGCCTCGCGGCAACGGAGTCGGTCCGCTGTACGTCCTTTGCTGCGGCTGGAAGCTTACTTTGCCGGCCATACGCGGGCCTGGGGCGTTTTCCAGGACCGCTTCGGCAGGCTGCGCCGACAGTTCGAGGTGGAGATCGAGGGGGACTGGGATGGTCGCAGGCTGACCCTGACGGAAGACTTCCTCTACGACGACGGCGAGACCGAGCGACGTGTCTGGCATATCGACCCGCAAGGCCTCAACGGTTACCGCGGCACGGCCGACGGCGTGATCGGTGAGGCGCGCGGTCGTGTCACGGGCAACCAGCTGCATTGGCGCTACCGCTTCTCCCTGGCACTCGGTGCCAAGCGCCTGCTTGTCGACTTCGACGACCGCATGTTCTTGCAGCCCGATGGAAAGTTGATCAATCGTGCCCGCGTGAGCAAGTTCGGCATTCTGCTTGGGGAAGCAACGATCGTGTTCGCCAAGACCTGAGGCGAATCCTGCTTCAGGTGCCGGAATATGTAGCCTCTGAGGGCGCGGCAGTCTCGTATGGGAAGCGACAGCGCTCCAGTCGACCAACGCCGAAATTTCCTACAGTTGAGTCGGCGGCATCGCCGATCGCACGGTGGCGTGCCGCGACGTCGAATCCAGAAAGGTAGAGACCGGAAAAAGAGAAGGGCCGCCTCTACGATGGAGGAGGCGGCCCGAGTGGAGGGTCTGTTTCGCCGGCGTCAGTCGGCAAGACCGCTGGTCTGCCGCATGGGCGGATCCTGCAGGTCTGCCGGTCCCGGTTGTCGCAGGCTTGGATAGTCGACCACCATCGGCGCGCCGAACAGCGGTTTGTAGACTCCCTGGTGGCAGGTGGCGCAGTTTGCCTTCGGGGCATCGCCCAGGGGGCCGAGGCGAATCTCAGGGTAGACCGGTCCGAGCGGCTCCAGGTAGTTGACGTTGAGGTCCCGCATCATGCGTATGCCGTGCCAGGCCACGGCGCGGCTGGCCGGCGCCTGATCCCACGATCCGAAGTTATTGCTGTTGTGGCAGTAGGTGCAGTTGACCCCGAGAGATTCGGACATGTGGATCATCAGGCCGTAGGTCCACTCGGTTTGCTTGATGGTCCGTTCGTTGCCATGCGGAAGCGCTTCGTTGCCGATCACCCGGATGTTGGCTTCGTCGTGGATGAAAGGCCGGAATACGTCCTGGGGCAGCGATGTCATGCCGACTTCCGGCGCGGCGATGTTCTGTCCGGCGCGGTCGCCGATCAATCCGCCGGCGTAGAGCGCATCCGGGTCGTCGAACCAGATATACTCCGGAACCGGTTGGCCCCGGTGGCAGGTGTAGCAGCTCACGCCGGTCTCCGCCACGTGGTTGGTCCATTGGCTGTTGACGTGGTGCGTCATCTGAATCATGCGTCGAGAGACGACCTTGGTGTAGATGTCGTCGGAGGCGAAGTTGCCATCTTCGGTATGGCAGTAGGTGCAGCCTTGTTCCGGCGAAACCCACTCCGTCATCGCGGCCATCAGCCGATCGAAGTTGCCCGCATTGAGATGGCCGAGGACCTGCACGTTTTCGTAAACTTCGGATGCAAGCGGCCCCTCGCCTTCCTCCAGGGGCCAAGGCTCTGCGGGTATCTGGTTGACCTCCAGTTGGCGCTCGATCGTATTGGCGTTGAGCACCAACTCTTTGCCCGTGCCTCGAAATCCGGTCTGAACCGTCTCGGTGGTGATGGGGATGGCGAAGAAAGCCAAGATCACCAGTATTCCAGACACCAGGATGGCGAACCGACTGACGAACTTGGGGATCTGGAGAGTCATTGCGCTGCTCCCGGTGTCAGGGCCGGATCGGGCACCGTCGGGAAGACTTCTGGATAGGTCGGCGCGAAGTCGTGCTTGACGGCCCAGAGGTACCAGTTGTCCACCACGGTTCCGGTCAGGAGGATGCCGATACCGCCTGTCAGAGTAGTTAGAACGGCGAACCACCAGGCCCAGCGGTGGATGGATTCCATGGTGGCGTTGAAGCCCATGGTCCAGCGCCAGAACAGCGCGCCGCGTTCGGCGGCCGTGCCCCGGTCGGTGATCTGTTCCAGTTCGCGCTCGGCGCCATAGCGGCTGGTTGCCAGGATGGTCGCGCCATGCATGGCAAACAGCAGGGCCGAACCGTACAGGAACACGATCGACAGC
>JANQPZ010000111.1 GCA_028285215.1 Rhodovibrionaceae bacterium | reverse complement strand
CTCCCCCACCACCAGCCGGTAGATGCGATGGAAGTGATAGGGCGAGAAGCAGGCGACCCCGGCCAGGCGCTCCAGATCCAGCGGCGCGTCGAGATGCGCCCCGATGTGCGCCACCACCCGCGTCATCCGCTCCGCGTAATCCAGCTTCGTCGATCTGCGCAGCATGGAACCTCCCTCCCCGAGACCACGCAAAGTCTAGCCGAAGCGCGCTGATCCAGGTTGCGGTCTTCGCCGGTCAGCTGCGCGCCAGCCGTCGACTGGCGATCCAGCGCCGGACCAGCAGCGCGAGCCCGAAGGCGATGTGGCCCACGATCAGGGCGGCGAGCAGGCGGACGGCCAGACCCTCGATAGACAGCGCCAGCGGGTCCTGGCCGAAGTCGATCCAGAGGGACCAGTTGCGCGCCGCGAAGACTAGACCGAGAACTGCGCCCACCCCGAGGACGGCGAGGAGCATGTGCCGGTAGCGCCGCGGCCAAACACCGGCGATCAGGAAGAGGAACAGGTACAGCGGGTCGGCCAACGCGCCGGCCACGGACCCGAGAAACAGCAGAACCTCGATCGCCATGGACTGCCTCTTCTGCTAACGGCAGCCTGCACGCGTTCGGTTCAGCCACGCAGACGCCAGAGACGTTGGTGTAAGCCGGTGACCTAAGAACGAAATTGCGCGTTTCTAACCTCTGTCGGCGGCGTCGAAGCGAAAGCACGGAGTCGAGAGCTCTGCTCAGGGGTCAGCGTCCGCAGGCTACGAGACGGTTGCCTGCGGCACTTCGGTCAACACCTGCTCCAATCCGCACCAGTCCGACCGAACCGGCTCGAACTCACGCGGATCCAGAAGCGAGACCTCCTCCAGCGTATAATTCGAACGCCCACAGTTACAGGGTTGGCAGGCGACGACGATGTTCTCCAGGGATGTCGATCCGCCTCGGTGATGCGGCACCACATGGTCGAAAGCCAACCACATAGCTTGGAAAGCGTAGTGCTGTTCCGCTGCACTACGCCCCCATCTCAGCTCCTGCGGATAGACCTTTCTCAAGGCCTTGCGCACCTCTTTTGGAATCACGGGGATGCCGCAGAACCGACAGTGAAATCCGTCTCTGCTCAGTATCTGCCGTTCCAGCGCTTTCCCCGGCATGCGCGGCTTATGTCTCTCCTCCTTCGAGAGGGTTGGCGGCGCGTCAGCCACCGGGGCAAATCGATGAATCTCTTTAGATTCCTTGCCCCACAGCTTGTCAGACCACGCGCCGATTTCCGGCAGATCGGCTGCCTTGATTAGGTCTCTCGCCCGCGCGCGATCGCCGGAAAGATGGTAGTCGACCGAAAGCCGCAAGAGGTCAGCGGCTCTCTCGATTTCCGGGACAGGGGCAAGCATACACCGCCGTAGAGGCCGAGCCTGCGACATTGCCTTCCTTCACATCGCCAAGTTTCCAACTTGCCGTCGCCGGCAATCATAGATGGCGAAAGCGAAAAAGCCATACTCTCGGAAGGATCTGGGAAGGGTGGTGAGCCCGGCTGGGTTCGAACCAGCGACCTACTGATTAAAAGTCAGTTGCTCTACCAGCTGAGCTACGGGCCCCCGGATCGCGCGATGGCGGGGCTGCGGAGGCGGCCTCGAGTCGGGGCTGCGGCTCCGCGCTGGTCGTGATGGCCGTCACCATAGTGACGGCGCGCCGGGGGTCAAGACGTTCCCGCGCTGCCCCGTCCGGGTCGCGTGACTGCCATGCCGTCTGGCGATGGCGGACCCGCTCTCTCGCAAGGCGAAAGCCCGGCCGCGCTCCAGGCTCGACCCCGGATAAGGTCAGGTCTCATCCAAGGTCTGGCGCTTCTTGCCGTCGCCCTCTCCGTTGCAGGCCTCCTGCCGGAAGCGCTCGTCCAGGCGCTCGACGATCTTGGGCGGCACGAAGCTGGAGACGTCGCCGCCCAGGCGCCCGATCTCCTTCACGAAGCGGGAGGAGATGAACTGCTGGCGCTCGCTGGCCATCAGGAAGACCGTCTCGATCTCGCCGTTCAGGCGGGAGTTCATGCCGGCCATCTGGAACTCGTATTCGAAGTCGGAGACGGCGCGCAGGCCCCGCAGGATCGCACTGGCGCCGGCCTGCTCGCAGAAGTGCATCAGCAGGTTGTCGAAGGCCTGGGCCTCGATCACGGTCGAGTTGGTGTCGAGGGCCGCGATCTCCTGCCGCACCATCGCCAGGCGCTCGTCGATGTCGAACAGCGGCCCCTTGCCGGCGTTGGTCGCCACCGCGACGATCAGCCGGTCCACCAGCCGCGCGCCGCGCCGGATGATGTCCAGGTGGCCCAGGGTGATGGGATCGAAGGTCCCGGGATAGACCGCGATGCGCGGTTTACGCCCCTGTTCAGCCATCTGTCTTGCCCCTTCCCCAAGCGAACGCGGATGCCCGACCCGCCGCGTTCTAGACTTCGTGCGAGTCGTCTCCCCGAGCGCTCGCCTCGCTGCGCTCGACCGTCTCGTCCGGCTCGGCCTCATCGTTCTCGCCGTTTTCACCGTTCTCGCCGTTTTCCCCGTTCTCCAGGTCGGCGATGCGGGCGACCGAGACCACATGCTCGTCCTCGGCCACGCGGAACAGCCGCACGCCGCGGGTCGAGCGGCTGGCGATCCGCACGTCGTGGATCGGCGAGCGGATCAGCTGCCCGGCATCGGTGACCAGCATGATCTGGTCGTCCGGCTCGGTCGGGAAGGTGGCGACGACCCGCGCCGGCTCGCTGCCCTTGGGCCGGCCCAGGTCGATGTTGGCGATGCCCTGCCCGCCGCGCCCGGCGATGCGGTACTCGTAGGCGCTGGTGCGCTTGCCGAAGCCGTCGGTGGCCGTGGTCAGCAGGAACTGCTCGCCCTCGGCCAGCTCGGCCAGGCGGGCCTCGCTCAGCTCGACCGCTACACCGCCGTCGGGGCCGTCGGGGCTCTCCGGGCCGTCGCCCTCCGGCTCCGGCGCGCCCTCCTCGGCGTCCGTTTCGCCTTGCGCGCGGCGCTGCGCGGCGGCCCAGCGCAGGTAAGCGTCGCGCTCCTCCACCGCGATTTCCTGATGGCTCAGGATCGACAGCGAGATGACCTGGTCGTCGCCCAGCAGCTTGATGCCCCGCACGCCGACGGAATCGCGGCCGGCGAAGACGCGCACGTCGGTGACCGGGAAGCGGATCGCCTTGCCGGCGGCCGTGGCCAGCAGGATGTCGTCGTTTTCGCTGCAGACCTGCACGCCGATCAGCCGCGTGCCTTCGTCCAGCTTCATGGCGATCTTGCCGTTGGCCTTGACGCTGGTGAAGTCGGACAGGCGGTTGCGCCGCACCGTGCCGGCCGAGGTGACGAAGACGGCGAAGAGCTGGCCCCAGGTCTCCTCGTCCTCCGGCAGCGGCAGGTAGGCGCTGATGGTCTCGCCCTCCTCCAGCGGCAGCAGGTTGACGAAGGGCTTGCCGCGCGCCTGGGGCGTACCCAGCGGCAGGCGGTAGACCTTCTGCTTGTAGGCCATGCCGCGGGAGGAGAAGAACAGCACCGGCGTATGGGTGTCGCAGACGAAGAGGCGGGAGACGAAGTCCTCCTCGCGCGTCGCCATGCCGGAGCGGCCCTTGCCGCCGCGCTTCTGCGCCCGGTAGGTCGAGAGCGGCACGCGCTTGACGTAGCCGGCGTGGGTGACGGTGACGACCATCTCCTCGCGCGGGATCAGGTCCTCGATGTCGTGCTCGAACTCGGAGTCTTCGATGCCGGTGCGCCGCCCCTCCTGGCCGAAGCGCTCCTTGATGTCGACCAGCTCGCCGCGCAGCAGCGCCAGCAGGTGCGGGCGGGACTCCAGGATCTGCAGGTACTCGCGCACCTTGTCCGCCAGGGTCTGCAGTTCCTCGCCGATCCTGTCGCGCTCCAGCGCGGTCAGGCGCTGCAGCCGCAGCTCCAGGATCGCCCGCGCCTGCTCCTCGGTCAGGCGGGTGGTGCCGGCGCGCGGCCCCTCCTGCGGCACGCTGATGCGCGGGTCCTCGATCAGGCTGATGTAGGGCTCGGCGCGCTGGGCCGGCCAGTCGCGCGCCATCATCTCCTCGCGCGCCGCCACCGGGTCGGGCGCGGCGCGGATCAGCGCGATCATCTCGTCGATGTTGTCGACCGCGACGATCAGGCCGGCCAGCACGATCATGCGCTCGCGGGCCTTGCCTAGCTCGTAGGCGGTGCGCCGGCGGATCACCTCCTCGCGGAACTCGACGAAGGCGACGATGACATCCTTCAGGGTCATCTGCTTCGGCCGGCCGCCGTCGATGGCCAGCATGTTGACGCCGAAGGAGGTCTGCAGCGAGGTGAAGCGGTAGAGCTGGTTCAGCACCACGCGGGCGTCGGCGTCGCGCTTCAGCTCGACCACGACTCGCAGGCCCTGGCGGTCCGACTCGTCGCGCAGGGCCGAGATGCCCTCGACCTGCTTTTCGCGCACCACCTCGGCGATGCGCTCGATCATCCGCGCCTTGTTGACCTGGTAGGGCACGTCCTCGATGACGATGCGCTGGGCGTCCTCCTCGCTCGGCTCGAAGGAGGTGCGGCCGCGCATCAGGATCGAGCCGCGCCCCTCGGTGTAGGCCTTCAGGATGCCGCTGCGGCCGACGATCAGCCCGCCGGTCGGAAAGTCCGGCGCCTGGACGATCTCGATCAGGTCCATCAGCGAGATGTCGGGATTGTCGACGTAGGCGCAGCAGGCCTCCAGCACGTCGCCGAGGTTGTGCGGCGGAATGTTGGTCGCCATGCCGACCGCGATGCCGCCGGCGCCGTTGACCAGCAGGTTGGGATAGCGCGCCGGCAGGACCGTCGGTTCGCTGGTGCTTTCGTCGTAGTTCGGCTGGAAATCGACGGTGTCCTTGTCGATGTCCTCCAGCAGCGCCTCGCTGGCCAGGCGGGTCAGCCGCGCCTCGGTGTAGCGCATGGCCGCCGGCGGATCGCCGTCCATGGAGCCGAAGTTGCCCTGGCCGTCGATCAGCTCCTCGCGCATGGAGAAGTCCTGGGCCATGCGCACCATGGCGTCGTAGATCGCCTGGTCGCCGTGCGGGTGGTACTGGCCCATGACGTCGCCGACGATGCGCGCCGACTTGCGGTAGGCCCGGTTCCAGTCGTAGCCCTCGGTCTTGGCGGCGTAGAGAATACGCCGGTGCACCGGCTTGAGGCCGTCGCGCACGTCGGGCAGCGCACGGCTGACGATCACCGACATGGCGTAATCGCCGTACGAGGTCTTCATCTCGTCGATCAGGCTCAGGTCGCGAATCGGTTCGGCTTCGGACATGGTCGGCGGGGTGGGGAGAACGTCCGTGGGCGGACAGGTGTGCGGAGTGCGCGCCTGTCACCTCGGTGGCGGGTATTGTTGGCAACTGTAGTCTAACACGGGCCGATCGCCCGTCAACGCCTTGACAGCGGGCTTTGCGGGTGAACGTGGCGGGTCGTTTACGACGAATCAGAGGCGGGGCATCGGGGGATCGGGCGACTCAACGAGACAACGCCCGTCGATCTACGCAACTGACTGCTACATATACTGATATGCGTATCTGCCGGAGCTGCGTTCGCCACCGCGACGAATCAGCCCTGCAGGCACTGTGGATCGGCATGGGCTGCAAGTCCATAACAACAAGTCGGTTGCGTAACCAACTCGGGTGTGGGCACGGCGCTTGTGATGCGAAAGGCAAGCCGCAACGCCCTTCGCCCTGTCGTCCATGCGCCGCCTCATCGCTCTGCCGCTGATCGTTTTCGCCATCGCCACCACCGCCACGCCGGCCGAAGCCACCACGCTCTCGTTCGAGGCGATCGACACAACGTGGCCGTCGCTGGAGCGTGGCGTCCGGAACA
>JANQPZ010000109.1 GCA_028285215.1 Rhodovibrionaceae bacterium | reverse complement strand
GGTTCCGGCGACCAGGGAATGATGTCGATCTTCTCGCCCTGCAGTTCGGCGACCACGGCCTGCACGCGGCTGCCGCGCATGCCGACGCAGGCACCGACGTGATCGCGCACCTGCTGGTGGCGGAAGGCTTCACGTCCGTCGAGCAGATTGCCTACGTGCCGATCGAAGATCTGATCGATATCGAGGGCTTCGACGAAGAAGTGGCAGAGGAACTGCGCGCCCGTGCAGAATCCTGGTTGGAAGAGCAGGAGCGTCAGCTCGACGAGAAGCGCGCGGAGATGGGCGTCAGCGACGAGATCGCAGCCATCGAAGGCCTGACTGCCGCAATGCTGGTCAAGCTCGGCGAGCCTCCGGCGCCCTATCAACCGATCAAGACGCTCGACGATCTCGGCGACCTCGCCAGCGACGAGCTGATCGAGATCCTGGGCGAGGAAGCGCCGAGCGAGGACGAGGCCAACGCCATTATCATGGCGGCCCGCGCGCACTGGTTCGGCGACGAAGAGCCGGAGGCGGCAGCGAGCGCTTCCGGGCAGGATGACTCTGCGCAGCAAGACGAAGAGCCGGCACAGCCCGGATCGCAAGCCTAGAAGGACCGTTCCGAGACCCCATGCAGGCGACGGCACCCCAGAAACCGCAGGAACGGGCCGATGGACGGCGAGCGCTCGCTGCGCCCGGCCGTAAGGCACCGGAGCCGCAGCGGCGCTGCCTGGTGACTCGCGCCAGCCGGCCGAAGGGCGGACTGCTGCGGTTCGTCGTCTCGCCCGAGGGCGTGCTGGTGCCGGACCTGGGCGAGAAGCTGCCGGGCCGGGGGCTTTACGTCATGCCCGACCGGGCGCTTCTGGAGACGGCGATCGGCAAGAGACTGTTCGCTAAGGCGGCGCGCCAGGCGGTCGAGATACCTGAGACTCTGCCGGAAGACGTCGCCTCCCTGCTGCGCCAGCGGGCTCTCGACCTGATCGGATTCGCCAAGCGGGCCGCCCAGGCCGTTGCGGGCTTCGATAGGGTGAAGAGTTGGATCGAACAGGGCCGCGCAGCGGTCGTGGTACAGGCCGTTGACGGTTCCATGGGCAGCCGGCAACGGCTGGCAGGTATCGCTGCCGCGGTCGGAGAGACGTCGCCCGATGGCGGTTCCCATCCGCCGAGGGTTGTCGAGTTATTCGGCCAGGACCAGCTGGGCGCTGCTTTCGGACGGACAGCCACGGTGCATGTCGCTATCGCACCGGGGGGGTTGGCCAAACAATTGGCTTCGACGGCAGAGCAGATCTTGAGTTATGAAACGGCCGCAGCCGCACAAAAGGTGGCGGCCAGGCAACGCAAGCCGCGTTAGACTAGAGAGACCATGACAACGACCAAAGAAGAGAAGAAGTCCGGGGAAAAGAAGCCGCTCACGCTCGGGCGGTCGAAAAAACTCGAACTGAAGAAGACGGTCGAAACGGGTCAGGTTCGCCAGTCCTTCAGTCACGGCCGCACCAAGACGGTACAGGTCGAGGTCAAGCGCAAGCGCACCTATCGCGCCGGCGAAGGCGGCAAGATGGCCGAGGTTCCCTCGGGAGGCCCGGAGGCAGAGGCCGTGGCCGAAACCGCTGCAGCGCCCGGCGCCGCGCCGGCCGCTGCCCCGCCGACACCGGCTGAAGACCTCTCCAACCTGACGCAGGCAGAACGCGAAGCCCGTCAACGCGCCATAGAGCAGGCCCATATCGACCGGGAGCGCCGCGCTCACGAAGAAGAGGCGCGCCGCCAGCGTGAGGCCGAAGAGGCCGAGCGCCGTGCGAAGGCGGACGCCGAACGCGAAGCGCGCGAAGCGGAAGAAGCGAAGCGCCGGGCCGAGGAAGAAGCCGCCGCCGCTGCGGAGCAACCGGCGGCACCGGCCGAAACCGAAGCCCCCGCCGCGGCCGCAGAGGCACCGACGGTGCCGACCCCTGAAGAAATCGCCGCCAAGCAGGCGCAGGCCCCCAAGGAAGGCGCGCCCGCCCCCAAGCGGAAGGCCGCCGAAGAGGCGGAAACTGCGGACAGCAAGAAGCGGAGCAAGGTCAAGCCGGCAGCGGCACCGACTGCCAAGAAGGGAGAGCCGCGCCGCCGACAGGGCAAGCTGACCATCAGCCAGGCGCTGGAAGACGACAGCGAAGAGCGGGTCCGGTCGCTCGCGGCCCTGAAGCGCCAGCGCGAACGCGAGAAGCAGAAGTCCCGCGAAGCGCTGCAGAAGGGCGCCAAGGTGCTGCGTGAAGTGACCGTGCCCGAAGCGATCACCGTGCAGGAACTGGCCAACCGCATGGCCGAGCGGGGCGGCGAGGTGGTCAAGGCGCTGTTCAAGATGGGCGTCATGGCCACCATCACCCAGACGATCGACGCCGACACCGCCGAGTTGGTCGTGGAGGAGTTCGGCCACAAGGCGAAGCGCGTCTCCGCCGACGACATCGAGATCGGCTTGCGCGACGCCGAGGGAGACGACACCGGCAACCTGTCGGACCGGCCTCCGGTGATCACCATCATGGGCCACGTGGACCACGGCAAGACCAGCCTGCTGGACGCCTTGCGCAAGACCGACGTGGCGGCCCACGAAGCCGGCGGCATCACACAGCACATCGGCGCGTACCAGATCGTCACGCCGTCCGGCAACAAACTGACCTTCCTGGATACGCCCGGCCACGCCGCCTTCACCGAGATGCGCGCGCGCGGCGCCGACGTGACCGACATCGTCATCCTGGTGGTCGCGGCCGACGACGGCATCATGGCCCAGACGGTCGAGGCGATCAGCCACGCCAAGGCGGCCGAAAAGCCGATCATCGTGGCGATCAACAAGATCGACAAGCCGGAGGCCAACCCTGATCGGGTGAAGAACGAGCTGTTGCAGCACGAGCTGGTTCCCGAAGACATGGGCGGCGATATCATCTGCGTTCCGGTCTCGGCCGTGACCGGCCAGGGGCTGGACAATCTGGAGGAGTCGATTGCCCTGCAGGCGGAGCTGATGGAGCTCCAGGCCAACTCGGACCGGCGTGCCGAGGGCGTGGTCGTCGAAGCCAAGCTGGAGCAGGGCCGCGGGTCCGTCGCCACGGTTCTGGTGCGCCGCGGCACCCTGAAGGTCGGCGACATCTTCGTTGCGGGCTCGGAGTCCGGTCGCGTACGCGCGCTGCTCAACGACCGCGGCGAGCAGGTGAAGTCCGCCGGACCGTCCGAACCGGTGGAGGTGCTGGGCCTGTCAGGAACGCCAGAGGCCGGCGACGAGCTGATCGTTGTGGAAGACGATGCGCGTGCGCGCGAGGTTGCCGCTTTCCGCCATGAGAAGCGCCGCCAGACGGAGCTGGCAGCCCAGGGCCGCGGTACGCTCGATCAGATGCTTTCCAAGATCAAGGAAGGCGAGGCCCAGAGCTTGCCCGTGGTGATCAAGACCGATGTCCACGGCTCGCTGGAAGCGATTCTGGGCACGCTGCAGCGCCTGGGCACGGAGGAAGTGCAGGTGCAGGTGCTGCACTCGGGTGTCGGCGGCATCAACGAGTCCGACATCACGCTGGCGCGGGCCTCGGCCGCCATCATCCTCGCCTTCAACGTGCGCGCAAACGCCCAGGCCCGCGAGCTGGCCCGGCGCGATGGAGTCGACATCCGCTACTACTCGATCATCTACGAGCTGATCGACGACATGAAGCAGGCCCTGTCCGGCATGCTGGCGCCGGAGCAGAATGAGCAGTTCCTGGGCTACGCGGAGATCCGGGAGGTCTTCAACGTCTCGAAGTCCGGCCGGGTGGCTGGCTGCATGATCACCGAAGGGCAGGTCAAACGCGGCGCCCGCGTGCGTCTGCTGCGCGACGACGTGGTGATCCACGACGGGGTGCTGAAGAGCTTGCGGCGCTTCAAGGACGAGGTCCGCGAGGTGCAACAGGGCTACGAATGCGGCATGGCCTTCGAGAACTACCAGGACATCCAGCAGGGCGACCGCATCGAGTGCTACGAGATCGTCGAGGTGGCACGCACGCTCTGACCGGCGTGCCATCTGGACGACGCGATGCTGGAGTGAGGGTTTCACAGCCATGAGCCGCGGAGCGGCCAAAGCGCCGAGTCAGCGCCAACTGCGCGTGGGCGAGCAGATTCGCCATGCCTTGGCGCGCTTGCTCCAGGAAGGGCGAACCCATGTCGACGCGCTGACCCATCGGGACGTCACGGTGACCGAGGTCCGCGTCAGCCCGGACCTGAAATCGGCGACGGTCTTCGTGACGCCGCTCGGCGGACAGGACGTGACGGGAACGCTCGCCGACCTGCGGACCGCAGCGCCCGTGCTTCGCCACGAACTGGCCCGCGACATCAACCTGCGCTTCACACCGCGCCTGTCGTTCCAGGCCGATCGCTCCTTCGACGAAGCCGCCAAGATCGACAGTCTGCTGCGCAGCGACCGGGTTCGGCGCGATACCGCCGCCGGGACCCCGGAAGAGGACGACGATGGCACGGCGTCGTAAAGGCCAGGACCTGCACGGCTGGCTGGTCGTGGACAAGCCTTCCAACATGACCTCGACCGACGTGCTCAACCGGGTGCGGCGCCTCCTCGACGCCCGCAAGGCAGGACACGGCGGCACCCTGGACCCCTTGGCCACCGGCGTTCTCCCGCTCGCCTTCGGCGAGGCGACCAAGACCGTCGCTTGGGCAATGGAAGGGCACAAGACCTACCGCTTTACCGTGCGCTGGGGCCAG
The DNA here is from genome assembly GCA_028285215.1 of Rhodovibrionaceae bacterium. GTDB lineage: Bacteria > Pseudomonadota > Alphaproteobacteria > Kiloniellales > DSM-21159 > Algihabitans. The sequence goes on along the minus strand of JANQPZ010000109.1, from coordinate 10,592 downwards.
GCGACCGAAACCGACGATGCCGAGGGGGCGGTGATCGCGGAGAGCGACAGGCGGCCGGCACCCGAGGAGATAAGGGCCGCGACCGCCAAGCTGGTCGGCGAGATCTCGCAGAGGCCGCCGGCCTACTCGGCCATCAAGGTGGAAGGCCAGCGCGCCTACGATCTCGCACGCGAAGGCGAAGAGGTGAAACTGAGCGCGCGGCCGGTGCGGATCGACAGGCTGGAGCTGCTTGCCCAGGACGACGATGACCACGCAAGCTTCGCCTGCGACTGCGGCAAGGGCGCCTACATGCGCTCGCTGGCCCGGGATCTGGGTGAACTCCTCGGCTGCCACGGCCATATCGCGGAACTGCGCCGCTTGGCTGTCGGACCCTTTACCATCGAAGACGCGATTCCTCTGGACTTGCTGCAGCAAAAGACCCAGATTGCGACCGCTGCGGAGCTTCTGCTCCCGGTCGAGACCGCGCTGGACGACATCCCGGCGCTGGCCTTGACGGACCAGGAGGCAACCCGGTTGAGGCAGGGGCAGGCGGTTTCCATGCTCGCCCGCTCCAACCTGGATCGGATCCGCGACCTCGAAAACGGCGACGTTCTTTGCGCTATGGCCGGTGACAGGCTGGTCGCCATCGCCCGTTTCGAGGCCGGAGACGTGAAGCCTATCCGAGTCCTGAACCTGTGATGTCGAGAAGTGAAGAGAGACATGTCGATCACTGCCGAGCGCAAGTCCGCGCTGATTAAGGAATACGCCCGGGGCGAGGGCGATACCGGGTCTCCCGAGGTCCAGGTTGCGATCCTCACGGAACGCATCAACAACCTCACGGAACACATGAAGACGCATAAGCACGACTTCCATTCCCGCCGAGGCCTGCTGGTCATGGTCGGGCAGCGTCGTCGCCTGCTCGACTATCTCAAGAAGAAGAATCACGGGCGCTACGCCTCGGTGATTCAAAGCCTCGGCCTGCGTCGCTAGCCACAGGCCGATCCACGACGTGACCCGCCCCTTCGCAGCCCGACCCGATGTCCAGCGCAAGACAGCGCTGCGGCAGGCGGCTTGGCTGTGGAGCGGGCGGGTTTTCGTATTTGCAAGACCACAGGGGATCTCCGCAACCGGCCGGCCGGCGGACATCCCGAAACGCCGGGCCGACGTAAGCCGCGTCGCCTGACCTCGCTCAGCCGAGGCGCCAACGCGATTTGCGCGGGTCCGGTGCCTGCAGAGAGGCCGGCCGCATTGAGAGGACTCCATGTTCACAATCCACAAGAAGGAACTCGACTGGGGCGGCCGTAAGCTGACCCTGGAGACCGGGCGCATCGCGCGACAGGCAGACGGCGCCGTATTGGCGACCTACGGCGAAACCCAGGTGCTCTGCACCGTGGTGGGCGCCAAGTCCGGCCGCGACGTCGACTTCTTCCCCTTGAGCGTCCACTACCAGGAGAAGACCTCAGCCACCGGCAAGATCCCCGGCGGCTTCTTCAAACGCGAAGGCCGGCCGACCGAGAAGGAGGTGCTGACCTCCCGCCTGATCGACCGCCCGATCCGGCCGCTCTTCGTCAAGGGCTTCCGCAACGAAACCCAGGTCATCTGCACGGTCCTGAGCCACGACCTGGAGAACGATCCCGACATCGTGGCCATGGTCGGCACCTCGGCGGCACTGACCATCTCGGGCCTGCCTTTCCTAGGTCCGATCGGCGGCGCCCGCGTCGGCTATATCGACGGCGAGTACGTGCTCAACCCCGCGCGCGACGAACTGCCCAGTTCCGCCCTCGATCTGGTCGTTGCCGGCACCCAGGACGGCGTGCTGATGGTCGAGTCCGAGGCGCAGGAACTGACGGAATCCGTCATGCTAGGCGCCGTCAACTTCGGTCACGACCAGATGCAGCCGGTGATCCAGGCGATCATCGATCTGGCCGAGCAGGCCGCCAAGGACCCCTGGGATCTGGCGCCGGAACCGGAAGCCAAAGCGCCGCTGGCCGCGCGGCTCAAAGACGCGTTCGGCAACAAGCTGGTCGAGGCCTATGGCATCGCCGACAAGACCGAGCGGCGCGACGCCGTCGAGGCCGTCAAAGAGGAGGCGAAGGCCTCCATCGGCGACAACGACGAGGAACTCGCCGTCTTCGGCGACGTCTTCAAGACACTGGAAAGCGACGTGGTCCGCGGCACGATCCTGGACACCGGCAGCCGGATCGACGGCCGCGACACGCGGACGGTGCGGGCGATCGACTGTCAGGTCGGCGTGCTGACCCGCACGCACGGCTCGGCGCTCTTTACCCGCGGCGAGACCCAGGCGCTGGTCACGACGACGCTCGGTACCGGCAGCGACGAGCAGATCATCGATGCGCTCGAGGGCGAGTATCGCGAGGCCTTCTTGCTGCACTACAACTTCCCGCCCTATTCCGTGGGCGAAGCCGGACGCTTCGGGTCGCCGGGCCGGCGCGAGATCGGGCACGGCAAGCTCGCATGGAGAGCGATCCGCCCGGTTCTGCCGAGCCGCGAAGACTTTCCCTACACCCTGCGCATCATCTCGGAGATCACCGAGTCCAACGGCTCGTCCTCCATGGCGACGGTCTGCGGCACCAGCCTTTCGATGATGGACGCCGGCGTTCCGCTGCCGCGCCCCGTGGCCGGGATCGCGATGGGCCTGATCAAGGAGGGCGAGCGCTTCGCCGTGCTCTCCGACATCCTGGGCGACGAGGATCATCTCGGCGACATGGACTTCAAGGTGGCCGGCACGGAAACCGGAATCACCTCCTTGCAGATGGACATCAAGATCACCTCGATCACCGGCGAGATCATGCAGATCGCGCTGGATCAGGCCAAGGACGGCCGCCTGCACATTCTGGGCGAGATGGCGAAGGCCATCAGCAGTGCCCGGGAGGGCGTATCCTCCCATGCGCCCCGGATCACGACCATCAGCATTCCGCGCGATAAGATCCGCGAAGTGATCGGCACGGGCGGCAAGGTAATCCGGGAGATCTGCGAAACCACCGGCGCGAAGATCGACATCGAGGACGACGGCACCATCAAGGTCGCAGCCGTCGAGGAGAGCGCGATGCAGCGGGCGCTGGACTGGATCGAGTCGATCGTCGCCGAACCGGAAGTCGGGAAGATCTACAACGGCAAGGTCGTCAAGATCATGGACTTCGGCGCCTTCGTGAACTTCCTGGGTCCCCGCGATGGTCTGGTGCACATCTCGCAGCTCGCGCCGCAGCGCGTGCAGACGGTGGGCGAGGTCGTCAAGGAAGGCGACGAGGTGAAGGTCAAGGTCCTCGGCCTGGACGATCGCGGCAAGGTCAAGCTGTCGATGAAGGTGGTCGACCAGGAGACCGGCGAAGACCTGACGGCAGAGCAAGCGGCCTCCTAAAGCGCGATCGTCTTAGGCGGAATCGCTCTGGCGATCCCGCTCTAAGGCGGAGGGCTGTTCCGGGCGTTGTTTACGGCAGCGGTTCCAGGACGGAGCCGCCGTCGTCGTCTTTGCCGGCACTGGCTTCCGCTGCAGAGCTGGCCTTCGTAAGCGCTGCATGTCTCCAAAGCTGCGAACATCTAAGATGCTATCGGTGGGGTGGCGGGAAAGCCCGCTGCCCCCGTCTGCAGATCTTAGCAACCCACGCCCGGATCGAACCCGACCGTGATACCTCGCAGACTCGAGCTGCGCATGACCGCCGGTTCCGCGAGCTTGCTCGGGGTCGCTCTCATGACCCTGGCGATGTTGACGATTCCCGTCGTCGACGGGCTTGCGAAGTATCTCAGCAGCAGTCAGTCGCCGCTGTTTATCAGCTGGGCACGCTATGCCGCGGCCTGCCTGATCGTCTTGCCGCTGGCACTGGCGACCCACGGGCGGCACGCCCTGCCGCGCAGAGGCCTCGGCCCGCACTTTCTCCGCACCGTCTTCCTGGTGGCCGCGATGACGCTCTATTTCGTAGCGATCGCGGAGATTCCCCTGGCCACGGCGATCAGCGCCTTTTTCGTCGGCCCGATCATCGCCACTCTGCTGGCCATCGTCTTGCTCGGCGAGCGGCTGACGGGCCGCAAGATAGCGGCCCTGCTGCTCGGTTTCTGCGGTGCCCTGCTGATCCTGCGGCCCGACGGCGAGCTGGAACCCGGGGTACTGCTCGCCATGGGGAGCGGGGCCTGCTTCGCGTGCTATATGATCGCCACGCGCTTGGCGTCCCAGAGCAGCGATCCGATACAAACCCTGGCGTTTCAGTGCCTTGTCGGCGCGGTGCTTCTGACACCCCAGGCCATCTGGGCCTGGTCGCCGCCGAACCCGAACGAACTGCTGCTTTTCCTGGTTATGGGCCTGTTGTCGGCGACCAGCCACATTCTCTCGATCACGGCCTTCCGCTACGCCGATGCCTCGACGCTGGCCCCTCTGGTCTACCTGGAACTCGTGGCGACCTCGGCCATTGGCTTTTTCGTTTTCGACGAACTGCCCGATCTGCTGGTCTGGATCGGTGCCGGCGTAATCATCTCCGGCGGCCTGCTGCTGCTCCGCCGCTCCCCTTCCTAGAGGGCGAGAGCGGGATCGCAGGCGTTTAGGTCTTTGCCTTCTTGACTTCGCCCGACGTCATGCTGACCGGGTGGGGAATGCCGACCACGTTGTAGCCGCTGTCAACGTGCAGCACCTCGCCGGTCACACCTGACGACAGATCCGACAGCAGATAGAGACCCGTCTGACCGACCTCCTCTAGGGTTACCGGCCGTTTCAGCGGTGCGTGATCGCGGCTCCATCCATATACGAAGCGCGCGTCGGCAATGGCGGAACCCGCCAAGGTCCGCATCGGTCCCGCCGAGATGGCGTTCACCCGAACCCCCTGATCGCCGAGGTCGACGGCGAGATAACGCACGGAGGCCTCCAAGGCAGCCTTGGCGACGCCCATTACGTTGTAGTTCGGAGTGACCCGCTCGGCGCCGAGATAGGTCAGCGTGATCAGCGACCCACCATCCGCCATCAGAGGCTGAGCCAGCCGCGCGGTGGCTGTGAAGGAGTAGCAGGATATCTCCATCGTTTGCGCAAAGTTGGCACGGCTGGTGTCTAGGTAGCGGCCCTTCAACTCTTCCTTGTCGGAATAGGCAACGGCATGCACCACGAAGTCGAGCTTTCCCCAAACCTCACCAAGTCGTTCGAACACCGCCTCGAGCGAACCGGGCGTTCCGACGTCGCATTGCATGAGTTCGCTGACGCCCAGCTGTTCGGCCAGCGGCCGAATGCGCTTGAAGAAGGGCTCGCCCTGGTAGGTGAAAGCCAACTCGGCTCCCTGCTCATGGACGGCTTTCGCAATGCCCCAGGCGATGGAATGGTCGTTGGCGACGCCCATCACCAAGCCGCGCTTGCCGCTCATTAGGCCCATCGGGGAGTCAGCTCCTCACAACTGTTGGAAGTCGGCCGCCGGCAGCTCCGCGACCTGGGATAGATTTTCACCTATTAACGCTCCAGCCTACGGAAAGCCAGAGTTGCATTGGTGCCGCCGAACCCGAAGGAGTTGGACATGACGCAATCGAGAGGGAGCTCCTCGGCCGCGCCGGTCACGATCGGAACGCCTTCGGCCTCGGGGTCCAGAGTGTCGATATTGATCGACGGGGCGACGAAGCCCTCCTCCATCATCAAGAGCGCGTAGATCGCCTCGGCCACTCCGGCCGCTCCTTGGGCATGTCCGGTCATGGACTTGGTCGAATTGATCCGCGGGAGGTCCGTGCCGAAAACCTCCTTGATCGCACGCAGCTCCGCCGAGTCGCCGACCGGTGTGGAGGTGCCGTGGGTATTGATGTAGTCGACGCGCGTGTTGCCCATGGTCGCCAGCGCCTGACGCATGCAGCGCACGGCCCCCTCGCCACTGGGCGCCACCATGTCCGCGCCGTCGGAGGTGGCGCCATAGCCGACCAGTTCGCCGTAGATCTTCGCGCCGCGCGCCTTGGCCCTCTCATACTCCTCCAGCACCACCACGCCGCCGCCGCCGGTGATCACGAAGCCGTCGCGCGCCTGGTCGAAAGCCCGCGAAGCCTGGGCCGGACGGTCGTTGTATCCGCTGGAGAGCGCCCCCATTGCGTCGAACAGCATCGACAAGGTCCAGTGCAGCTCCTCTCCGCCGCCAGCGAAGACGATGTCCTGTTTACCGTACTGGATCGTCTCTGCCGCATTCCCGATGCAATGCGCCGACGTCGAGCAGGCCGAGGAGATGGAGTAGCTGAGCCCCTTGATCTTGAACGCCGTCGAGAGGTTGGCCGAATTGGTCGAAGACATGCACCGCGGCACCATGTAGGGGCCGATGCGCTTGACGCCCTTTTCGCGGGCCGTGTCGGCGGCCTGGACCTGATTGGACGTCGAGGGCCCGCCGGAGCCCATGACCAGACCGGTCCGCTCGTTCGAGACCTCGTCCGGTTTCAGACCGGCGTCCGCTATGGCCTCCACCATGGCCACATAGTTGTAGGCCGCGCCGTTTCCCATGAAGCGACGCAGGCGGCGATCGACGTGATCGTCCAGGTCGATGGTAACGTCGCCCTTCACCTGACTGCGAAAGCCGCGCTCCGCATAGTCTTCGGCGAAGACGATGCCGGAGCGGCCGGCGCGCAGCGACTCGACCACTTCCTGCTTGTTGTTGCCAATGCTGGAAACGATGCCCAGCCCAGTGACGACCACGCGTCGCATAGCGCCCCGCTTGTCCTTCTGTGATGCCGGCCTGTCGGTCGACACGCGCGTTGGCGGACCTTGCGCCGGCCTCGTCGGCCGGCCGCAAACCGGAGGTTCAGGCTGGTTCGGCCAAGGCCTCGCCGTCGGCCTGAAACAGCCCCACCCTAAGGTCCTTCACCTCGTAGATGGTCTCTCCATCGGCCTTCAACACCCCATCGGCGATGCCGAGCACCAGCCGGCGCATGATGACCCGCTTGAGATTGAGGTGATAGGTCACCTTCCCGACGTTCGGCAAGACCTGTCCTGTGAACCTGACTTGCCCGACGCCCAGCGCCCGCCCCTTGCCCGGGGCGCCGGTACGCCCGAGGAAGAAACCGACGAGCTGCCACAGCGCATCCAGACCCAGGCAGCCCGGCATCACAGGGTCGCCCTTGAAGTGGCACGCGAAGAACCAGAGGTCGGGGCGCACATCCAGCTCGGCAAGGATTTCGCCTTTCCCATGCTCTCCGCCCTCGTCGCTGATATGGGTGATACGGTCGAACATCAGCATGGGCGGCAAAGGAAGCTGTGCGTTGCCGGGGCCGAACAACTCTCCGTTCGCACAGGCAATAAGATCGTCGTAATCGTAGGCAGTCTTCTTGGCGGTCACGCGTACGCCTCGGTATAGATTGGTATGTGCTGCTCGCCACGTCCCTTCCGAGCGACTCGACGATCGCGGCGCTCACGATACGCAACAGCATGGCCGTTGAAAAGCCACGCAAAGCCATTGAAGGTTTCACGGCTCAGCGGAATGGCCGAAAGGCCGGCAAACGACTGAACCTAGCGCCGGTGATCATCTTGGACTGCGATTTCGACCCATTCTAGAAACCAAGCTAAAGTACGACGTACCCCTTCAATTCCACTCGATGACGCTTATATTGATAGCCATGACCGAGGCACGACCCTACACCGCAGTGATCGAACGGCTTAAGCTGGCCGGCTTGCGGCCGACACGCCAGCGCCTGGCTTTGGCCAAGCTTCTGTTCGAAGCAACGGGCGACACGCCCGACCGCCATGTGACGGCCGAACAGCTGCATGGCGAAGCGATGAACGCGGATGTTCGGGTGTCCCTGGCAACGGTGTACAACACCCTGCATCAGTTCACCGATGCCGGCCTCCTGCGCGAAGTGGTGGTCGAATCGGGTCGCTCCTACTTCGACACCAACATTGACGATCACCATCATTTCTATTTCCAGGATAACGGGCGCTTGCAGGATATTCCCGGCGACAGCGTCCGCCTGGCCGAAATTCCCGAGGCGCCTGACGGTGCGGAAATCGACCGTGTCGATGTGATCATTCGGGTTCGCGGCAGCTGATCTGGATGCGCGTGTACTGCGAGTGAGAAAAACTCGCAAAATCCTTTTACTTCTATTTCTTGAAAGTAAGCTTAGAACGGCTCTAGGCTGTTGACAGCCTGGCCTACCCCCATATATCGCAGTCTCAAGGTAGACATTCAGCGTTGCTGATCGCTGTCGGTTACCTGGCCGGCGCGCGTGGAAACACGCGTGCCGCACGACTCAAGGAATAGACGGGAGAGAGAAAAGATGTCCCTCAAGGGCAGCAAGACCGAGCAGAACCTGAAGGACGCCTTCGCAGGCGAATCCATGGCGAACCGTCGCTACCTCTACTTCGCCCAAAAGGCCGACGTCGAAGGCTTCAACGACGTCTCCGCCGTGTTCCGCTCGACCGCCGAAGGCGAGACGGGTCATGCCCACGGCCATCTGCAGTTCCTGGAGGAGGTCGGCGACCCGGCAACCGGAGAGCCCATGGGCGACACCAGCGCCAACCTGAAGTCGGCCATCGCGGGCGAGACCCACGAGTACACCGACATGTATCCGGGGATGGCCCGGACGGCGCGCGAAGAGGGCTTCGACGAGATCGCCGACTGGTTCGAAACCCTGGCGAAGGCCGAAAAGAGCCATGCCGGCCGTTTCCAGAAGGCGCTCGACACCATGTCGTAGAATGCCGGGGCGCCGCACCGGACATTTTCCGGCGCCGGCGCCCCGCCGTTTTCCTGCAGGCTTGCGGCGTTTCCATAGGCTTTCCCGTTCCGACGCTCCTGCGCACTGCAGCTTCTCACCCAGTACCGATCGAAGCCCCGAGACAGATCGAGGCTCTGAGTCCGGCTGCCCTGCATTCACGCAGGCCGGACCGATACGTCGGCGTGGCGGCGGACTCGCAACACGGCCGAACCCCTGGAGGCAGATGAAATGCGCGAAGGCAGTCTCGACGCTCCGGTGCGTCACCCTCTGGACTGGACGGACCCCGGTTTCTACGACATGGGGAAGATCGAGGCGGAGATGGAGCGGGTCTTCGATATCTGTCACGGATGCCGACGCTGCTTCAATCTCTGCGACTCCTTCCCGATTCTCTTCGACCTGATCGACGAGTCGGAAACCGGCGAGCTCGATAGCGTCGATACGGCCGACTACAAGAAAGTCGCCGACGCCTGCACGCTCTGCGACATGTGCTTCATGGTGAGCTGCCCCTACGTGCCTCCGCACGAGTTCGACCTGGACTTCCCTCACCTTATGTTGCGCTTCCGCGCTGCCGAACAGAAGCTCGGCAAAGGGGAGGCGGGACTGGCCGCGGAGCTCACCAAGACCGACCGCAATGGCAAGCTCGGCGCGCTCCTGCCCATCCTGGCCAACTGGGCGATCAAGGTCGACAACGGCATGACCCGCCCCCTGATGGAGCGGATCGCCGACATTCACCGCGACGCCTGGTTGCCCGGCTTCGCCGGTACGACCTTCGAGGAGCGCGCGCGGGGGGATGGCATCGAGGTCAATCGCAATGCACCGGCCGCCGGCAGGAAGGTGGCCCTCTACGCGAGTTGCTACGTCAACTTCAACAATCCTGGAACCGGCACGGCGACCCGCCAGGTGCTGGCCAAGAACGGGGTCGAAACCCAGGTCGTCTATCCGGAATGCTGCGGGATGCCGCAGTTCGAGCAAGGCCAGGTCGAGACCGTGGCGAAAAAGGCCGAACGGATCGCCGGCGAGCTGGAAGGCTGGATCGACCAGGGCTACGACATCGTCGCCCTGACCTCCTCCTGCGCGTTGATGCTGAAGTTCGAGTGGCCTTTGCTCCTGCCCGAAAACGAGGCGATCAAGAAACTGGCGCGCGCGACCTTCGACGTAACAGAGTACGTCGTCGACATCGCCGCCAAAGAAGGTCTGGCGGAAGGCCTGACTCCGCTCGACGGCGGTGTCGCGCTGCACATCGCCTGCCACGCGCGGGCCCAGAACATGGGCATGAAGGCACGCGACATGATGCAGCTGATCCCGGACGCCGACATCAAGATGCTGCCGCGCTGTTCCGGCCACGGCGGCACCTGGGGCATCCGCAGCGCGTACTTCGAGAAGGCGATGAAGGTTGGCAAGCCGGTGATGCGCGATGCCCTGAAGGCCGAGAAGACCTATGTCTCCAGCGAGTGTCCGCTGGCTGGTCTGCACATCCGCCAGGGCATGGATCGTCTCGCCAAGGACAAGCCGGACGGACCGCAACCGACCGGCGAGCCCGCGCGCCACCCGATCGAGCTTTTCGCCAAGGCCTACGGCTTCGACCTGGGGCGTTGAGGCGCGGACGCATTAAGAGGAGCACTACCCGGATGAGCACAGCCAGCAAGCGCCGCATCGAGCGCAGCGACATCATTCCCATGGCCGCCTACGAGTCCGAGCGCAAGGAACGCCGCAAGAAGCTCGTCGCCGTGAAGCGTCACCGCCGTGTCGAGGTCGGACCGGTCTGCACCTTCTATTTCGAGAACTACGAGACCATGTGGCACCAGCTCCACGAGATGCTCTTCATCGAAAAGGCAGGCGAAGAGCAGATCGAAGACGAACTGAGCGCCTACAATCCGCTGATCCCTCAGGGCCGCGAGTTGGTCGCGACGGTGATGTTCGAGATCGACGATCCGGTGCGCCGCAAGGCC
>JANQPZ010000094.1 GCA_028285215.1 Rhodovibrionaceae bacterium | reverse complement strand
ACGCGCCGTCTTCACCCGGTTAGCCGGCTCGCCGACCGGTAACGGTCTTGGCTCCGAAGCTTCGCGGGTCCCAGCGCTGCACCGGCTTTGCCGGTGCCTTGTCGGCGGCCGGACCGGTCTTGCGCATGGTCTGCACGAACTCTTCGAAGCGACGTTTCATTTCCAGCCTTTCGGCCGGCGTCATGTCCTGCACGCGCTTGCCGGAAAGGTCGCGCTGGGTCAGGTCTTCCTGCATCGTCGTACTCCCGGGAATCACGCCTCCAGTTTGGCGGAATCAAGCTTAAGGGAGCGTAAAGCCTGCGCGAGACCGCCGGGCCGGCCCGCAGGCGCGGCGCGCGATCGCTGTTTTCCCTATCGGCCGTATGGTCATCGCCTCTGCGTTCGTGGCAGACTGGCGTCGGAGGTTCGCACCATGAGCAAGGTCGAGGAGAACCTTTCGGTGCGGCGGGCCCTGGCCCTGCTCAGCCCCCTGGGCCCGGTGCGCGCCCGCGCTCTGTTCGGCGGCTACGGCATCTATCTCGACGAGGTGATGTTCGCGCTGATCGCCTGGGATCGCTTGTACTTTCGCGTCGACGGCGAGACCAAGGTGCGCTGGGCGGCCGAAGGAGGCGAGCCCTTCGTCTACGAGGGCAAGAGCGCGCCGGTCGAGATGCCCTATTGGACCGCACCGCCCCATGCCGAGGACAGCCCCGACGCCCTGGAGCCTTGGGCTTGCCTAGCGCTGCAGACCGCGCGCCGCTTGCGTGCTGCGAAAACGAAGACGGCGCGCTAAAGCAGGATCGCCGAGCCGCAGGGTCTCGTGCCGAACCCTCTTCCCGCCGACGCCTGGCATGCTACAAACCGGCTTCCCATTCCCCGCAGAGTACGAGGGCCGCAACAGCCATGTCCGCGCAATCGACCGGTGCGACCGCCACCCGCAGCGAATCCGACACCATGGGCGAGATCCAGGTGCCGGCCGAGGCCTACTGGGGGGCGCAGACCCAGCGCTCCCTCCAGAACTTCAAGATCGGCGGCGAGACCATGCCCCCGGCCATCGTCACGGCCCTGGGCGTTCAGAAGCTGGCGGCGGCGCGGGTCAATCTTGCCATGGGCCGTTTGCCGGAAGAGATCGGCAAGGCGATCTGCCAGGCGGCGGAAGAGGTGATCGAAGGCCGCCTGTCCGACCAGTTCCCGCTGGTGGTCTGGCAGACCGGCTCCGGCACCCAGAGCAACATGAACGCCAACGAGGTGATCGCCGGCCGAGCCAACGAGATCCTGGCGGGAACCCGCGGCGGCAAGTCGCCGGTGCATCCCAACGATCACTGCAACATGGGACAGTCCTCGAACGACACCTTCCCAACGGTGATGCATATCGCCTTCGTGGCGCAGATTGCCGGGGAGACCGTGCCGCAGCTGGGTCGGCTGCATGCCGGTCTCGCCGAAAAGGCCGAGGCCTACAGCGACATCATCAAGATCGGGCGCACCCATCTGATGGACGCGACGCCGCTGACCCTGGGGCAGGAATTCTCCGGCTACGCCAAGCAGCTGGAAAACGGCATCGAGCGGATCGAGCAGGCCCTTCCCAAGCTGCACGAGCTGGCCCAGGGCGGCACGGCCGTCGGCACCGGCCTCAATGCCGTCGAAGGCTTCGCCGAGGCCTTCGCGGAGGAGGTCGCCAAGATCACCGGTTTTCGCTTCGTGACGGCACCCAACAAGTTCGAAGCGCTTGCGAGCGAGGACGCCGCGGTGCAGGCCTCGGGCGCGCTCAACAGCGTCGCCGTCTCGCTGATGAAGATCGCCAACGATATCCGCCTGCTCGGCTCCGGTCCGCGCTGCGGCCTGGGCGAGCTGCTGCTGCCGGCCAACGAGCCCGGCTCCTCGATCATGCCGGGCAAGGTCAACCCGACCCAGGCCGAGGCCATCACCATGGTCTGCGCCCAGGTGATGGGCAATCATACGGCCGTCACCGTCGCGGGCTCCCACGGTCACTTCGAGCTCAATGTCTTCAAGCCGGTGATCGCCTACAATCTGTTGCAGTCGGCCAAGCTTCTGGGCGACGCCGCCGTCTCCTTCCTGGAGAACTGCGTCGCGGGGATCGAGCCGAACGTGGAGCGGATCACCAGCCTGATGAACGAGTCCTTGATGCTGGTGACGGCGCTCAACCCGCACATCGGCTACGACAACGCGGCCAAGATCGCCAAGAAGGCCTATGCCGATCATTCGACGCTGAAGGCCGCGGGGATCGCGCTCGGCCTGCTGACGGAAGAGCAGTTCGACGCCTGGGTGAAGCCCGAGATGATGATCGGTCCCTCGAAGGCGTAGTCGTCGCGCCGGGACGGTTTGAGAAAGGGTGCACGACCGCCGAGATGAAGAAACGCTCCGTGGTGATCGCAGGCCATGCGACCTCCCTAACCTTGGAGGACCCCTTCTGGCAGGCCTTGAAGGAGATCGCGCAGGCGGAGGGCACCACGGTCAGCGCCCTGATCGAAGCGATCGACGCACAACGCACCGACGCCGGAGAGAGCAATCTCTCCAGTGCGGTGCGCGTCTGGGTCTTTCGGCGCGTCAAAGAGACAGCCGACCGTCGAGGCCGTTAAGTAGGATAGCCCCAGGCCTCTGCGAGGCTGGTGCCGTCGCTCAAGCGACGGAACCACTCGCGCGGCACGCGCGGGGCCCGGCCGTCCAGGTTCGGAGCGCCGCGGCCGGCATCGAGATCGCCGCTCCACAGCGTCCGCGTTTCCAGGGAAAAGCGGGTCAGGCCGCTTGCGTTCGGAACGCTGGCGTGCAGGTGCGCGGCGGAGAAAGCGACCACGTCGCCGACCTCCGGCAACAGCCGCACGGCGTCCTCCTGGTCGACCGGCTCCAGCGGCTGCGGCAGCGTCGGGTAGGCTGCGTCCGGATCCTGACCGTCGGCGCGGGCGCGGCGGCGCGCGGTCTTCAGCTCCTCCCAGTCCCAGTCGGCGCTGTCGTTGGCGATCGGCTGCCGCCAATAGCGCGGAAAGAGCGCCAGGGTGCGCTCGGCGGTCAGCGGCGTGACCGGCAGCCACCAGTTGACCTGGGCCATGAGATTGGACCCCCAGGTGTCGCGGTGCGCATGCAGCGGCCGCGTACGGCGGTGCCGGCAGCCGAGCCGAGAGGGCTGCGTGCGCAGGTAGAAGTCGTCCACGTAGGTTTCGTCGGGATCGCAGCCGAGGCTCGTCAGGAGATCGGTGAAGGCTTGGGCGGCCTCCGCATCCTTGCGCCAGTCCGCCGTCAGGCCGACCACGCGTCTCAGGAACGTTTCCTCCGACAGGGCGTGCTGCGCGGTCGCGACCTCCTCGACTTCGGGAAAGCAGGCGCGCAGACGCCGCTGCGCCAAAGCCACAAGACTGCGGGCGGCGGGCACCTGGCGAAAGACCAGCACCTCACCGGAAAACAGCCGCGGCCCGCGCGATCCATCGGTCAAGGGCGTGTCGAGCTGTGTCGGCATAAGGCCCTACTGCAGGTTTCGGAACAGATCCCTCAGGATTTCCTGGCCTTGATCCCGCAGCCGCTCCTCCGGCGACTGCTCCTGTCGTGGCTCCGACGGCGTGGGAGCAGTCTCCTGCTGTTGGCGCTGCAAGGGCTGTCCGGAGATACGGACGTCGGGCTCGTCCAGCGATCCGCGCAGCAGCGCCGTCAGGTAGGGCTGCCGCTCCCCTCCCCGGAAGAGATCCGTGCGCAGGTCGAGCGTCCAGGCCGGCAGGTTCGCCGCAATCCCCTGACCGCGCGCGACGGCATTGCGGCCGGTCAGGGTCAGGTCTTCGGTCCGGACGATGCCGTTCTCGATGTCAAAGCTGCCGTCCAGCCGTGCGGGCGCCCCGGCAAAGGCGCTGAAGACGGCGTTCACCGTGTCGCTGAGGCCGCGCAGTTCCCGGATCTGCTGCCCCAAAATGCCGAGCAACACGCTGCCGACGGCCTCCTCCGCCGTGGCCCGAACCGTAATCTCTCCGCCGACACTGCCCTGGCCGTTCAGGTTGCCGATCATCTGAGCCTCGCTGGTGCCCAGGCTGCTGCCGGCGACTTGCAGGTCGAGCGGTCCGCTGACCCGTCCGCCGCCGGCGCTGTCCGCCGGAACCAGTTGCGCACTGTCGAGCCGCGTTCCCGCGATGTCGAAGTCGAGGCCGGCGGCGCGCGGATTGCGGGCGTCGAGGGAGAGCGCAGCCCGCAGGCTGCCGCCGAAGGCCTGCGCGGTCAGCCCGTCGATCCGCAGCAGGGCGTTTTCCAGACTGAGCGGAATGCTTGCGCCGGAGAGGGTGAAGTCGCCCTGGGTGATCGACTGGGCGGTCACGGTGGCGGCGACATCGAGACCGGCGAGCTCTTCTAGCGGAAGCGGGTCGTTGGACCAGCGGCCGCTCGACTGGCCGCCGCCGCCCGACAAGCTGTCGTCGAGGAGTTGGTCGAGCGGGAGCCGCCCGAGTTGCAGGTTGGCCCTGATTGCCGGCCGCGCGCCCGTCAGGTTCAGAGAGGTCTCCCCGGTCAGATCGGTCGGCCCGAGGCGCCCGGTCAGGCCCGTCACCTCGATCTGCAACGGCGTGCCGCTGATCCGGGCGGCGGCATTCAGTCCGATTCCGTCGCGCAGTCTCTGGTCGATACCGATGCTGGCCAGCAGCGGGCCAAGCCGGGGCAGCTCGACGGTGGCGTCGAAGGCGTAGCTCATCTGCGCGCCCGTCAGACCGCTGGCCGTGCCCTGCCCGCGCACCTGCCCGCCGAGCAGGCCGAGCGTGGTGTCGTAGCTCAGCTCTGCGTCCGGACTGCCGTTCATGGTGGTGGCAATATCCAGCGCACCTATCCCGGCCAGATCGCGCGCTGCCGGGCCGAGAAGCTCTGCGATCCGCGGGCCGGCGATCCTTTGCGCCGTTACGCGCAGGTCTTCGAAGCGCAGCGTATCGCCCTGCCGCAGGCGTCCTACGGTGGCGATGCTGCCACCCAGCGCCTGGCCGGACAGGTCCAGCGTCAGATCGTCGGCCGATCCGGAAACCGCTCCCGAAAGCTGCAGTGCGCCCAGGCGTGCCATGGGAGAGTCGGCAAGCCCGGCGATCCGCGCCAGGCGGCCGGTTTCGGACAGCTCCAGCGACAGCCGCCCGTTCTGGACGGTCATACGATCCCGAGGATCGCTGACTTGACCGGCGAAGGCCAGGCGGCCTTCGGGGATCTCCGCACGCAGGTCGGTGGTGAAGGCGGCCAGGGTGCCGCTGCCGCTGCCTTCGGCCGAAAGGCTGCCGAGCTGTGCCAAGGGGCCGGAAACGGGTTGCTCCAGAAGCCTCGCCAGGCGGGCCGTATCCGGGACCTGGAGGCGGAACTGACCTTCGGCGATCTCCGGTCCGTCCGGCAGGCCGCTGACGATGCCCGCGAAGCTGGCCGAGCCTCCTACCAGATCGCCGACGGTCAAGGACTGTACGGTCACGACGCTGTCCTTGACCTGCGCCTGGAGAGAGAGCTCGTTGGCCTGCTGGCCGCCGTAGGTCAGGTTGCCGACCAAGACGTTGAGATTGGCGTCGAAGGCCTCCAGCGGACTGCCCGCGGAGAGACCGCTTTCGGGCGTTTCTCCGGCCGTTTCTCCGGCCGCTTCCCCGCCGGTTTCTTCGGTTTGAGCGATCTGGCGGTCGTCCGGGCCGCCGCCGCCGCCCGAGCCCGGCAGATAGGCGTCGAGATTGATCCGGTCGATGCTGAGCCCCGCGCCGAAGGCCGGCTTGGCCCGGCCCAGAGCCAGGTTGATGCCGCCCTGGATCGTGGTGGAGTCGATCTCCAGCACCAGGCCGGTCAACTGCGCGCGTGTCGGCGTGACGTCGAGCGCGGTGGAGAGGGAAGCCCGCCGCAGGCGATCGTTCGGTGCCGGCGGCAGCTCCAGCTCCAGCCACTCGGCCAGGCCGCGCAGGTTGTCGCTCGCCGCCTCCAGGCTGCCGACGAAGCGCGGCGCACCGGTTTCCGCCGTCAAGCGGCCGCTGACCGAGAGATCGCCGCCGGCCGGCAGAAGGGCGAGTGCCTGATCGAGGGTGACGGCGCCCTCGTCCAGCCGGCCGCTGGCCAGCACTTGTCTGACCACGTCGCCCTTGTACACCAGCGCATCGACGATCACTTCGCCGCGCAGCGAGAGATCTTGCGGCAGTGCGAAGTCTCCGGCCGTACTCTGGCCGCCGCCTTGTTCGCTGTCTCGGCCCTGCTCGGCCGCCGTGGCGATCAGTCTGTCGAGGTCCAGCCGCGCAATGTTCAAGGCAACCCGTCCGTCGAACGGCGGTTGCAGCGTCGCTGCCGCGTCCCCCGTGGCGTTAATCTCGCCAAGAGTGAGCTGAAGGCTGTCCAGAGTCAGATTGTCGCCTGCAAGCGCGACGTCGCTTGCCACGGCGAAGTCGTCGGCAAGCTGTGGCGGGACCGTGCTTCCGGGGGCCAGTGCCAGGGCGAGCAACGCCAGATTCGCACCTTCGGCCGCCAGAGTTCCCTCGAAGGTTTCCGCGGTTTGGTCGAGGCTCCCGCGCAGGCTCACAGTTGCTTCGCCGGACTCTTGCAGGGCCAGGTCCAGTGAGACTGCCGCCGGGCCGGCGTCCAGTCGACCGCCGCGCACCTCGAAAGCGACCGCCTGGCCGCGGGCGACAGCAGTGCCGGAAGCTTGGAAGGGCCCCTGTAGACTGTCGGCGGAAACCTCGGCGTTGAGCTGTTCGAGGCGCTCCTCGGCACCGGTTGCCAGATCCCGGTAGACCACCGTCCCGTCTTCGATCGTAAGGGCGTCGAAGCGGATGGCTGGACCGCTGCTTCCCGACGGCTGCGCCTGCGCCGCCGTTGGAGCTTGAGGCGCCGCGTCGCCGTCTCCTCCGTCCGTAACCGGCGCGGCGGCGTCCGTCGCGGCGGCGGCGACCGCATCGCCGAATTCCCAGTTGCCGCGGCCGTCGGGCAGGCGCTCGAGGCTGACCATCGGTTGCACCAGCACCAGCGAACGCACCTGGATCTCGCCGGACAGCAGCGGCGCCAGGGCGACACGCACTTCCAGCGCCTCCAGACTGGCCAGCCGTTCGGCTTGGCCACCCGGCGCATTCGCCAGACTGACCTGTTCGGCGGTCAGTCGAGGTGTCGGCAGCAGGGACAAGCCGACGTCACCGGCGATGGTGAGGTCTCGGCCGGTCTGCGCTTCGATCTGCCGGGCGATCTGATCCTTGTAGGCATTCCAGTCGACAAAGGATGGCAGGACGAACACCGCACCGAGGGCGAGCGCCAGCAGCAGTCCCAGACCGATCGAGATCTTCCTAATCAAACGCGAAGCTCCTCCGAGAGCAATCAACTAAGGGCTGTCAAACGATGCATTTTTCCCCTATAATGAAACTATATTGGAACTTGTCGCATGCGTATGACAGCCGACAAACGGCTAGGAGTTCGAAAGCCATGGGGGACGTCGTAAACCTCCGCCGGATGCGTAAGATCCGGGATCGTCTTCAAAAAGCATCCCAGGCGGCGGAGAATCGTGTCTACCACGGCTGTACCAAGGCGGAGAAGGCGATTGAACACGCTCGGCGTGATGCCGCACGGCGCACGCTCGACGGTCACCTGCGGGAACGCTAGGTTCCTGTATCTCCCTGTAAAGCAACCTGACTTTGCATGGACCGGGCGTTCTGTTGCCTGCGTTCACCGTGTCTCTCCTCGGCAAACCTTTCCGGTCGTAAGCGTCCCAAAGGCTCCTAGGTTCTGACCATCTTGCCTGGGTTCATGATGTTGTCAGGGTCCAGAGAGAGTTTGACCTGACGCATCAGGGCGACGGCCTCGCCGTGCTCGGCCTGCAGAAACTGCATCTTGCCGTAGCCGATGCCATGTTCGCCGGTGCAGGTGCCGCCCATCCGCAATGCCCGCGCGATCATGCGGTCGTTGACCTCCTCGGCCTTGTCGTGCTGGGTGGGGTCGTCGGGGTCCAGCAGATAGACCAGATGGAAATTGCCGTCGCCGACATGGCCGACGATGGGGGCGAGCAGGCCGCTGTCCAGGATGTCTTTCTTGGTTGCCAGGATGCACTCAGCCAGTCGGGAGATCGGCACGCAGACATCGGTCGCCCAGCCTTCAGATCCCGGCTTCAGCGCCTTGGCGGCCCAATAGGCGTCGTGTCGCGCCTGCCAAAGCTGGCTGCGATCCTCCTGCCGCGTTGCCCACTGGAAATTGGCGCCGCCGTGCTCCGCAGCCAGGGCGCCGACGGTCTCGGCCTGCTCCTGAACGCCGGCCTCGGTGCCGTGAAACTCGAAGAAGAGCGTCGGTTGTTCGGGAAAATCGAGTTTGGAGTAGAGGTTGCAGGCCCGCATCTGCACCTCGTCCAGCAGCTCGATGCGCGCCACGGGGACGCCGAGCTGAATCGTCGCGATCACCGTGTTCACCGCGCCCTCGAGATCGGTGAAGGCGCAAACGGCGGCGGAGGTGGCTTCGGGGATGCCATAGAGCCGCAGCTGCAGTTCGGTGATCACCCCGAGGGTGCCCTCCGACCCCACGAAGAGACGGGTCAGGTCGTAGCCTGCGGAGGACTTGCGGGCGCGACCGCCGGTCCGGACGATGCGCCCGTCGGCGGTCACCACCGTCAAACCCAGCACGTTCTCGCGCATGGTGCCGTAGCGCACCGCGTTGGTGCCGCTGGCGCGCGTCGCTGCCATACCGCCCAGCGAGGCGTCGGCGCCGGGGTCGATGGGGAAGAAGAGGCCGCTGTCGCGGAGGTACTCGTTAAGACCCTTGCGGGTGACGCCGGCCTGTACCCGGCAGTCCAGGTCCTCTTGGTTGACCTCAAGGATCGCGGTCATGCGACTGACGTCGACAGAAATACCGCCACGCAGCGCCGCGATGTGCCCCTCGAGCGACGTGCCCGTCCCGAAGGGAATGACGGGTGTCTTGTGGCGGGCGCAGATCTTGACGATCTCCGCCGCCTCTTCGGTGGATTCGGCGAAGGCCACGGCGTCGGGCGGGAAGCCCTCGTGGTAGCTGACGTCCTTGCCGTGCTGCTCGCGCACGGCCGCAGCGGTCGACAGCCGCTCGCCGAGCAGGGCCTGAAGCTCTGCGATTGCTGGCGCCGGATCGGCGCGCGGCGGTTCGGAGTGGCTTTCGGCGACGCTCATAGCAAAAGTCTTTCCCGTTGGTCCGCATGGTCTCGGCGCCTAGGCTACTGCAATATGGGGTTGCGACCCAAACGACCGAAGAGTTTGGCGTCGAAACCGCTCTCAGAATCGAACCCTGCGAGATAGCCATGACCGCGTTGCCGCTCGTCCCCGCGACCGCCGATCTGACGATTCATCGCTTGAGCGCCCGCCCGGTGCTGGTCCCGCTCGCCCTGCCGCTGGTCACGGCCGGCGGGGCGGTGGACAAGGCGCCGCTGGTGCTGGTCGACCTGGAGACCGAAGAGGGGGTGACCGGCTGCGCCTACCTCTTCACCTACACGCCTCGCGCCCTGGCGGCGACCGTTCGGCAGGTCGAAGAACTGACCCCGCTGATTGCCGGCCAGCGCGTGGCCCCCTTGGCGCTTTCGGAGCGGCTGGCGGCAGCCTTTCGCCTGCTGGGGCGGCCTGGATTGGTGGGCATGGCCTTGGCGGGTCTGGACATGGCGGCCTGGGACGCCTTGGCCAAGGCGCAGGGCCAGCCGCTCTATCGTCTGCTGGGGGCCGAGGCACGCCGCCTGCCGGCCTACAACAGCAAGGGGCTCGGCATGATCGGCGCCCAGATGGCGGCGGAGGAAGCGCGCAGCCTGCTGGCCGAAGGCTTCAATGCGGTCAAGCTGCGCCTCGGCTATCCCACCCGCGCTCAGGATCTGGAGGTCGCAGAGGCCGTGCGGACGGCGATCGGTCCGAAGCCGCGGCTCTTCGTGGACTTCAATCAGACCCTGACGCTGGCGGAGGCCAAGCATCGCGTGCCGCCGCTGGAGGCGTTCGATCTGGAGTGGGTCGAAGAGCCGCTGCCCTGGGACGACTATCGGGGCCATGGCGCCCTCGCGGCCGAGACCTCGCTGCCGATCCAGCTCGGCGAGAACTGCTGGGGCGCAGGCGACTTCGCCAAGGCTTTCGATGCTGGACTGGACGCCGTCTTCATGCCCGATGCCATGAAGATCGGCGGGGTGACCGCCTGGCTGCAGACGGCGGGACTCGCTGCCGCTTACGGCGTGCAGCTCTCGAGTCATCTCTACCCGGAAATCTCCAGCCATCTGCTTGCGGCCACGCCGACGGCGCACTGGCTGGAATACGTCGACTGGGCCGCACCGATCCTGGCGGAGCCCTTCTCGGTGACCGATGGCCTCGCCGGGCCGAGCGAGGTACCCGGCAGCGGGATCGCCTGGGACGAGGCGGCGGCCCAGCGCTTCGCAGCGGACATCTGAGGGTCGCTATCATGAGGGCAATGCGCGAGACGCGCGGCACGGAGACCTGATAGGCTTACGCAGCATGGCCCCGGATTACGACATTCTCGTTCACGGTAACAATCTGCGCCTGAAGGACGATTTCCTCGGCATCGCCAACGTCACGCTGGTGCAGACGGGCGAGGGGCCGCTGCTGTTCGACACCGGCGGCTATGTCTCCCGTCTGGGTCTGGTCAAGGCCCTGGCCGTGCGCGGTCTCACGCCGGACGACATTCGCCTGGTCTTTCTGTCCCATCTGCACTTCGACCATGCCCATAACGTCGATCTGTTTCGAAAGGCGAAGATTCTGGTGAGCAGGTCGGAATGGGACTATGCGGCAGCGCCGCACGAGAAGGACCTCTTCATGCCCTGGGGCATCCATGCCCAGTTGGAGCGTCACGATCTGGAGCTGATCGAGGGCGAAGGGCAGCTCTCCAACCGCGTCGGCTGGTTCCCGGCGCCCGGTCACACACCCGGCTGCTATGCCCTGCGCCTGGATACCGATACGCGGGGCACGGTGGTGCTGGCCGGCGACGCCATCAAGTATGCCAAGGAAGCCATTGCCCGGCGCTGCGACATGGCCTTCGATACGGTGGAGCGGGGCACGGCCTCCATCCGGCGCATTCTCGAGATGGCCGAGCGCATCGTTCCGGGTCACTTTCCCGAGTTGATCCGGCAGGAGGATGGGAGTTTCCTTTGGGACGACGCGGCGCCTTTCGATTTGAGGGTGAGATGAGCACGGCCGAACGCATCGATGCCGTCGTGATCGGGGCCGGCGTGGTCGGTCTTGCAGTGGCCCGCGCGCTGGCGCTGGCTGGCCGCGATGTACTGGTGCTGGAGCGGGCCGGCGAGATCGGCAGCGAGACCTCCTCGCGCAATTCCGAAGTCATCCATGCCGGCATCTACTACCCTTCCGGCAGTCTGAAGGCACGGACCTGCGTCGCCGGCAAGCTCGCGCTCTATCGTTATTGCGAGGCGCACGGCGTCGCTCATGCGCGCTGCGGCAAGCTGATCGTCGCGACGGACGCCGCCCAGATGCCGACGCTTGCCCAGTTGAAGGAGAAAGCCGCGGCGAACGGCGTGCCGGATCTCGTCTGGAAAACGCCGGAGGAGGTGCGCGACCTGGAACCGGCGGTGACCTGCGTCGGGGCTCTGCTGTCCCCCAGCTCCGGCATCGTCGACAGCCACGGCCTGATGCTGGCCTACCTGGGCGATGCCGAGGCGGCCGGAGCTATGGTTGCCTTTCATGCGCCCTTGCAGTCGGCTGCCGTCACGCCCGAGGGGCTGCGCCTGGAGGTGGGCGGCGAGGCGCCGATGACCCTGCTGGCGGAGACCGTCGTGAACGCGGCCGGTCTCTCTGCAGTGGAGATAGCGCGGCGGATCGAGGGGCTGCCGAAGGCGGCCGTTCCCGAGGCCTACTTCGCCAAGGGCAGCTACTACACGCTTGCCGGCCGCTCACCGTTTTCGCGGCTGATCTATCCTGTGCCGGAGGCCGCAGGGCTGGGGGTGCACGTGACCGTGGACCTCGGCGGTGCGGCGCGCTTCGGCCCCGATGTCGAGTGGGTCGGCCGCCCCGACGACTACGATGTCGATCCGGCCCGCGCTCTGGCCTTCTACGAAGCCGTGCGCCGCTACTGGCCGGAGCTGCCGGACGCGGCCTTGCAGCCGGGCTATGCAGGCATTCGCCCCAAGCTTCAGGCCCCGGGCGAGGCCGCCAAGGACTTCGTCGTTCAGGGGCCGGAGTGTCACGGCGTGCCCGGCCTGATCAATCTCTTCGGAATCGAGAGCCCCGGCCTCACGGCCTCGCTGGCTCTGGCCGAGCTGACGCTGGAGACGCTAGACCGTGCCCGGGCGCAGGCGGCCTGAAGGTCCTGCGACATGAGCGACGCACGCATTCCTATTACCCTGATCACCGGTTTCCTCGGCAGCGGCAAGACCACCTTGCTTGGCCGGCTCCTGGCGCGGCCGGAGCTGGCCGACACGGCGGTGATCGTCAACGAGCTGGGCGACGTGGGCCTCGATCACGAGCTGGTCGAGACGGTCACCGACGAGGTGACCGTGCTGACGTCGGGCTGTCTCTGCTGCGCCTTGCGCCAGGATCTCGCGAGCACGCTGCGCGATCTCTATCTGAGGCGCGAGGCCGGGAAGATCCCACGCTTCGCGCGGGTCGCCGTGGAGACCACGGGGCTCGCCGATCCGGCGCCGGTGTTGCAGACTCTGGTGTCCGATCCCCTGATCGCCAGCTTCTTCCTGCTCGATGCCGTGGCGACAACCGTCGACGCCGTTACCGGCCTCGCGACCCTGGCGGCGCACCCGGAGGCGGTGAAGCAGGCCGGGGTCGCGGACCGGCTGCTATTGACCAAAAG
>JANQPZ010000072.1 GCA_028285215.1 Rhodovibrionaceae bacterium | reverse complement strand
ACGAACGGCCCTCACCCGGCGCGAGCCGGCGCTGTCCGAGGCAGCCGCCGGCCGCCGTCGGCTAAGGCGCCCTGCCGGCGCAGGCGGTTCGGGAAAGATCGAAGCCTCAGCCCCTCGCTTTCCGCCGTGCGGGCCAGTTGATCAGCGCGACTCCCGCAATTGCTGCGCCGAGACCGATGGCAACCGGGAGCGTGAAGGTCTCTCCCAAAAACACCAGCCCGAGGATCACGCCGATAGAGGCCCGCAGGTAGCTCTGGCTTGCCACGCCCATCGACCCGAGCGTTCGCACCAGCCGGAAGTAGATGAGAAGCGCAACGCCGGTGCAGAGGATGGACAGAACGCCGGTCGCCGCAACGGCCGTCAGGCTCGGCGCCAAGGTCCAGGGCCGATCCAGAACCAGGGCCAATGGCACGAGGACGATCGATGCCCAGATCATCGTTCCGGCGGCCGTTGCGACGGCGCTGATATGGCCGAAGCGCTTTCCGTAGATGGCTGCCCCGGCATAGAGCGCGGCGCCGACGAGGCAGGCGAGCTGTCCCGCCACCTGGTCTCCGAGGCCGCGCAGCGCGTCCAGGCCGACGATCAGCACGACCCCCAGCACGCCGAGCGTCACCCCGAAGAGCCTGCGTCCGTCCCGGGCCTCGTGGCGCGTGACCAAGGCCGTGATGAGAAAGACGAAGATCGGGGAGGTCGAATTGAGAACGCTGGCAAGCCCGGCCTCGACGAACTGCTGTCCCCAGGCCAGCAGGGTCCAGGCACCGATGCTGTTGAAGACGGCCTGGAGAAAGAGCATGCGCCAGGTCTTGCCGGAGCGCGGCAGCTTCTCCGAACGCAGGTGCATGACGATCGTCAGGAAGATCGCGGCCCCGAGAACGCGCAGGGCGATCAGGGTGACCGGCGGAATGTCCGCGACGGCCAGCTTGGTGAAGAGATAGGACGACCCCCAGAGCAGCGCGAGAAGCGCCAGCAAGGGCAGTTCGATCCTCAGATTGGGAGAGGACATTCCGTCTGAGCCTCTTGAGCGTGGCTTCGCGCCCGCGCGATCGATTGGGAGTTCGAAGTCGCCCTTCACAGCGAGGGTGATGCGGTCTGTCGCAAGGGACCGGGTCGGCGCCGCGCTGCGGTATCGTTTTGTCCGGCGCTGCCGGCAGACGCCGCGAAGCGGGCGGTCCCCGGCGGATCGATCCGATGGCGTGTCGCGCAGGTCGGCATGGCAAAGGCCCCCTCGGTCCGTTTCGCGCAGGCTAGGCGATGACGGCGCGGAGATGCTTCGCTTAGGATCGAATTATGGGAGAGAGCGCGGCATCGCGCGGACCGCGGCTCCGGGCGGCGAAGGCCTTCGCGTCCCCCTGTGTGCGTTGAGGGAACGTCGCAACCCCGCGGGCCAGGCGGTTGTATCTGGCCTCTCAAGAGGTTGTCTCCTTCGCCCCGCTGTTTCTCCTGAAGGAAATCGACGAAGGCGCGGGAGGCGTTGCAGGGCGGCGGCACAGACATGCAGTTTCAGTCTTTGCCGCAATATCCTCGGGTAAGCCGGCGGCTTAGGCGCTTTGCAGCTACCTGGTAGACACTTGTCTCGATCGGCCCACAGCGGTTTTCCGCAGCGGCCGCACCCGAGCGCGTTTGGTGCGGCCGCGGATTCAGAGCTGAATTGCGCTACAAGTTGAGCTCGCGACCAAAATCGAAGTCTTCAGACGACATGAAGCCGCCTGCGCTATAGGCATCGGGCGCTGCTTCAAACAAGAACTCCAGGAAAGCGTCTGCAGCCGACGGATCTGCATTCGGCCGATCTGCTTTCGCGACAGCGATTTCTGAGCCGAATTGTGCCGCCTCCGGTACTTCGACAAAGGCAAGGTGGTCGGGCCAGTAGTTTGCGTAAAAGTCGGCAAGATGGCCGAAGATCATGCCCACCGGAGCAATTCCGTTCATAACCGCGTAGGGAACGTCCCTGTGCTGTATCGCTAGGCGCCCCGGAAAGTCGGGCACCTCCCGCGCAAAAACTGCGCCGGCCGCATCTTCCCCCAAGAGTGCGTTCAGCGTGCCGAGATATTGGTGGCGTGCGCCAGTCTCGCGCGGTGTTGCGAACACGAAAGGCAGATCCGATGAGACAAACGCCTCAAGGTCTGGGACCTCTTGGTATAGATCTCGATTGATGAGCAGGCCCATTCCACGATGCTTGGCGAAGACACGAGGCTTGCTTGCAAGTAATTGTTGTTCATTGAGTCGCCCCATCGGTCGCTCGCCGAGCATGAGGAGGTCGGGAAATACGGGTGTATCTTGCCGGACAGGAAGCTGCGCATTGCCAAACCGGAAGCCTCCACTCCGCAGTCCAGCCATGATCATGACTTGTGGCAGCGTGACGACCGTGATGTCTTCAGCGGTAATCGAGCAGCGTCCGGTCTCGGCACAGTGTTTCGGAAAGGCATCGAAAACGAGAGGAAGCAACACTGGATAGTGGTTGCCTTCGGTAAAGATGGTCAGCTTTGCGCTGCCATCGATGGGACCGACGATGTCTGGGATGCCGTTGGTAAGCCCGTCTCCGCGATCGATACCGTTGTCGACGCGAAGATGGCCACGGTCAGGTCCATAGGTAGGCCAATCCAAGGGATCCGCTGCATGTCCGGGACCAATTAATGCCATACTGACCAAAGCCGCTAGAAGGTAAGTGCGAGATGGATGGATGACGTTTTTCATGGCATGACCTCAGCTTTACAGATTCGTTATTAGGCAACAAATCACTGAGAGAGCCTTTGTTGGCCACTTTCTCTAGCTTGGGAGTCCAGCCAATTTCCACTTGCCAAGTCTATTGGGTGGAAGTGGCGGTTTCATGACATTCCGCTTCAGCCGAGACCGGCGAGACGTTACTGGGCAGCACCTGTCACTGCCAGCCCGTCGCCGCTATACAGAGCAGCGCATCCAAGGTGTCGCGAAAGTCCGTGTTTCGCGGCCGGCTGACCGGGTTCGGTGCCGGCAGAAGC
The DNA here is from genome assembly GCA_028285215.1 of Rhodovibrionaceae bacterium. Lineage (GTDB taxonomy): Bacteria > Pseudomonadota > Alphaproteobacteria > Kiloniellales > DSM-21159 > Algihabitans. The sequence goes on along the minus strand of JANQPZ010000072.1, from coordinate 10,195 downwards.
GGCGCGATCAGAGCCCGTTCCCGGTTCGCCGCATCGCTTGCGTAGTGTCGGCCCCGCCGCTCATCGTCGCGGCGCATGGTTTTGGTCCAGGCCATCGTGATCCTCGTTCCGTTTCGTAAACGAACGGACTCACAACGCGCTGAAACCACTCAGCTCCTTTCGGGTCAGGCTCTTAGACGTAGGTGACTACGGGAGGATCCTTAGTCGGTCGTGGCGGATACACGATAGGCGACCACGCTGGGCGGAACGATCGGTCTTGCAGCCGGTGAGCCGTTCTCAGCCCCGCTGTTTCTCCAGAAGGAAATCCATGAAGGCGCGGAGGCGCGGGAGCCCTTTAAGGGCCGGCGGGGTCAGGAGGGTGATCGGGCGCGGCTCGGGGTCGTGGCTTGCCTCGAAGAGCGGCAGGAGGCGGCCGTCGGCCAGGGCCTCTTCGCCGAGAAAGTCGCCCAGCCGGACGATCCCGGCGCCGCCCAGGGCCAGTTCGTAGAGGCACTCCGCGTTGTCGCTTGTCAGGCTTCCGCCAACCGGCAGCGCGACCCGCCGGCCCTGTATAACGAAGGGCCACTTGGCCAGGCGGGCGAAGCCGCTCAGCAGGAGGCAGTTGTGCTGCAGGAGGTCCTGCGGTTGCCGCGGCGTGCCCTGGCGCGCCAGATAGTCCGGGCTGGCCGCGATCACCCGGCGCACCTCCCCCAGCCGGCGGCCGACCAGGCTGGACTCGCTCAGCGGTCCGACGCGGATGGCCAGGTCGATGCCTTCGGCGGCCAGATCCACCCGCCGGTCGGTCACGCTCAGATCGACTGTGATCTCGGGATAGCGCGCAGCGAACTCCGGCAGCCAGCGCGCCAAGCGGAGCTTCGCGAAGGCGCTGCCCGTGCTGACCCGGATGAGTCCGCGCGGCCGGCTGCGGCCCGCCGTGACCTCCGCCTCCGCTTCGGCCAGGGCCGCGACGATCTCGCGCGCTCGCGCGGCGTAGATCTCGCCCTCCGGCGTCAGGGCCAGGCGCCGCGTCGAGCGCTGCAGCAGCTTGACGCCGAGATGGTCTTCCAGCCGCGAGACGATCTTCGAGACGCCGGGCGGCGTCAGCCCCATGGTCTCGGCGACCGCGGCGAAACTGCCGCGCTCGATGACGTCGAGGAAGACGGATATTTCGTAACCGGGCCTCATTCCGGCAGTATTCCAAACCTTTGGTTTGTTCGGAAGGCCGGCCTGCGCCCGTTATCGGTCGGCGGGTCGGGGATAGGGTGGGATCACCTCATCACTCCCCATCCGTCCCGTCACCCCGTCCCGGCGCCGGCACCTCGGTCCCGGGACGCGCGCACGCCCGGAGGAATCATCATGCCGATCACCCGTCTCTCGCTGCCCGAAGCCACCTCGAACGCTCAGGCGCAGGCCCTGGTCGAGGCGGTGCAGCGGGCCTTCGTCGCGACCTGCGACGTGCCCGCCGAAGACCTGTTCTTTCAGATCGTCCGCTTCGCGCCGCAGGACCGCGTGCTCCACCCCACCTACGGCGGCGTCGAACGCTCCTCCGGGGTGGTCATCGCCGAGATCACCTTCCTGCAAGGACGCGACGACGACCGGAAGCGCGCCCTCTTCCGCGAGATCGCCAGGGGCGCGACGGCCTGCGGCCTACGCGGCGACGACATCCTGATCTACCTGCAGGAAAACGGCCCCATCGACTGGTCCCTCGGCCGCGGCGAAGCCTTCCTCGACGTCAAGGCCGGGTGACGACCGGGTCGTAAGCGCTGCAAGTCTCACGAGGCATGGTGGCCCCTGCGGGACTCGAACCCGCACGTCCGAAGACCCGGGATTTTAAGTCCCGTGCGTCTACCAGTTCCGCCAAGGGGCCGGCGCGTTTGCCGCGACGCCGCGTGACCGCGACGCGCTGAGAACGACGAAAGGCCAAGATGGCAAGCCGCGCCGGGGTCGGGCAAGCCCTGCGCGGAGCGCGCTTGGCCTGCCGCGGCGCTTGCGGCATAGCTTTCCGCTGCGACCTGGACGAACGAACACACAAGAAGGGGAGGCGCGGGACATGGCCGGGCGGCTGCAGGACAAGGTGGCGATCGTGGTGGGGGCCGGCTCCAGCGGGCCGGGCTGGGGCAACGGCAAGGCGACGGCGGCGCTCTTCGCGCGCGAGGGCGCGAAGGTGCTCTGCGTCGACCGCAACGGCGCCGCGGCGGAGGAGACCGCGGGCCTGATCGCCGAGGAGGGCGGCACGGCCTCGGCTTTCGCGGCCGACGTCACAGAGGGGGCGCAGGTCGCGGCGATGGTTGCGGCGGCGCGCGGCGCGGATTGGAACGCCGGCGGGCGGATCGACGTGCTGCACAACAACGTCGGCATCGTCGAGGTCGGCGGCCCGGTCGAGGCCTCCGAGGAGTCCTGGCACCGGGTGATGGACGTCAACCTCACCTCCATGTTCCTGACCTGCAAGCACGTGCTGCCGGTGATGGCGGCGCAGTTCGAGGAGAGCGGGCAGGGCGGGGCGCTGGTCAACATCGCGTCCATCGCCGGCATCCGCTGGGCCGGCGTGCCCTACATCTCCTACGCCGCGAGCAAGGCCGGCGTCATCCAGTTCACCCGTGCGGTGGCACTGCAGTACGCGGCCAAGGGCATCCGCGCCAACTCCATCCTGCCCGGCCTGATGAACACGCCGATGATCCGCGAGCCCCTGAAGGAGGTCTACGCCGGCGGCGATGTCGACCGGATGGTCGAGCTGCGCGACGCTCAGTGCCCCACCGGCAAGATGGGCGACGCCTGGGATGTGGCCTATGCCAGCCTCTTCCTCGCCTCCGACGAGGCCAAGTACGTCACCGCCACGGAACTCGTGGTCGACGGCGGCATCACGGCTAAGTTTAGCTGAGGGGAAGGTTTGGTATCGGCACCTGACGGTGCCGGCACTGTTCCATCCCGCGCCCCCACCCGGCCACCCATCCAGGGTACTTCCGTGGGCGGCCGGGTGGGGGCGCGGGATGGAACAGTGCAACCCGCAAGGGTTCGAAAGAGTCTTGGAGCGGGATGGAACAGTGCGGGCCGATAGGCCCTAATGGAGTCCAATCCCATAACCAGAGGACCGAGATGCTGATCGATCCCACGCTTGCCGAGTCCGGGCCGTTGCGCCGGGCGCTGCGCGAGGACAGCCTGGCGGACGAAACGGCGGTGGTCCGGCGCCTGACCGCCGAGGCCAAGCTGGACGCCGCCGCCTGCGACCGGATCGCCGCGCGGGCGCGCCAGTTGGTCGAGGCGGTGCGCAGGTCGCGCGTCCGCCAGGGCGGGATCGACGCCTTCCTCCACGAGTACGAGCTCTCCAGCAAGGAGGGCGTGGTGCTGATGTGCCTCGCCGAGGCCATGCTGCGGGTGCCAGACGCCTTCACCGTCGACAAGCTGATCGCCGACAAGCTCGGCACCGCCGAGTGGCAGAACCACCTGGGCAAGAGCGAGTCGCTCTTCGTCAATGCCTCCACCTGGGCGCTGATGCTGACGGGGCGGGTGGTGCGGCTGGAGGAGGGGGATCGCAGCGACCTGGGCGGCTTCCTGCGCCGCCTGGTGCACCGCTCGGGCGAGCCGGTGATCCGCACGGCGGTGCGCGAGGCCATGCGGATCCTCGGCCGGCAGTTCGTCATGGGGCGCAGCATCTCCGAAGCGCTCGGCCGGGCGCGCGAGCTGGAGGGGCAGGGCTACCGCTACTCCTACGACATGCTGGGCGAGGCGGCCCGCACCGCCGCCGACGCCGAGCGCTACTACGAGAGCTACGCCGCCGCGATCCGTGCCATCGGCCAGGCCGGCGCGGGCCGGGCGGTCAACGAGGGGCCGGGCATTTCGGTCAAGCTCTCGGCGCTGCATCCGCGCTACGAATTCGGCCAGCGCGAGCGGGTGCTGGGCGAGCTGGTGCCGCGGCTGCGGGCCCTGGCCGCGATGGCGGCGGAGCAGAACATGGGCTTCTGCGTCGACGCCGAGGAGGCGGACCGCCTCGACCTCTCGCTGGAGGTCCTGGAGGCGGTGGCCTGCGACCCGGCCCTGAAGGACTGGCAGGGCTTCGGGCTGGCGATCCAGGCCTATCAGAAGCGCTGCGCGCGCCTGGTCGACTGGCTGGCCGAGCTGTCCGGCCGCGCCAGGCGGCGGCTCAACGTGCGGCTGGTCAAGGGCGCCTACTGGGACACCGAGATCAAGCTGGCGCAGGAGCAGGGGCTGGAGGGCTACCCGGTCTTCACCCGCAAGGTCTCGACCGACGTTTCTTACCTGGCCTGCGCCAGCAAGCTGCTGGCCGACCCGCAGGCCTTCTATCCGCAGTTCGCCACCCACAACGCCCACACCCTGGCGGCGGTGCTGGAGATGGCCGGCAACAGACCGGCCGGCGATAGCTTCGAGTTCCAGCGCCTGCATGGCATGGGCGAAGCGCTCTACGAGGAGATCGTCGGGCCGGACAAGCTGGCCGTGCCCTGCCGGATCTACGCGCCGGTCGGCAGCCATGAGGATCTGCTGGCCTACCTGGTGCGCCGCCTGCTGGAGAACGGGGCCAACAGCTCCTTCGTCAACCGTATCCAGGACGAGGCGCTGCCGCTGGAGGAGATCGTCGCCGACCCGGTCGCCAAGGCCGAGCGGCTGGACCCGGTGCCGCATCCGCGCATTCCGCTGCCGCGCCATTTGTTCGAGGGGGTGGAGGCGGGGGCGCGCCTGAACTCCGCCGGGCTCGATCTGGCCGTCCCGCTGGCGGTGGCGGAGCTGGGGCAGGCCATGCAGCGTCACGCGGCGACGCCCTGGCAGGCCGCGCCGCTGCTGGGCGGCTTCGCCCAGGCGGGCGCGGCGCGGCCGGTGCTCGACCCGGCCGACCGCCGGCGCCAGGTGGGCGAGGCCGTCTGGGCGACACCGGAGATGGCCGACAAGGCCCTGGCGCGCGCCGAGGCGGCCGCCGCCGACTGGGATGCCCTGGGGGCGGAGGCGCGAGCCCGGATCCTGCGGCGCATCGCCGATCTCTATGAGGAAAACCATACCGAGCTGATGGCGCTGGCGGTGCGCGAGGCCGGCAAGACCGTCGGCGACGCCCTGGCCGAGGTGCGCGAGGCCGTCGACTTCTGCCGCTACTATGCGGCGCGGGGGGCGGAGATCTTCGCCGACAGCCAGCGCATGCCGGGCCCGACCGGCGAGCGCAACGAGCTGCGCCACGCCGGCCGCGGCGTCTTCCTCTGCATCAGCCCCTGGAACTTCCCGCTGGCGATCTTCACCGGGCAGATCGTCGCCGCGCTGATGGCCGGCAATGCGGTGCTGGCCAAGCCGGCCGAGCAGACCGGCCTGATGGCCGCCGCCGCCGTGCGCCTGATGCAGCGGGCCGGCGTGCCGGGCGAGGTGCTGCAGCTGCTGCCGGGCGACGGTGCCGCCCTGGGCGGGCGGCTGGTCAAGGACGCGCGGGTCGGCGGCGTCGCCTTCACCGGCTCGGTCGAGACCGGCCAGGCGATCAACCGGGCCCTGGCGGCGCGGGACGGCGCAGTGGTGCCGCTGATCGCGGAGACCGGCGGCCAGAACGCAATGATCGTGGACTCCACGGCCTTGCCGGAACAGGTGGTGCAGGACGTGCTGGTCTCCGGCTTCCAGCCGGCCGGCCAGCGCTGCTCGGCCCTGCGCGTGCTCTTCCTGCAGGAGGAGGTGGCCGGGCGCACCCTGGAGATGCTGGCCGGCGCCATGGCCGAGCTGCGCGTCGGCGACCCCGGGCTCCTGTCCACCGACGTCGGCCCGGTGATCGACGAGGAGGCGCGCGACCTGCTGCTCGGCCACGACAAGGCCATGACCAACGACGGCCGGCTGATCGCCCGGACGCCGCTGGGGCCGGATACGGACCAGGGAACCTTCGTGGCGCCGGCCGCCTTCGAGATCGACTCCCTGAACCGGCTGCAGAGCGAAGTCTTCGGCCCCTTCGTGCATGTGGTGCGCTACCAGGCCAACCGCCTGGACCGGGTGGTGGAGGCGATCAACGCCAGCGGCTACGGCCTGACCCTGGGCATTCACAGCCGCATCGACTCGACGGTCGACTACGTGATCCGCCGGGCCAGGGTCGGCAACGCCTACGTCAACCGCAACATGATCGGCGCCGTCGTGGGCGTGCAGCCCTTCGGCGGCGAGGGCCTCTCCGGCACCGGGCCGAAGGCCGGGGGTCCCAACTACCTCAAGCGCTTCGCGGTCGAGCGGGTGGTTTCGATCGACACCACCGCGGCCGGCGGCAACGCCTCCCTGATGAGCCTGGAAGAGGAACTGCCGGTCTGAGGAGCCGGGTCCTGATCTAGATCAAAGAGCGGCGGTCATGCCAGTTGCAAACTCCACGCAGTCGCATGTCGTGACGGCACAAACGAAGAGCGTCGATCGGGTTTGAGCTAATCTGAGATTGACAATCGTTCGCAGTTTGCGCAGTCTCGCAATTGCAAATCGCTCGCAGCCATGCGGGCAACAGGCCGCAACAGAGACCGTACCGGAACAGAACCTGCCGTGATTGTCTGTGTCTGTAACAACCTGAATTGCCGCAAGGTCCGCGAGGCCGTGGATGCCGGCGCGGCGAGCTGCGCGAAAGTCTACCTCCACCACGGCGTCCGTCCGCAGTGCGGACGCTGCGTCGACACGGTGCGGGAGATGGTCCAGACGGCCTCCGGCGACGCGGGATCGGCCGTGCTGCAAGGGGCACCTGCCTAAACCCCCAAGTAGTTTGCGGTTTGTCGCGGCCGTCGTCTGGGATATATCCCCCACAGCAGAGAAGATGAGCGAAATGCCGGAGGCCTTGGCCTGCGGCCAAAACGCCTGTCCAAACGCTCCGGCTGGCAGCGGCTTGAGCTTCATTCAGGAGAGCAAAGACAGTGAAGGGCGACCCGAAGGTTATCGAGTTCCTCAACAAGATCCTGGTCAACGAGCTGACCGCGATCAACCAGTACTTCCTGCATTCGCGCATGCTCAAGGACTGGGGCATCTCGGAGCTGGCCGAGAAGGAGTACAAGGAATCCATCGAGGAGATGCAGCACGCCGATGACCTCATCGAGCGCGTGCTCTTTCTCGAGGGGCTGCCCAACCTCCAGGACCTGCACAAGCTGCGCATCGGCGAGGACGTGAAGGAAATTCTGGAGTGCGACCTGAAGCTCGAGCATCAGGCCATTCCCGACCTGCGCGACGCGATCAAGTACTGCGAAGAGGTGCGCGACTACGTCAGCCGCGATCTCTTCGAGCGCATCCTGGCGAACGAGGAAGAGCACGTCGACTGGCTGGAGACCCAGCTCGGCCTGATCGAGAAGATGGGCCTGGAGCGCTTCCTGATGCTGCAGTCTAAGCCGAACGCCGGCTAAGCCTGAGGAATCGTTAGGCCTTTTAGACGATCGAGCCTCGGCCGGAACTGGGGTGCGGTTCCGGCCGAGGCGTTTGAGTTTGCTTTAAATTCAGATTGTTGAAGGCGAATTCTTACATTCTACGCAAGCGGCGGTGCCGTCACGCCAGCCGTTTGGCCGGCAGTTGCCCGTTGGCGTGAGAGCGTTCGCGGAACCAGGCCTGGGCCTCTCCCGCCGCCTCCTCCAGCAGCGAAAGATAGGTCGGCCAGCTTGTCCGCAGCCGGCCTTCGATCTCGCCGTCCTCCAGCACCAGCACGCTGTCGAACTTCCGCGCGATCCGCTGCATGCGCGCGTTCTCCAGCATGCAGATCATCGTCACCGTGGTGATGCAGCGGTTGCGTGCCGCGATCAGACTGCGCCGCAGCAGCTCCGTGCCCAGACCGCGGTCCTGAAAGCCGGCCTCGATGGTCAGGGCGAATTCCGCCTTCAGCGCTGCGCCTTCGATCAGGCGCAGCTCGGCCGCGCCGCGCAGCTCCGAGCCGACGAAGCAGCCCAGGATGACGGCTTTCCGCCAGTCGATGTCGCTGCAGTAGTCGTGGATGACCTCGTCGCCGACACTGCTGCAAAAGCGCATGCGCCGGTCGGTCGCGTCCAGGCGCAGCAGGTGCGCCTCGAACTCTTCGCCGTCTGCCGGCGTCAGTTTGCGGAAAAGCGGCGTATCCGGGCGTCGCGGTCGCGACGTGCGGGCGCTTGCCCTGCGCTTGGCCCTGCGGCCCGGTTCGCCGCGCTTGTCGTTAACAACGGTCCTCATGGAAGACCTCCGTAGCTGTTTCTGCCACGGGCATCTTCCTCCCCGGCCCGAAGTTCGATCCTTCGCGGCCAACTCTTCGCAAGATGTGCCCCTTGCACCGTGACCGAATCAAGAGGCAGTAAGCTTAAGCTTTGCTTAAGATGCCCGGGATACAGCGGAATCTCTACGATCTTGCCATGGCAGGCAGAGCGCCGATTCGGTCTCGTTTCGGGCCGCTGCGGTCTTGTCGGCCAGCTTTCGGGAGCGCCTTTCGTGCCTGTGTCACGCCGAGGGCAGGAACGGCAGGTCCGTCTGGTCCGGTCGGGCTCCGGCCGCCGTCAGCATGGCATGGACCTGGCCTCGATGGTGGGTCTGGTGATTGAAAAGGTGGGTCAGGATCAGGCCCAGAGGCTTCTTGATCTCCCGTTCGGCGGACTGGGAGTACCAGGTGAGCGTGCCCGTCAGATCCTCGTCGCGTTGCTGCCCGGCCCAGGCGGAGAGGTCCGCATCCATCCGCGGCCGCGCCGCCTTGTAGCCGCTCCAGTCCGGCGTCTCGGCCACCGACTCGGCGAGCGACCGCTTGGCCGGCTTCGGCCAGTCGGCCAGCCGGCTCATCCACATGCGGTCGGCCCAGAGGATGTGGTTCAGGGTCGCGAGAATCGAGCCGAAGAAGGCGCCGCGATAGGCCCGCAGCGCAGCCTCGTCGAGACTGTCGGCCGCCGTCATCAGGTTCTGATTCTGCCAGCTGTTGTAGCGCGCGAGCGTTTGCAGGTATTCCGCTGATATCATTTGAATTTCCGCTTCGATCGATCCGTGAGCAGCGAACCTCTCGCGAAAGGTTAGCGGCAACGGCCGGCCTCGGCCAGCGGCGCCCTCAGCGACAACAGCTCTCGGCGTCTCCAACGCTGTCGTCCCTGAGGCTCGGCGTCAGGCTGTCTTCGCCGTAGATTGCCGCTTCGCCGTGGGTCAGGAAGGTCTCCCAGCGGATCTCCTGCGGATCGAACACCCAGGCCTTGTCGGAGCGGTGATAGCAGCAGGTGGCCGGCCCCTCCGCGACCAGCTCTTCGCCGGCGCGGCGCAGGCGGTCGGAGATGTCGGCCAGTTCGGCCGGCGTTTCGACCTGAATGCCGAGGTGGAAGTCGCCCGGGGCTTCGCAGCGCTTGGAGATCGAGAAGTTCACGCGCGGGTCTTCGAGCTGCCACTTGGCGTAGTCGGCCTTGACCAGCGTCGGCTCGGCGCCGAACAGCCGGCTGTAGAAGGCGACGGACGCGGGGACGTCGGCGACCGACAGGCCGATGTGAATGCGTTTCATGGGGGGCTCACTCCTTTGCAGTCAGGCGGCACAGCAAGCGGGGGCATCGCACGGCGCGGTCCGCCGGTTCCGCTGTGGCAGGGGAATCACCCTGGCGCCCCGGCCGCTCTCGGGCTGCGGTTGACCCTGCGGCCCGGCGGGACGCTGCAAGAGACCCGCCGCGACGGCGGGAATGTCTCCGGGCGCGATCCCGATGTCCCGCAGCACCTCGGGCGGCAGGGCGCGCAGCTCGCGTTCCGTCGCCAGGACTTTAAGGGACCGTCGAAGGGCTGCGATGGCGCGCCAGGCAACCGGCAAGACACTGCGCATGGCGTTTCTCCTATATTTTGATAATTATCAAATCATCAAAATCATACTCTGTCAATTCGACTTGGCAGGGGCTGGCCGTGCCAAGCGCGGAGCGCGCGCTGCGAAGCCGTTCGGCAGGCGATTCGTCTCGCGGCGGCCTCGGCTTGCCACGGCCCGGCCGCTCGGGGCATGGTGCGCGCCGTTCCATCCTTCGAGACTTCTTCCTTGCCGATGCAGACCGCACCGCCCGAGCCGGCCGTTGCCGAAATCCTCGGCTTTCTCAGCCGTGGCTACCCGAGAAGCGCCGCAGAGCGGGCGACGGCCTTCCTTGCCGAGCAGCCCGACCATGCCGAGGTGCAGCGACTCTATGGGGTGGCGCTGTTCCGCCTGCAGGAGTCGGAGGCCGCCATTGCGGCGCTGACGCGTGCCGTGGAGTTGGCGCCCGAGTCCCCCATAGCCTCCTGGGGGCTGGCCGAGACGCTGCAGGCCGCCGGCCGCGGCGAAGAGGCGGAGGGC
>JANQPZ010000079.1 GCA_028285215.1 Rhodovibrionaceae bacterium | reverse complement strand
AGTTCCTGCGCGTCGACCTGGGGGCTTCCTACGATCTGACGGAGAACATTCAAACCCGGTTGCAGATCCGCACCCTGACGAACGAAGAGTACTATCTCTCGGGTTCCACGGCACGCAACGTCGTCCCCGGCCAGCCCTTCAACGCGACGGTCGGGATCCGGGTGCGATTCTAGAGCGCGATCGTCTCAGGTGGGATCGCCAGAGCGAGTCCATCTGAGGCGATCCTACTCTTGAGCGCGATCAAGGGCGGCCGTGATCCAGACATGGCATGCCGTGATCATTGTATTTGCGAATGATTATCATTTGCGATAGAGTTCCGCAGGCTCAGCGGGACCTCGGACATGACGACCTCATCTTCCTCGCCTTCGCGGCTCTATCGCCTGGCGTCCTTCCTCTGGCCGGCGCTGGGGCTTGCCCTGGTCGCTGCGGCGCTCTGGCGCTGGGAGGCGCAGCACTGGGGCGCTTTCGTCTGGCTGGCGGGCTCCTTTGCGACCGGGCTGATCCGGGCGCCCTTCCAGCGACGAACGCGCGATAACGTCGTCGTCGACGACCGGAAGACTCTCGGCGAGCGTCTGCTGCTGGCCGGCATGTTCCTGACCATGGGCATCCTGCCGCTGCTGCAGCTTGCGACCGGCATTATGGATGTCGCAGCCTACAGTCTCCCGACCTGGGCGACGGCCGTCGGAGCCGCACTGCAAGTGCCCTTTCTCTGGCTCTTCTGGCGCAGCCACGCCGACCTGGGACGGAACTGGAGCGTCAGCTTGGAGATTCGCAAGGACCATAACCTGGTGACGCAGGGCGTCTATGCGCGCATGCGCCATCCGATGTACGCGGCGATTTGGATCGCCGCCATCGCCCAGCCGCTGCTGATTCACAATTGGATTGCCGGTCTGCTGGTGATCCCCACCTTCGCGGCCATGTACCTGCTGCGCATCCCCCAGGAAGAGGCGATGATGCAGGCGCAGTTCGGTGCGGACTACGACCGCTATGCCGCGCAGACCGGACGCATCTGGCCGCGCCTGGGTTCGAAGCCGACCACGGCGTCCTGATCGGGGGTGGCCACTGGGGCGGTCTCTAAACCGGCCCGCAGCCACTTCGCCCTTGTTGGCGGCCTCATCCCGCGATAGCCTTTGTCGTGGCAGACACAGCCAGCCGCTCGCGCCCGGGATCGGGCAAGGTGAATGTGTCGTCTGCGAACCCGCCCAGCCCGTGCAGGGTCCTTTCCATGCAGGCCGGCGTCGCGTCAGCAATGCGAGCCCTGACAGAAACGCCGCCATGCGAAAGGATGGGCGCAGATGCGCAGCTTTCTCGATGCCAAGGCGATGGCGAAGTCGCTTCGTTCGACGCTGTCCAAGCTGGACATCCCGATCACCCACAGCCAGTCCCTGGAAATCACCGCGGCGCAGTTCGGCTGCGACGACTGGAACGTGCTGGCCGCGAAGATCGAGGCGGGGCGGCCGCAAGACCCCGTCGGCCTCAAGCCGGCGATCCCGATCTTCCGGATATTCGACGAGGCCAAGGCGCGGGAGTTCTATCTCGACTACCTCGGCTTCTCCTGGGACTGGGAGCATCGCTTCCATGACAACGCGCCGCTCTATGCCCAGGTGTCCCGCTCCGCCCTCAGCCTTCACCTGAGCGAGCACCATGGAGACTGCAACCCCGGAGCCACGGCCTTCGTCTGGATGTCAGGGGTCGCGGCCTACCAGCGCGAGCTCAAGGCCAAGGCCTACGCCTACATGAACCCCGGCATCCAGGACCTGCCCTGGGGCCGGCAGCTGGAGGTGATCGACCCCTTCGGCAACCACATCAGGTTCTGCGAGCCGGCCGAAGTGACATGACGGCGGAGACCTCGGCGAGGTCGGGGCAGAGGTCCCGGTCAGCTGCTCCCGTCAGCTGCTCCCGTCAGCTCCGTTGTGCGCCGGTCCCGCGGACCACCGGAATCCAGATGTCGCGCTGACGGCCGTAGTAGGCGTCGACCTCGGCCGGCGTCATCGCCGCCGGCACGATGGAGCCGAGGTCCTTCAGGCGGCTGCGGATGGCATCGGACTGCACCACGTCATTCACCTCCCGGTTCAGCGCGGAGACGATTTCGTCCGGCGTTCCCGAGGGCGCGGCGATGGAGTTCCAGGTCTGGGAGACGAAGTCCGGGAGCCCGGCCTCCGAGATCGTCGGAATCTCCGGAACGGCCTCGAGACGTTCCGGGGCTGACACGCCGAGCGGCCGCACGGCGCCGTCGCGCACCTGCACCACGGCGGTCAGCGAGGGATTGAACACGAAACTGAGTCGGCCGGCGATCAGATCGCGCATGGCCTCGCCGCTCTTCGGGTAGGGCACATGCACGATGTCGGTGCCGATGCGGGAGAGGAAGAGCGCGCCGGTGATGTGGGTGGTGGTGCCGGTGGGACCGGACCCGTACTGGAAGGCGTCCGGATCGGCCTGCATGCGCGCGATCATGTCCTCGAGGGTCTCGGCCGGGTCCTCGGTGTTGATGCAGAGGATCATCGGCACTTCGTTCATCATGGCGACGCCGCGCAGGGTCTGCTTGATGTCGACCGGCAGCGGTTCGAACAGCGCGATGTTGTGGACCAGCTGCGAGGAAGTGCCGACCAGCAGCGTGTAGCCGTCCGGCTCCGCCTCGCTGACCGCTTCGGTCGCCTGCATGCCCGACGCCTGCGCCAGGTTCTCGACCAGGATGCGCTGCCCGATCCGCGGCTCCAGCTCGGCCGCGACGATCCGCGCGACCACATCGGCGTTGCCGCCGGCGCCCGAGGCGACGACGAGACGGATTGGGCCGGCCTTGGGCCATTCGGCCGCTCGTGCGGAGCGACCGCCCGTCGAGAGCAGGGGCGTCGAGAGCAAGGGCGCCGAGAGGACCGGTGTCGCCAGGGCTGCGGCAAGGAGGGTACGTCTCTGGATCATGGCTGGTGTCCTCTTCTCGCCGCGGCGTAGACTGCGTCCGTTTCCTATGGCGGCCTAATTGACCACCGCTACTGCGTCAATTATTGAGAGCGATACTCATTATCAATGCGCGCGGCCGACTCGCAAGCTGAATCGGAAAATCACGGTGTACCAAGGCCTTGCTTCCTTCTGACTCCTCCACGGCACCCGGCAAGCTTGCCCTCGCTCTGACGCCGCCTCTTGTGATTTGCGCAATCGGTCTGGTGTTTTTTGCACTGGCCCGGACGCAGCCCGCCTGGGTCGGCGACAGGATCGGGCCGGGCCTCTTCGCCCAGTGGCTGTCGCTCGGCATCGTCGGACTGTCGATGGTCTGGGGCCTCCTGGCTCTGGTGGCGACATGGCTGCCGCCGCGACGCCCCGAGACGGAAGCGGCCGACGGCCTTCGTCTGCGCGGAAACGCCGGGCCCGGCCTTGCTCTCCTCGCGGCGGTCTGCCTCTTCGCCCTGCTGCTGCCGACGGCGGGCCTGATCGCGGCCTGCGCCGTGACCGCCGCCGTCGCCGGCTGGGGCGCCGGCGACCGCAGTCTTCGGGCGCTCGGCCTGTCGGCCCTGCTGGGCGGCGCGGTCGCCGCGAGCGTCGGCCTGGC
>JANQPZ010000077.1 GCA_028285215.1 Rhodovibrionaceae bacterium | reverse complement strand
TTGACCGCATCGCGACCCTGATCAAGGGGCGGACAATCCTGATCGGTGCCGTCTCCCATGATCTGAAGACGTTCATCACCCGCCTGCGGCTGCGCGCCGAGGGCCTCCCGGACGAGACATCTCGTGACAAGGCGATCGCCGATCTCGATGCCATGACCCAGATCGTCGACGACGCCATCGCCATCGCCCGGGGAACGGGCGAACCGGCCCGGCGTGAGACCTTCGACCTTTCAGATCTCCTCACCGACGAGATCAACACGCGGAAGGAACCGCGGCTCGACCTGACGGCTGACACAGGTCCGCACACCATCACCGGCGACCGTGTGGCAATCCGCCGGCTGCTCGCGAACCTGATCGACAACGCGCTCGCCCACGGCCGGGAGGCTCGCGTGACCCTGCGTTCCGATGCACATGGCCCGCAGATCCTTGTCGACGATGATGGGCCCGGTGTTCCCGAACAGGATCGGAGCGTGGTGTTCGATCCCTTTGTGCGGCTCGATCCCTCCCGCAGCCGGGAGACCGGCGGCAGCGGGCTGGGGCTTGCGATCGTGAAACAGGTGGCCGAGGCCCACGGCGGCGCAGTCTCGATCTCCAAGAGCCCGATCGGCGGGGCACGGTTCAAAGTCAGCCTGCCGGCTGCCACGACGACGGCAAGCGTGGACGTTGCAACATGATCAGGCTCCGGCAACCTCGTGCCGCCTCTGTCGGGCTGCCCCTCCCTAGGGTAGGGTTGACTGCCCGGCGACAATCGGGCCACCGAACCTAAGGCGGCCTGTCCTCACCTGACGGGAGACCGAGATGGCGTTACAGAGATTTGTGATCGAACGCGACATTCCCGAGGTCGGCTCGCTTGAGCGCGAGCAACTGGCCGCGGCGGCGGCCAAGTCCAACGAGGCGCTCGCGCAGCTTGCGCCGGACATCCAGTGGGTCGAAAGCTTCGTTGCCGCAGACAAGACCTTCTGCGTCTATCTCGCCAAGGATGAGGACGTGATCCTGAGGCACGCCGAGATCAGCGGTTTTCCAGCAACGAAGATCACGGCCGTGCGCAAGACCATCGACCCGACGACCGAACGCGATACCTGACGGACTCCTGAGCAGCGGGCCGCGCCCGCCTCACGCAGCCGCGCTGTCGCCCTCGGCCTGGAGGCCCGCGTTGGTCTGTCGCCTCTGCGCCGCTTCCTTCTCGGCGTCGGCAATGATCCGCTCGGCCTGCTGCTCAGCCAGCCTGATGATCTGCCGCGCATCCTCCTGCGCCTTCAGAAGCTGCGCCTCATAGGTGGTCTCCGGCGACGATGACGACTCGCCAAGCTCCTCATCGGCGATTTCGGCCAGCTTCTTCGCCTCAGCCTTGCAGTCCTCGGCGACCTGACGGCAGAAGTCGGTTTGTGCCTGCATCATCGACTCAACGGAGCGGAAGTCGAACACCCGGAACGGGATCAGCGAGTATTGCTGCAGACAGCCGAGATAGAAGTCGATCAGTTCAGCGTTCCATCGGCTGAACAAGGCCAGATACGGGGCTGGGTCGGCGGAGTTGAGCGTTCCGCCAGCTGTCACGGTTTCAGCGGTTTGGGTCAAGGCGGCCTCCCTGGACTGTGTGCTGTTACTCTACGGAGATCCTCTCAAGACCTCCGGATGCACCACGCGCGTGTGGCGCCGCATCGCGCATGCTCACCC
The DNA here is from genome assembly GCA_028285215.1 of Rhodovibrionaceae bacterium. Classification (GTDB taxonomy): domain Bacteria; phylum Pseudomonadota; class Alphaproteobacteria; order Kiloniellales; family DSM-21159; genus Algihabitans. The sequence continues at coordinate 3,948 of JANQPZ010000077.1, read as the reverse complement.
GCTGCGCTGGGTGCGCCTGCGGTGCCGGTACTTGGAAACGGACTCGGAAAACTGACCACTCGGGCCCGCATGCCAATCGCTTTTTCCGATTGATCAACAATGCGCCGTTTTGATTCGCCTGTAAAGCGCAACCCCATTCAAGACGAGCAGTTGACCGCTCCGTTTCGACGTCTGGTAGTCTCAGAATCCCGGTGCACCGACCAATCCGTGCAATCGCTGAACGGTCTCCCGGTCCAGGCCCACGCCATGCGCCAACCGGTCAAGAAATGTGCGCTCAGCTTCGGTATCGACGGAGATCGCCATCAGCGCCGCGGCATAGACCTGAACGCCGACCTCCCGGTTCGGGATTGCGGAAATCAACCCTTCGACATCGAGGGGCTTGCGCATCTCGGTCTGCACGAACCGCTGCTCCTCGGCCGTGATTCCGCCCTCCTCCAGCCTGCCGGCGATGCGCTCGATCTCCTCGGGCGCTATCTGGCCATCGGACTTCACGGCCTCGATCATGCCGCGCAGGCACAGCTCGGCCGTCTGCGGTGCTGTTATCTGGCTGAGCTCCGCTTCCGACACGCCGAGCCCCGACGCGTCCGACGCTCCCTGCCCTGCCTGCCAGTTCTTCAGTGCCGAGATCGCGAGCGTGCCGAGCAGCGCCATGGCACTGCCGCCGATCGCGCCCTTTACCGAACTGCCTCCGCCGCCAAGGATCGCTCCGGCCAGCGCGCCGATGCCGCCGACCTCGCCACGGCTCATGCCGCCGACGCCGCTGTCGGCCGACAGCATGCCGCCAAGACCGCCGACGAGGTCGCCCAGCCCGCCGGAGCTGCCCGACGAACCTCCACCCAGCACGCTGCCCAGAAGGTCTCCCAGCCCGCCGCCGGTGCCCAGACCGCCAAGGCCGCTCTCTCCCACCGAATGCTCAAGCCGGGATCGGGTCTGAGACGAGAGTCCCTCGCGCAACAGCTGCCCCACCACATCGCCAAGATTCATCTTCACTTTCCCTCGTTGAGATCGCCGTGCCCTTGGTCGCCACGGGCCGGTTCGATACGACATTGCCGCCGGAAGATGCCAAGGTTGTGACGCTACAACCTATGAGTGAGACACGAGCCTCAACCCCCTTTGGTTATCCCGTGACTTGAAGGCGAACTGATCAGCGCCCGGCACCGTGCGGTCAGACCCGGCTGGCGCACGACTAGCCCATGCGGAAGGCCAGCTTGGCGCAGAGTAGCTTGGAGAGATTGAGCATGAGCCTGGCGGCGAGCTCCGGATGCGCATCGATCAGCGAACGCAGGGTGGACTCGCTCAGCGACAGGAGCTGCGTGCCGTCGAGCATCGCGACGACGTCGGCCGTGCGCGGCGTGCTCAGGAGAAACGCGATCTCTCCTATCACGTCTCCGCGCATCAGCGTCGCGATGTACTGATCGCGGTCGCGCACCTCGAGCGACCCCGACAGCACGACATACATGTTCTGCGCGACGTCACGCTTCTTCAGGACGCGGTCGCCGGCCCTGCACTCGATCAGGTGGCTGTTCTTGATCACCGTCTGAATCTCTGTGTCGGCCAGCCCCTCGAACAGGTTCAGGCCGGTATCCCCGCTCAGCGCGTCCGCCGTCTGCAGTTCACGCCAGTAGTCCTCGTCCGCGGACAGACGCTCGCTGCGCACCGCGCTCTGGCCGCCGATGATGTCCAGCACGCCTGGCGGCACCCGTGCGTCATTGCCGAAGTCCTGCAGAACCTCGGCCAGCGGTGAGCGTATCTCGCGCAGATAGTCCACGTCCTCCGCCAACAGCATAAGCGGGATCAGGTAGCCCGCCTCGGGACTGTTGATGTTCTCCATGGAGTAGCTGCGGAAGCCTAGGCCCGTGTACAGGTTCAGGAGCTGCGGCGCGCAGCGACCGACGATAAGCTGGATGCGGTGTTCGTTCACAAACGCCATGAGGTGGGCGAACATCGCGGAGATCACGTCCCGGTCGCGATGGGCCGGCGAGACGATGATGCGTTCGCCGATGATGACCTGCCCCGACGGCACGATCTTCAGAATGTCGGCAAGGTGGTACCGATCGACGTAGCTGTCGGGGAACGGCGCGTCGCCGCCCCAGATCCAGCGCATCGAGCCGATCAGGCGGCCGCGCAGATAGGCACCGGCATGCCGCGCGCTGTCGTCGACATCTTCACGCAGGGTCCCCGCGCGGTGATCGGCCGTGTCCCGATACCGCCGCAGCTCCTTGCACAGCACCTCGTAACGGTGCTGCAGAATGCGCGTGCGCTCGTCCTCGGACTCCGCGATGCGCATCTTGATCGTCATGCGCGCACCCTGGATCTTCGTGGACGGGCAAGGGGATGCCCCAGCCCGATCGTTCCCGTGCCGTCCAAGAGTGGACCCTGCCCGGCGTGCACACAAGGCTTGGCATTCAGACAGGACAAGGCAGCCCCGCCGTGTTGGCGGGGCTGCCCTGTAGCAACCTTGAAGGTGAGGACCTAGATCGCGCGGACCTGGTCGAGGAAGGACGACACCCGTTCGCCGAGCGCTTCGGACTGCTTGGTGAGATCCGATGCGGCGCTCTGCACGCCCATAACCGTGTTGCCGGCCTCGGAAGAGGCCTGGGAAACGCCGTCGATGTTCTGCGCCACCTGATCCGTGGCAGCGGTCTGCTCTTCGACGGCGGCCGCAACCGTGGTCGAGATCTGCGCCATCTGTTCGATGATCTCGTTGATCGACTGGATACCCTCGACGCTGGCCTTGGTCGAATTCTGGATCTCGCCGATCTGCTGGGCGATTTCGTCCGTCGCCTTCGCCGTCTGGCCGGCCAGTTCCTTCACCTCGGATGCGACAACGCTGAAGCCACGGCCCGCCTCGCCGGCCCGGGCTGCCTCGATGGTCGCGTTCAGCGCCAGCAGATTGGTCTGCTCGGCAATGTCCTGAATGAGCTCCACGACGTCACCGATCTTCTGCGATGCGGCAGAAAGCCCCTCGATCAGCTGACCGGACTCCTGGGCCCGCACAAGAGCGGTCTGCGCGATCTCATTGGAGTTCGAGACCTGCTCGGCGATCTCGGCGATCGACGCCTTGAGCTGGCCCGAAGCGGCCGCCACGGTCGAAGCCTGTGCATTGGTCTCCTCGGTCGTCGCCGCCATCGAGGAGGCGCTGGCCTCCAGCTCGGTCGCAGCGGCCGACACCGCCTCGACAACCGACCCGACATTGCTCTCGAAGTCATCGGCCAGAGCGACCCGGTCGCTGACGACCATCCAGTTCAGCATCGCGCCGATGTACTTGCCGCCGTCGTCGAAGATCGCGCTGACCCGCAGATCCAGGGTTTCATCACCCAGCTTGATCTTGGCGTTGAACGGGAGGTTGGCCGGATCCGCGAGCAGCTTGCGCTGGTGTTCCGGATTCTTGTGGAAGACATCGACGCATTGGCCGAGAAGCTGGTCGGCCGGGACCGGCAGCAGGTGCTCCAGCGGCCGCAGCGTGTCGACGCTGGTCTTGTTGACGAAGTTGATCTTGAACGTCTCGGGATCGAGCATCATCACGTTGATCGGCATGTCCTCGAGCATCTTCATCAGCTTCGAGGTCTCCCGCTCGATTCTGACCTTCTCGGTGACGATCTGCCAGGTCAGCATCGGCCCGATATAGCGGTTGCCGTTGTAGAGCGGGCTCACCAGCAGGTCGAGCGACTCTCCGCCGACCTCGATGATCGTCTGATGCGGCAGGTTTTTCGGGTCGGACAGCAGCTTGCGCTGGTGTTCCGGGTTCTTGTGAAAGATATCGATCGACTGGCCGACGATCTCTTCCGCCTTGCACGGCAGAACGCTCTCGATCTTCTTCAGACCCTCGATCGTCGCCTCATTGACATAGGTGATTCTGAAGTCCTTCAGATCGCATGTCATGCAGGCGACGGGCATCTTGTCGACCATGTTGGCCATGGCCTTGTGGCCCAGTGACGACCCTGATTT
>JANQPZ010000042.1 GCA_028285215.1 Rhodovibrionaceae bacterium | reverse complement strand
TGCCGGTCGGCCAGGTGCGTTCCGGTGACGCCGAGCGAAACGCACCGCGCCGCCTCGGCATAATCTGGCGATCATCAGCCGCCTGCCGATCCGCAGCTGGCAGTCGCTGTACCATGCTTTCGTGCCGCCGCTTACCCTGACCCTTGCCGGATCGACGGACACGACGATCACGCGGAGCTTCGACCGGCCGCTGCTTTCCGCAGCGCTCGAACTGGCAGACGGCCGTCTGCTGCATGTCATCGACCTGCATCTGCGGGCACCCTTGGCGGCTGCTATTCCCGGGGGCAAGGCGGCTGGTGCCTGGCGCAGTACGGCCGCCTGGGCGGAGGGACTGCACCATGCCACGCTGCTTCGCAGCGCCCAGGCGCTGGAGGCGCGGTTGCTGGTGGAGCGGATCTTCGATGCCGAGCCGGAGGCTCTGGTTGCCGTTTGCGGCGACTTCAATGCCGAGGGCGAGGCCGCGGCGCTCGAAATCCTGGCCGCACCGACGGCCAAGACCGGCCTGACCGCCCAGGCCGGCCGTGCCCTGGTGCCGCTCGATCCCGGCCTGCCGCCGGAGCGCCGCTTTTCTCTGCGCCATGCAGGCCGTGCCCTGATGGTGGATCATATCCTGGTCAGCCCGGCGCTCTTCGCCGGCTACCGGCGGATCGACAGTCTCAACGCGCATCTGATCGACGACTGCGCCCGCGCCGCCGGCCGGGAGCCTGGCTCTTTCCACGCGCCGCTGGTGGCGGAGTTCGCGGTTTAGCAGGCCTTCCGCCGAGCGCCTTTCCGCGCCCGCAGGGTTTTGTCACGCGGCCTTACCGCTCGCTGCCTTCCGCTCCGCCTTCGGGTCCGACTTCGGCGCGGTGCGGCGGCCCTTCCGTGTCAGACCCGGTGCTTGGTGCCAAGGCCTGGCCGGGCGCAGTCACGATGTGCAGATCGCGCTGCGGGAAGGGAATTGTGATGCCGTGCTCGCGGAAGGCGCGGTCGACTGCAAAGTGCAGATCGCTGCCCACGCTGAGATAGTAGTCGGTGTCGCGCACGTAGGCGCGCAGCTCGAATTCCAGGGCGGAGTCGCCGAAGTTGCGGAACAGCACATAGGCGGCGGGAACCTCCAGCACATCGGGGTGATCCTTGGCACAGCTCAGCAAGAGATCGTGGACAAGCTGGGTGTCGGAACCGTAGGCGACCCCGACCTTGACGGTGGTGCGCGCGACCCGGTTCTTGTGAGTCCAGTTGGTGACCGGTTGGGTAATCAGCTCGCTGTTCGGCAGGATCACCGAGGCACGGTCGAAGGTCTCGATTTCCGTGGCGCGCACGGAGATCCGCTTGACCATGCCCTCGTGGCCGGCCGTGACGATCCAGTCGCCGACCTTGACGGGGCGCTCGATCAGCAGCAGCAGGCCGGAAACGAAGTTGTTGACCACCTCGCGCAGGCCGAAGCCGATGCCGACCGACAGGGCGCCGGCGATGATTGCGATATTGGAGAGATCGAGGCCGAGCGCGGCGATGCCCAGCAGCAAGGCCAGCACCACGCCCAGGTAGCCGCTCGCCGCGACGATGGAGTGGCGGACACCGACATCGAGCCGGGTCTGCGGCAGCAGCCTGTCGGACAGCAGGCGCTTGAAGACACCCGTCGCGGCCAGTGCAAGCAGGAAGATGACCACTGCCAGCAGAAGGTCCAGCGGTGCAACGGTCAGACCGCCGATTTCGAAGCCTGTAACGAGTTCCCGCGTCCAGAGATTCAGCAGCGCGGAGGGCACGCCCAGCAGGTTCAGCGCGAGATAGAGACTGCTGAGCAAAAGGACGGCATCGATCGTCAGGGATATCCAGAGCAGCAGGACACGCGCACTCTGTTCCCGCAGGCCGCTGAAGCGCGTGACCGCGCCGAACCAGCTGCCTTCGGGAGTCAGAAGCTGTTCCAAGCTCTCGCGCAGAATGGCGCGCAGGAGCAGCAGGCCGCCGAGCAGGAGAGCAATGAAGATCAAGCGGGACAGCAGAAAAGCGCCCAGGAAAGCATAGCCGGCCAGTGCCGTGAGCGGGGCGGCAGCGAGTAGCAGCCAGAGCAACAGTCGAGCGGCCGGCCAGTAGCTGCTGCCGATTCCCCTTGCTTCGGGCCAGAAGCGCGACGGCAGCAAGCCCATCAGCAGCGCCATCACGATGGTGATGGAAACCAGCAGGAACACCGAGGCCAGGGCCATCGGCTGGGGCGTGATCGTGATCTGGATGGCCGCCCAGCCGAAGGAGAAGAGGGCGTTCGCCATGGCCAAGGCCGTGATGCCGTTCGCCAGGGCGACGGCGCCGTCCGGCGAGGTCGGGACGATCCGCCAGGCCGGCAGGCGCGGCGAGAGCGCCGCCCGAGCAAGACCGGCCACCAGCAGGAAGAAGGCAAGAGCCCTCAGTCCCGCATCGATCAGCTCGGCAAAAGCACCAGTCAGGAGACCTTGGCCGATCAGCGCGCCCGCCAGGGCCGCCAAGGCCAGCAGAGGCAGCAGGGCGTCGGCGGCGCCGTCGCAGACGACGGCCAGAAGCCGCCGTGCGTAGGAGGGGTCAGGGACGGCCGGATCTCGGCCCAGCCGGGTCTTGAGGAACAGCCGCAGGGGCCAGGCGAGGATGCCGGCGAGCAGGAAGGCGAGCAGGGCAAAGAAATAGGGGCCGGGGTCGCTGACTGGCGAGGGCGCCTCCTGGTACCAGTCGAACG
>JANQPZ010000031.1 GCA_028285215.1 Rhodovibrionaceae bacterium | reverse complement strand
GATCGGCGGCGACGTCTTGAGAAACCCCATCACCGACACGCCAGCCCCCAGAGCCGCGAGGAGCCCGCCCAGGATCATCGGATAGGTGCTCGATCTCTCGTCGAAGCCCGTGGTTTGCCAAGCGGCCCAGACGCCAACTCCGCAAATCACGGCCCCGATCCAAACATCGTTATGCAGTTTCATGAGCCCTGACGCTCTCAGCTGGGGAAGGCCGCCCGCGACCAACCTCTTGGCCGTTCAGTCGCGGGAGCGCAGCCGATCACGCCAGCGGATCGACCGCGCTCCAGCTTTCGAGACAAGCGGCCTGTCTGCGCCGACCCGCGACAAGTCCGACAAAAGACCGAACGGCGAAGTCTAGACCGAAAACAGCTCGAACAGATCTGGTTACTGGCCCAAGCCGCTTTCTTCGATGATCGTCGAGGTCAGAGCCGCGTAGTCGTCGACGATCTGCTGGAACCCGGCGGCGTCCCGGAAGACCGGCCGGAAGCCGGCGCCGGACATCTTCTCCTGATAGGCCGGCGTCTCGTTCACGTTCTGAAGCAAGGTCGACAGAGTGGCGACAACGTCGTCCGGCGTCCCTTTCGGCACGGACCAGCCGCGGAAGGTCGCCCAAATTCTGATGTCGATCCCGGCCTCCTGATAGGTCGGCACGTCGGGGAAGTTCTCGTCGCGGGCATCGGAGGCAATCGCAAGGATCCGGACGCCGCCCGTATTGGCCTGATTGGAGGCTTCGCCGAGCGGCCAGAGGGCGCCGTCGGCATGCCCGCCCAGGACCGCCTGCAACTGCTGGCCGAAGCCCTTCGTCGGCACGTAGTTGAACTGGGCGTCCGTCACCTGCTGGATCGCCAAGCCCCCCATGTGGTGGGAGGTCCCGATCCCGGCGATGACGATGTTGAGCGGCTCAGCTTCGGCGGCGGCGATGAATTGCTCCGCCGTCTCAAACGGCGAGTCCGCCGGCACGACGATCACGCTCGGGTCAAGGTTGTAGAGCCCCACGGGCACAAAGTCGTCGACTGAGTAGGAGGCGCCCTTGAGCCTCGGGTTCGTGACCACCGAACTGGTCATCGCCAGCACCGTGTAGCCGTCCGGCGCCGCCTGAGATGCAAGGGTCTGCCCCACGACCCCACCGCCGCCGGCCCGGTTCACGACGTTGAACTCGGCCCCTTCCATCAGGGTGTTGGCCGTCTCCACGATAATGCGCGATGTCGTGTCGACGCCGCCGCCCGGCGCGAAGGGCACGATGATGTCGATGTCCTTCGTCGGGAACTCCGCGGCCGAAGCGGATGCCACCGCCCCGATCACCAAGCTGGATGCGAGTAGGGCTGCAAATCTCTTCACCGGTCTGCCTCCTGTTGATTCTTTCTTGCGCTTTTCTCCCCAGGAAACGCCGAAAACCGATCCAGAGGGGGAGAGCATCGAAAAACGCTAGCACGCCATTTTCATTAGATATAATTAAAAGAAATTACCAATACATAAGCAATCATGATATTTTGCTGCGTCTCTCGCCTCTAGAGCGCGATCGTCTCAGGCGGAAGCGTCTCGCTTCTGCCTGAGACGTGAATCGCTCTCTAGATCTATGATGAGAATAAGATTTACGCCTTGGGCGGGATCGCCAGAGCGATCCCGCCCAAGGCGATCCTGCTCTAGGATGAGGTTTTCGGCATGCCGCACGATCTGCAGGTCAGCCACCTGAAGGCCCTGATCGCCATTGCCGAGGAAAACAGTTTCGAAGCCGCTGCGACGCGCGTCGGACGCACGCAGTCGGCGGTCACCCAGCAGATGCAGAAACTGGAGGACAGGGTCGGGAAACCGCTGTTTCGAACCGTCGGCCGACGCCGGGAGCTGACCTCCGCCGGCCGCACGCTGGTGACCTACGGGCGGGAGATCGTCTCCCTGGTCAATCATGCCCTGGCCGCAACGGACCGCGCCACGGAAACGGGGGTCGTGACGATCGGGGCGCCGCAGGAAGTGGCGGAAGAGCTGTTGCCGCGGATCCTCTCCCGTTTCGTGCAGGACTGGCCGCACATCCGCGTGACGATCCACGTCGGCCGCAGCCCGGCCCTGATGTCGATGCTAGGGGAAGGCCGGCTCGACGTGACGCTCTCGACGCGTCGCGCAGACAAGTACGAAGGCGCGCTGATCGCGACGCTGCCGTCCCTCTGGATCGCCGGCGCGAGCTACCGGCACGATCCGAAAATGCCGCTGCCGCTGATCCTGGCGGACGAGCCGAGCATGTTTCGCCGCATTGCCCTGGCGGCGCTGGATCTGAGCGGCATATCTTCGGTCGAGCGCTTCACCTCTCCCGATCTGGCCGGCGTCCGCCTCTGCGTTGCCGCCGGCCTCGGCGTGACGGTGCGCACGGAGAGTTCCTTCTTCTCGGAAACGCGGATTCTGGGCGAGGCGGAAGGGCTGCCCCCACTGCCGGACGTCAACTACTACGTCTACCGCTCGCCCACGACGACCTCGCCGGCCGCGCGCGCGCTCTATGAGTCGATCCGAACGGACGCCGCCTCCCAGCGACAGCTCCATCTGTGAGTTTTGAGACAAGCTGTTTTTCGAGAGTGTCGGTCGCTACCTGAACAACCGCACCTGCATCAGGCGCGCAGCTTCCGGCGGATGTAGTCCTCCAGGCAGCGTACGGCATCGGAGGTTGCCGCCGGTGCGCGGTAGAGGATGAGTTCGACGCCCGGCAGGCGAGGCAGCCCCTGTGCGGGACCGACCTCGACGACGTCGGAGGTGACGGTGCTGCGGGCCACCACGGAGACCGCGAGCCCCGACATCACCGCCGCATAGAGGCCGCCCAGGCTCGCGCTCTCGCAGACGATCTTCCAGCTTCGGCCCGCACGTTCCAGACCGTCCAGCGCCATGGTGCGGTAGAGGTTGCCCGCGGGCAGCATCGCGAGCGGCAGAGGGCTGCGCTGGGTCGTGTCATGTCCCAGCCCGCTGATCCACACCAGTTGCTCGTCGCGGACCCGACTTCCCCCGGCCATGTAGGGCTGCCGCGTCACCAGCGCGACATCGATCTCGCCCCGGCCGATATCCTCCAGCAGAACCTGGCTCAGGCGGCAATGCAGCTCGATCTGCACTTCCGGGAAGGCGCGTCCGAAGTCTCCCAGTACTTTCGGGAGAAGATGGGCGGCATAGAGATCGGGCGTCCCCAGTCGAACGGTGCCCACGACCGGCGGCCGGTCCAAACGGGCCTTCAACTCGTCCTGCATGCGCAGAATGCCGCGGGCGTAGCCCAGCGCCACTTCCCCCGTCGGCGTGAGCAGGAGGCGCCGCCCCTGCCGCTCGAACAGGCCGCTGCCGAGCTGGGCCTCCAGTTTGCGCAGATGCTGGCTGGCCGCCGACTGCGTCAGCGCCAGATGCCGCGCGGCCGCCGTGACCCCGCCGTGGTCGACGACTGCGGCAAAGGTGCGCAGCAGCGCCGGATCGATATCGTAACGCATAGTTCACGATCGCTAATGGATAACATTTATAAACATAATTTCCGCTTCTGTGACAGCTTGACTAGCGTTTTCGGCACAGCATCCCCGAAACGAGCGAGGGATCCTATGCCGCCGATCACGTCGCCGACCAAGCCGCCGACCCAACCGAGGACGCAGCCGACACAGGGTGCGGCTGCCTGGATCCGCAGAGATATCGCCCTGGACCGCGTCACCGTGACGGCCTCCGCCGAGGTGCGAGACGAGTTTGTGCGGCTGGTCGCGCATCTCCGGCGACATCCGCTCCCTCTCGTTGCGCTCGACCCGGCCGACTACGATCTCGCCGCGACGGCGCACGCGGCGGCGCAGATCCGCAGACTGCTGAGCGACGGCCCCCGCTTCTGTCTGTTCGACCGCCTGCCGGTCGAGGAGATGACGGCCGAGGAGGCGAAGGCCTGCTACTGGCTGCTCGCCTCGCTGATCTGCCGGCCGGTCGCTCAGAAGCTGGACGGAACCATGATCTATGACGTTCAGGACACCGGCCTGAAGGCGGATCCCGGGTCGGGCGTGCGCCCCGACAAGACGAACATCGATCTGACGTTCCACAACGACAACGCCTACAACGCACGCATGCCCGAGGTGGTCGGCCTGCTGTGCCTGAAGACCGCGCGCAGCGGCGGGCGCAGCCGGGTCATGAGCTTCGAGACGGCGCACAACGCCCTGATCGAGCGGGCGCCCCACACGCTGCCGCGCCTCTACGAACCCTTCTGGTTCGACCGGCAACGCGAGCACTGGTCTGACGAAGACCCGACCTTCGCCGCACCGGTCTTCGTCGAAGCCGACGGCGAGGTCAAGGCGCGCCTGGGGCTGCATCAGGTGCGCAATGCCTATGTCCTGCGCGGCGAGGAGCTGGATGCGGACGGGCAGGCGGCCATCGCGGCGCTGGAGAGCGTCTTCGCCGACCCCGACCTGCAGTTCGACTTCGCCATGGAGCCGGGCCAGGTGCAGTTCGTCGACAACCTGGCGATCGGCCACAGCCGCACGCAGTTCGAGGACTTCGAAGAGCCGGAGCGCCGGCGTCACCTGGTACGGCTCTGGCTGCGCAACGCCGGCGACCGGTCCTACCCCGGCTAGGAGCGATCCTCGACATGGCGCTGCCGCAGCAGCCTTCCCCACCGACGGACGACGTGCTGTCCGTCGAAGATCTCTCGAAGCGCTTCGGTGGCGTCTCTGCGGTCGCCGGCTGTTCCCTCTCGATCCAGCGCGGCACCATCACCGCGATCATCGGGCCGAACGGGGCCGGCAAGTCGACGCTCATGAATCTGATCGGCGGTCTGTTTCCGCCGGACAGCGGCCGCATTCTCTTTGCCGGACAGGACATCACGGCGCTGCCGCCGCACCGCCGTGCCGAGCTTGGCCTGATTCGCACATTCCAGATCTCGCGCGAACTGGCCCAACTGACCGTCTTCGAGAACGTCGTGCTGGCCGGACAGACGGACGCGCTCGAAAGCCCCTTCGCAGCCTTTCTGCGGCCGCGCCAGGTCCGCCGGGAGGAACGGCAACTGGGGCTGCGTGCGCGAGCGCTGCTCGAGCGGGTCGGGCTGTTCCGGCTGGCGGACGAGCCGGCCGCCTCCCTGTCCGGCGGACAGAAGAAGCTGCTGGAGCTGACACGGGCGCTGATGCTCGACCCTCAGTTGATCCTGCTGGACGAGCCGGCCGCCGGCGTGAGCCCGCCGATGGTGCGGGAGTTGGCGCGCACCATTCGCGACCTGCGCGACGAGGGCCTGACCATCGGCCTGATCGAGCACGACATGGAACTGGTGGCCGATCTGGCAGACCGGGTGCATGTCCTGGCCGAGGGCAGCAACCTGACCAGCGGCAGCTTCCGCGAGGTGACCAGCGATACCCGCGTGGTCGAGGCCTACCTGGGAATCGTCGCATGACGCGACAGGCCGCCCCCCGCGCCGCGCCGACCCTGACGGCACCGCTGGAGGCGCGCGACCTGCGCGTCGGCTACGGTGCCGGCGACATCCTGAAGGGCGTCGGATTCAGCGTGCGGCCGGGCGAGATCTTCACCGTCGTCGGCCCGAACGGCTCCGGCAAGTCGACCTTGATCAAGTCCGTCGCGGGGCTGGTGCCGATCCGCGAAGGGGCGCTCCACCTCTTCGGCCAGGACATCACGGGCGTGCCGGCCAACCGCCGCGTCGACGCCGGCCTCGCCTACGTACCGCAGGAGCACAACGTCTTTCGCAACATGACGGTGGGCGAGAACCTGAAGCTCGCGACCGAGTTCCTCAGCGCATCGCGGGTGGCAACCCACACGCAACGGGACAAGGTCCTGGCGATGTTCCCGGACGTCGCCGAACGCCTGCCGCTGCTGGCCGGAAACCTCAGCGGGGGCCAGCGCCAGATGCTGGCCTTCGCCTGCGCGCTGATGTCGAGCCCGGACGTGCTGCTTCTGGACGAACCCTCCGCCGGGCTGTCGCCGAAGTTCGTGCAGGAGATCTTCGCGGCGGTGCAAACCGTGCGCGAGTCGGGTGTCACCATCTTCATGATCGAGCAGAACGTCGCCGCCGCGCTACCGTTCTCCGACGTCGCGCTGGTGCTGGTCGCCGGTGAAGTGCGTTTGGTCACGCCCGCCGACCGTCTGCTCGCCGAACACGATCTGCACCGCCTCTATCTGGGCGAGGCGGCATGATCGCGCAGCTTGCCCTCAACGGTCTGATCACCGGGATGGTCATCGCCCTGCCGGCGGTGGCCCTGACCCTGATCTTCTCCATCCTGAAGTTTCCCAATTTCGCGATCGGCGGCATGCTGACGGCCGGTGCCTATCTCACCTGGGTCTTCAACACGCTCGCCGGACTGCCGCTCATCGCCGCCGCCGCGGCCGCGGCGCTGGCCTTCTCTGCCATCATGGTGACAAGTGACCGGCTCGTGTTCCGGCCGCTGCGCGACCGCGGCCCCATTACGCTGCTGGTCGCCTCCATGGGCCTGTCCTTCATTCTGGAGAACGTCTGCCGTCTCTTCTTCGGCAATCTCGCACGCAACTTCGACATTCCAATCTCCCGCCCCTATCGGGTCGCCGACCTGCGCATCAATCCGGAGCAGATCACCACGGCAGTGGTCACGCTGCTTGCGATGCTCGCGGTCTATCTGATCCTGCGTCATACCGCGCTCGGCCGTGCGATGCGCGCTGTGGCCGATAATCCCTCGCTGGCGGCCGCGCGCGGCATCGACCGGGATCGCACGATCCTCTGGACCTGGGTCCTGGCCGCCACCCTGACGGCTTTGGCCGGCGTGTTGATCGGCATGGACCGGGCGATCGATCCGATGATGGGCTGGAGCTACATCATCACCATCTTCGCAGCGGCCATCCTGGGCGGTCTCGGCAGTCCGGTCGGCGCCGTGCTCGGCGCCCTGGCGGTCGGGCTGGTGCAGGAGATGTCGATCCTGGTGATCGAACCGCAGTACCGCCAGGCGGTCAGCTTCGTCGCCATTGCCCTGCTGCTGCTGTTCCGCCCGCAAGGCCTGCTGGGCCAGGTAAGGATCGCACGATGATCGCCTACCTCGTGACCATCCTGACGCTGGTCAGCATCGCCGCCATTCTGGCGCTCGCCCTCAATCTGCAGTGGGGCCTCTGCGGCATGGTGAACTTCGGCATCGTCGGCTTCTTCGCCCTCGGCGCCTACACCGCCGCCCTGCTGGCAATGGCCGGGACCGGCCCGGTGATCGCGACCTTCGGCGCGATGCTGGTCTGTGCGGCAGCCGGCGCCCTGGTCGCGCTGCTCTCGCTGCGGCTGGCCGAGGAATACCTGGCCATCGTGACCTTGGGATTCGGGGAGATCGTCCGGCTGGTCAGCCTGAACGAGGGCTGGCTGACCGGCGGCGCCCTAGGCCTGCCCGGTATTCCGCGGCCGTTCTTCGATCTGGTGCCCGCCGGATCCTACGACGTCTATTTCCTCGGTCTCTGTCTGCTGGTGCTCGCGGCGGTCTTCCTTGGGCTCGAGCGTCTCGCACGTTCGCCCTTCGGACGACTCGTCCGCTCGGTGCGCGAGGACGACGTGGTGGCGGCAACCCTGGGCAAGAACGTCGTGCGCACCCGCGTGATCGCCTTCGCGATCGGCAGCGCGGTGACCGCCATCGCCGGCGCCCTGCACGCCTTCTTCTTCAGCTACATCGACCCGAGCCAGTTCACGCCGATCGTCTCCGCCTATGCCTTCATGGCGGTGATCGCCGGCGGCCGCGGCAGCAATCGGGGGATTCTGCTGGGCGCCTGCACCGTGATGGTGCTGCTGGAGGGCAGCCGCTTCCTGAAGGACTTCGTCGATGTCCTGGACTCCGACCAGCTGGCGGCGGTTCGCCTGATCCTGATCGGTCTCGGCCTGATCCTCTTCCTCATCTTCCGCCCCC
>JANQPZ010000340.1 GCA_028285215.1 Rhodovibrionaceae bacterium | reverse complement strand
AGGACGCCGCTCCGCCAGGCCAGCAGTCGCTCGGCGTCGACTTGCGATATGGCCAGGCCCGCGTCCGGGCCCGCCATGGACGCGGCCTCGCCCGGGCCGATCACCGTGCTTGATCCGCCGTCCGGCAGGCTGACGCGGACCTCTCCGGACTGGACCAGGGCGGCCCAGCCCGAGGCTTCGGCGGACACCGCGAAGACTGTCCCGAGAGGCCGGACTTCCAGGGCGGCGGCTTCGACGACGAAATCGCGCTCCGGCTCTGGGGCCGTCTCGAAAAGGCCGATGCCGGCGTGCAGGCGCACCCGCCGTTCCGTCTGGCTTTCCGACCAGGAGATCGACGCGCCGCTGTCGAGATGCGCAATCGTTCCGTCCGGCAGTGTGACACGCGCGACCGAACCGACCGGGGCGCTGTAGTCGGCGGTCAGGCTCGGATCGAACGCGAGCCACAGCAGCGCCGCCGCAAGCAGGGCGATGCCGCCGCCGCGCAGCGTCCGGCGGCGCCGGCGCGACCGTCGCGCAACGGCCCGCGGATCGAAGCCGGGCGGAAAGGCCCGGCCGCCCTTCAGGCGACCGAGTTCGGGTCCGAAAGGGTCGGGCGGAGGCGCGGCCTCCTGCCTCCGTTTCACCTGTCCTGGCGGTCGCTGGTCGGCCATGGTCAACCGTCGGTCCAACAGCGTTTCTCTGTCAAAGGGTTAAGACGTTCGGCAGCAGGAAAACCGGATCGTATACTTCATCGCCGGACTCGGTCGCCGGCCTCCAGGTCCTCCCTGCAGGCGCGCAGCGCCTTCGCCACACGCTTTTCGACCGTGCTCTTCGAAAGGCCGAACAGGGCGGCAACCGCGTCGTAGCTCTCGCCCTCGATGCGCAAGAGGTAGATCATCGCCCGCGTCTCCTCCGGCAGCTTGGCGAGGGACTCGTCGAGCCGGCGCAGACGGTCGCGGGCGATGGCCGTCTGCAGGGCATCCGGAGAGGGATCGCGGGAGGTCGGGCCGTCGACCTCCGCCGGAGGGATGTCCGTCTTGCGGTGCCGTCCGGCCCGTGCCGCGTCGATCGCCACGTTGGCCGCGGCGCGAAAGAGGTAAGCCCGCGGATCGTCGATGCTGGCCGTCGCGGCGTTCTGGGACATCCTGACGAAGAGATCGTGCAACAGGTCGCGCGGCTGATCGCGCGGCCCCGCCTTCCGCCCGAGGAAGGCCAGCAGTTCGTTCTGGTTGGCCAGGAAGACCTCGAGCCATGCCGGCTTGCGGTCGCCCCGCGCCCTGGACCGGTCTCGACTCCCCACCGCCGTCCCCCGACCTCGGTCTCGATCCTGATTCGCCGGCCATCGAAGCGCCCTGCGATGACCCTGCAGACTGCATATTGCAATTGGTTATCATTCTCAAGGCCTTCGGCGCAGCGAGCAGTCTGGAGGGTGAGCTGTGGGGATGCCCGCTGTCCCTGTCATAAGATCCGCGCAGGTGGGCTGCGATCCGTCGGTTATGCACTATCTATGTGTGGCCATGGCTCACCAGCTCCCACTCATCGACGCTCCGCTACTCCGCATGAAGGCCCAAACGTCGGGCACGCATGTCCCAGTGCCCGTCAGGGGTGCCTCCGCCGATCAAGAGGTTACGGGGCAGGGCGGAGGTGTGAGGTGAACCTGGGATCCCGCCTTTCGCCGGTACGGCTGCTCTGGCTCCTGCTGGGGCTCTCGGCTGTCGCCCTCGCCGGTCTGGGCGCCGCCTTGCCGCTCTTGCCGACGACCCCCTTCGTGCTGCTGGCCGCCTTCGCCTTCGCCCGCTCGTCGGAGCGCCTGCACGATTGGCTGCTCCGGCACCGCGTCTTCGGCCCGCTGATTCATAACTGGCGGGCGCACGGTGCGATCAGCCGGCGGGCCAAGATCTTCGGACTGCTCTCCATCGCCGCGGTCTTGGTCGTATCGGTCGCGACCAGCACGCCGCTATGGATCATCTCGATCCAGGTGGTCGTGCTCGGGCTCTCCGCCACCTTCATCGTCACCCGGCCGAGCCCGCCGGCAGATAGGGTGTCGGACGACGGCCGGGACCCCTAAGGCGATCCTGCTCTAAGCGCTCCGAACACCGCTGGCCGGAAAGCACAGGCGGCGGGTGAGGGCCGTCAGAATCTCACGCGAACGCCCAGCGTCGCGTTGAAGGGTTGTCCGACGGTTACGCGCTCCGGCCCGTTTGCGCTGGTGTAGTACTCCGTGTCGGTCAGGTTTTGGAGCTGAAGCCGGGCCTGCAGGTTCTCGGTGAACTCGTAGGAGGCGCCCAGGTCGAGCCGGACGTAGTCGGGAAGGTCCGGCGGCGAGCCGCCTGCGGTGCTGGTCGGCTTCTCACCCTCGTAAACGGCACCCCCGAAGATCCGCAGACCTTTCAAAGATCCCTGCGTGAAGCGATAGGCGGCTTGCAGGGAGGCGGCGTGTCGCGGGACGTTCCGCAACCTGGTGCCGCTCGGCACGCCACCTTCGTTGCTGGCGATTTCGGCGTCCGTGAAGGTGTAGGTCACGCCGAGGCTGAAGTTGTGGAAGACCTCGCCGGACAGATCGAACTCGACCCCCTGGCTACGCACTTCGCCCAGATTGGTGACGGCGAAGGGGTCGGCGGGATCCGTGTCGATGACGTTCTCCTTTTCCGTGCGAAACGCCGCCAGCGTCCCGGTCAGCCGCCCTTCGAGCGCATCCAGCTTAACGCCCACTTCGAAACTACGCCCCGTCTCAGCGTCGACCTGTTCGCCGTTCGCGTCCCGCAAGGCACTGGTGGGCGGCGGCGCCCGGTAGCTCTCGGAATAGGAGGCATAGAGACCGATCTGTTCGATCGGTTGGTAGACGAGCCCGGCGCGCGGCAGAAGGGCGGTGTCCTTGAAGGTCTCGTCTCGCGCATCCGTCACCTGGGTGCCGACGTTGAAGGTGCTTGCGATGTCGCTCGACAGCCAGACGGAGTCCCAGCGCACACCCAGCAGCAGCTTCCACTGCTCGCTGAGATCGATCTGATTCTGGGCATAGACGCCGATCGCTCGCGCCGTGAAATCCGAATCGAAACGCTGGTTGCCGGGAACGGACAGATCGAAGTCCGGCAGGTCGACCGGAAAGTCCGGGGCGAAGGCATCGATGGGGGCGCCGGGCGCACCGCGAAAGAACAGCAGATCGCTTTCCCGATAGGACGCGTCCAGGCCGAACAGCAGTGTGTGGCCGATCGGTCCTGTCGCAAGCTCCGCGACCAGTTCCGGCTGGGCCGTCAGGAACAGGTCCGAACCGTCGTTGCTTACACGCACGGCGGAGACTTGCGAGCCGATGACGCTGCTGGGTTCGAGCCCCTCGCTCGACAGGTCGCCGTAGCTGGCGTAGAGGCCCAGTCTGGCGTTGACGGTATTCGACAGCGCGCGGTCGATCCGAAGTGCCCCCGTGACGATATGGGACGTCTGGTCGTCGCCCTGGTCTTCGCCGAGAAAGAAGTCCCTTGGTAGGTCCAGGTCGCCCTCGACGAAGAAGTTGCCGCGATCGAAGACGTCTTGCCGATATTGATAGGCCAATTCCAGGTTGGCGACGGTCTTGTCGTCGAGTTCCAGGTCGACCACCGGGGAGGCAAAGAACACCGTCTTGTCGCTGTCCTCCCGAAAGCTCCGTTCCCGTTCGGCGGCGGCGTTGAAGCGGTAACGGGCCCGGCCCCGCTCGTCGATGGGACCGCCGCTGTCCAGGGTTGCGCGAATGTCGCGGAAGCGATCGCCTTCGCCGGCGAAACCGCTGCCGCCGCTCACCTCCACCTGATAGAGCGGTTCGGACAAAGGCTGCTTCGTGACGATGTTGATGAGACCGCCCGGATCGGCGCGGCCGAACAGCGTTGCGGTGGGGCCGCGCAGGGCCTCGATCCGTTCCACGTTGACGGTGTCGAGGGTCGTGGGCCGACCGCTTCGGTTGCCGTTGATGAGCAGGTCGTCGGCGACGAAGCCGCGCGCCAGGTAAGCGTCGCCGACCAACCCGCCGATGTTGTTGTCCCGCTGAATTCCGGCCAGGTAGTCGTAGGCGTCCGCGACTTCCGTTGTGCCGGCGTCCTCAAGGGCCTGGCGCGTGATAGCCTGCGTGGACTGCGGAGTCTCGATGATTGGCGTGTTCGTTCGGGTCGGGCCGAAAGAATCGGGGGCCGCGTAGCTCTGCGTCAGGGTGCCGCCGAGCACGGCATCCACCGTGATGGGCTGAAGCTGGAGCGGCCCGCCGTTGCCGGCCTCCGGCTCTGCACGGCTGACGATCAGCGTACCGCCCGTGCCGATGCGCAGCGACAGACCGCTGCCGGCGAGCAGGCGCCGCACCGCTTCCTCCGGCGCCAAGGTCGCGGACAGGGGCGGGGCGGTCTTCCCGGCGACCAGAGCCTCTTCCGCGACGATCGTGATGCCGGTCTGCTCGGCCAGATCGACCAGCGACTGACCCAGCGGTTGCGCCGGCAGATCGATCGGGACCGCCTGACGATCCTGTGCCATGCCGGGCGAGGTGCAGGCACCGAGCAGCAGCAAGGAAACGAACCCGCGCAGTGCCATGCGGCGGATCGACCGAACGGACCGAACTTTCAAAACCCTTCCCCCCCAACATCAATCGTAATGCGTCGCAATCGCATCTAGGTCAACGACGCTTGAGGTGAGGGAATCGTCACCTGCCGTTCGATTTTTTTTGACTCTAGTCCACCGCGGTCTCCGCCCGGCCGCCGATGGTGATGATGGGGCCCGGGCGGTCGCGGACGACGATGGGCAGCGCTTCACCGAGCGCGGCCAGCATGCCGTCGATGTCCCTGGCGTCGAACACGGCCGTGATCTCAAGCTGCGCCGCCTTCTCGTCGCGCAAAAGAATCCAGTCGTCGTGATAGCGGTTCGCATCGGCCACCACGTCGGACAGTGAGGCTCCGCTGTAGACCAGACGGTCGCGCCTCCAGGCGCCGACCGCATCGGGGGCAATGGCTGTCGCCGCGCTCAGGGAACCCCGATCGTCGGACGCGATCTGCTGGCCGGCCGACAGCCGCGTCGGCGCTACGTCCCCGTTCGGGTCCGCCGAACTCACCGCGACCGTCCCCTCGGCAACGGCAACCCGTGACCCGACGCCCAGGCGGCGTACGTCGAAGGCCGTTCCGAGCGCTTCGACGCGGAGGCTGTCCGACTCCACGATGAAGGGCCGGGCCGGATCGCTGGCGACCTCGAAGAAGGCCTCCCCGAAGCGCAGCCGGATTCGCCGTTCCGTCTCCTCCAGCTCGACCGAGAGGCCGCTGCGGGCGCCGAGCGTGACGCGGCTGCCGTCGGCGAGACGGATCTCCCGCGTCTCGGCGATCCGTGTTTCGAAGCCTTGCGCGCCCGGCGACAGCAGGGTGCGGGAATCGATCGGCAGCAGAACGACGAGAAGGATGGCGGCCAGCACGGCGACGCCACCGGCAAAACGCAGCGGCCAGCGCGGGCGGCCGCCGTTTCGCCAGGCGATGAAGCGCTCGCGCGCGAGCGGCTGCAGGCTGCGCGGGGGCAGGGCGGTTCCGTCGAGCGCGCCGACCTGGCGCCACAGGCTTGCGGCACGGTCGTAGGCCGCGCGGTGCCGGGGATCTGCCGCCAGCCACGCCTCGAAGGCCCGCCGGTTCGCGGGCGTCATCTCACCGGCCTCGATCCGCGTCTGCCAGTCGTGCGCCGCGTTTCGGATCGCGTCTGTCATCTCGTCCCTGGAAACCACCGGCCCGTATCTCGTCGTTCCCTATCTCGAAGTCCCGTATTTCAAGAGATCATGATCATGGTTCGGCCAAGGCCGCATCGAGGTCGATCATGGCGCGGGCGACATGTTTTTTCACGGCCGTCTGCGAGAGGCCCGTGCGCCGCGCGATCTCCGCGAAGCTGAGCCCCTCGATGCGGTTCAGCACCAGCATGCGGCGGCGTTTGGCCGGCATGGCGTCCAGGGCCGCGACGATCGCCGCCATCTGTTCCTTGGCAACCAGGACACGCTCGGGCGTGACCGCGTCGCCTGGCGACGGGAGCGAGCCTCCGCCGATGTCCTGCGGCTGGCGTCGACGGACGGCTTGTGACCGCTTCTCCGACACCGCGATGTTTTGCGCGATCCGCCAGAGAAAGGCCTTCGGGTTCCGGATCGAATGAAAGTCCCCATGCGCCGCGACCTGTGCGAAGGCGCGCTGCGCGATGTCTTCCGGCTCCGGCGGCCCCTGGCCGAAGGTGGCCATCAGATAGCGACAGAGGTCGCCCCAATGATCGCGGTGAAGACTTGCCAGGATCCTGTTCGTATCCTGGTTCACCGTGTGGTCGGCCATTGCCGGCGCTGCATCGGAGGCCTTGTCCGGTGGCGTGGCATGAGATGTCTGCTGCCGCTGTGCGGGGCTGCGTCTAACCCTGCGGCGAGACCGCTGCCTGGGCCTCTGCCTGCGCGCCGGTCAGGGGCCAGTAGGCGCGATGCTTCCGGCTGTCCCAGCCTTCCACTTCGATCCAGAGTCTGACGCCCTCCAGTTCTTCCGGCAGGTGGACATGGCCGCGAGCGTTCCCCTCGGAGCCTTCGACCAGTTCGCTGTCGAGCTCCTGGCCGTCGGGATCCGTCAGTCCGACGCGGATGAAGCGGGCGTCGCGAAAGCGGCCGTCGGCGATCTGCATATAGACGTCCATGTCCGCACCTGGGCGCACCGGTGGCAGGTCGGCCTCCAGCAGACCGGCAAGCCCGATGGCCGAGACCTCGAAGGGTCCGGCGGCCTGAGGCTCGAAGTGCCGACCGCGGTCGCCGATGCCCTCGGCGCCGAGAGACATCACCAGAAGGCCGCCGGCGACGATGCCGCCCAGGAACAGGATATTGACGTACTTCAGGGCCCCCATGGGACCGCCCCAGGGCTTGACCCAGTTCCAGATCCGTCGCAGGCCGGCGGCCAGCTTCGTCCTCGCCAGCAGCGTGCCGGCGGCGCGGCGTGTGCGCTTGAGATAGATGATCAGGCCGGAGACCGTCAGGAAGCTGATGACGGCGCCGCCCAGGAACCAGAGCAGCTTGACCGCCAGATCGGCCGCCCCGCCCTTGGCCCAGTTGCCGTAGTGCAGCGGGTGCATCGCCGCATCCACGCGCTGGCTCGCCGTCCAGTCCTCGGACAGGCGAGCGCCCATGATCTCGGCGGTGTAGGGATTGACGTAGACCGTGTTGGCGCCGCCATCGACCAGGATCTCGCCGCGATCTCCGCGAACGGTGAAGGGCTGGTCCGCAACGGCCGGCGGCAGAAGCAGCGTCACGGTCATGTCGGGGTAAGCGGCCTGCACGGCGGCGACGATGTCCGCGCCGGAGCGCGGCTGAGGCGTCTCGGGCCCGAGCGCGTCCAACTCGGCGGTCGAGAGGCGCGGCGGCGTCGGTCTCTCGACGACGATGTCCGGCACGCCGCCGGCACTGACCAGCGGATCCTGATAGAACCACCAGGTGCCGGTCAGTCCGATGATCAGCAGGAACCAGAGCGACCAGAGGGCCATCAGCCTGTGTAGATCGCCCAGCCAGGTGCGCGCGTCGCGATGAAAACGGGGGCGGCGCAGGAAGCCGCGCCAAAACTTCTTGTAGGTGATCAGGCCGGTGACGATGGAGATCAACAGCAGGACGCCGAAGAAGTTGACGAAGTAGCGCCCGATCACCGGCAGGAAGAGATCGGTGTGCAGAATGTTGATGAAGCGGCCGAGGGTCACGAAGGGCGTTTCGCCGACCACCTCGCCGCTGAACTGGTCCATCCAGACCAGGCGGAAGCCCTGCTCCGGCGACGACACGAGGGCGGAGGCCGCTCTATGCTCCGTCATGGCGCCGGTCCAGACGTTGTTGATCCCGACGTCCGGATATGCCGCCCGCAGGTTGTCGTAGAGCAAGCCTGGGTTCACGCGCTCCTCGCCCGGGGAGATGCGCATTTCGGAGTGGATCAGCCAGTCGATTTCGGCATAGAGGACGGTGATCGTGCCGCTGACCATGACGACCGCCAGCAGGATCGTCAGCCACAGGCCCGAAGCCGAGTGCACCAGAAAGGCGACGTTCGAGGCGGTGCGCTTGTGCTTGTGCCGTCGGCCCGTGGCCGTACCTGTATGACCGAGGGACTCAACGGCCATCCCCGCCCTCCCAATATCCGACTGGAGTCATCTGATAATGCGAGTCAGTCGCATTGCCCGGCCCCCTTCTACTGCCATTGGCTGAGCCTGACAACGCTTTGATCGCGCTTTCGGCGTATAAGACCGCGAATCGCGGACCGGCACCCCGGGGCCCGGGGACCCGGTTGGGAGAGTTTGGGGAGCATCTAGAACGCGAGTCCCAGGTAGAGCCCGAACGTGCGAGGTTCGCCAGAGATGAGGACCCGGCTGCCGTCCTGCTGGGGGAGACGGCGTGTCGCGTAGTCGTTGTCGAAAAGGTTGCGGACGAAGAAGCCGGCGTTCCACCTGTCCTGGTCGTAGGTGATCTGGGTGTTGACCAGAAAGCGGGCATCGGCCCTGGCGGCGGGATCGTTGTCGGCATCGACGAAGGACACGCCGGTGTAGGAGGCGTCGGCCCCGACGGAGAGGCCGTTGTCGAAGAAGTAGGTCGCGCCGAAGGCCGCCGTCACCTCCGGCGCCGATTGGAACTCGTTGCCGGAGAAGTCCTGGCCACCGCTTTCGAAGTCCAGGAACTCTGTCTGTACCAGACCGATCGAGCCGAAGACGTCGAGCTTGGGCGTCACCAGGGCCTCCAGGGAGGCCTCGGCGCCGTAGAGCCGGGACTCGCCGGCATTCACGATGTCGAAGTCGCTCGAGTTTCCCGAGGGGCCACGGACCGGCACCTGCTGGTCGGTCCAGTCGGTGTAGAAGAGGTTGGCGTTGGCGGTCAGCCGCCGGTCGAAGAACTGGCTGCGCAGGGCGAACTCGTAGTTCCAGGTGAACTCCGGATCGAACTCGTTGACCTGCTGGGTGAAACCGTTGACCTGCGCCCCGCCGGCCCGGTAGCCGCGCTGCACGGTGAAGCTGGTGGCGATGTCGGGCGTCCAGTCGTAGGTGACGCCGATCTTGGGCAGGAAGGCGGAAAAGCTCGCGTCGGTCTCGTTCCGATCGTTCGGCAGCGGGATGGGCGAGGGGATGGCCGGGTCGAGCGTTGCGACGGTGCGGATGTCGTTGTCCACGGTTTCGCGGTCGTAGCGTCCGCCGAGCGTGAAGGTCAGGCCGGGCAGGAGCCAGTCGACGCCGATGTCGGCCTCCCCGAAGACGGCGACGTTCTCCACCTCGGTTCGTTGATCCGTCTCCGCTTCCAGAAATACGCCGGGCGGGGCGAGGTTAGTGAAACGGCTCGCCGGATCCCGGGTGAGGTTGAAGAAATCCCCCTCGGTCTGCGTGTAGAAGAGTCCGAGGACGCCGCTGAGATCTTCGCCTTCGTAGCGCAGGCGCAGGTCCTGCTCGAACACCGTCTCGTCGCTGCTTCTGTCGAGAAAGCCGAGGTCGTCCGCCGCCGGGCGGTTTCGGTCGGCAACGCGCTCGTAGTCGAGGGTGTAGTAGTTGGTCTCGGACTCCAGGGAGAAGGCCTCGTCGATCCGCCAGGTCAGCCGCAGGCCGCTGTTGCGGTGGAGGGAATCCTCATCCGCCTCCAGGTTGGAGAGGTTGACACGGTCGTCCGGGAAGAAGGCTTCCTCGATGAAGTTGCTGCCCCGAGAGCTGTCGGTCTGCGAGAAGGAGGCGATGATCTCCAGGTCGTCGGTCGGGTCGATGCGCAGCTTGCCGCGCAGGGTGGTCTGCTCGCGGGCGTCGTAGTCGTCTTCGTTCCGGGTCGGGTTGTCGACGAAGCCGTCGGTCTGGAGACGGTCGGCAGAGAAGCGGAGAGCGAGGCGGTCTTCGATCAGCGGCACATTGGCCATCACGGCGCCGCCGAGGGTTGCGCGCGAGCCGGCCTCGCCGCGGCTGCGCAGCTCCAGGTCGTAAGTGGGATCGTTGCTGCGCAGGACGATGGCGCCGGCCAGGGCGTTGCGCCCCTGCTGGGTAGACTGCGGGCCGCGCAGCACCTCGACCTGCTGCAGATCCCAGGAGCTGAAGGGACCGCTGAAGGTGCCGACGTTTGTCAGGGCGACGCCGTCGACCTGGGTCGAGACGAGTTGGCCGCCGCCGCCGCCGGCCGCCGGACCGCGCTGGTCGATGCCGCGGATGGAAAAGCCGCGTTCCTGGGGGCTTTGATTGACGTTGGGGATGCGCTCGATGGCGTCGTAGAGATCGAAGTCGCCACGCCGTTCCAGCTCCTCGCCGGTCTGGATCGCGACACTCTCGGGCGTGTCCTGCAGCGTGCGGATTTGGAGCTGTCCCCGTACCACCAGCGGGTCGAGCGCGAGGGGGCCCTGCGGTGACGCCGCAGGCGCAGCCACGATCTCCTCGACGACGATCGAGGCGCCCGACCGGCTGTAGGTCAGCCCCGTGCCGGCCAGCAGGCGCTGCAAGGCCTGATCCGCCGTGAAGCTGCCCTGCACCCCGGGCGTCGTGCGATCCCTGGCCAGCGCGCCGTCGAGCGTGACCTGTAGGCCGGACTGCTGACCGAAGAGCGCCAGGGCACTGGTCAGCCCTTGCGCCGCGATATCGAAGTCGCGTTGCGCCGGTTGCGCCTGGGCAAGCTGAAGCTTGGGCGGCGACCAGTCGCGCCAGGCGGTTTCCGCCCAGGCCGGTCGGGGGCTCTGCTCGAGCTGTCGCAGGCGCTGCTGCCAGTCTTCGGCCTTTGCCTCGGTCCCGAAGTCCGCCGCAGCCATGGAAACCACCGCGACAGTCGCTGTCTTGAACAGGACGGCCCGTCCCCGACGGGCGCAGCCGCGCCCCGACACCCTGCGTCTCGCCTGCTGCGTTTTCGCGCGCTCCGCTTTCACCTTCACCGTCTCCCCACGTCGGCTTCCACACGTCCATCGGCGGAGAGCCGGCGCGCACCGGCAGCCCGGTGCGCGTGCGTCGCAGCCTCTCGCTCCTCTGCAGGAACGACGCTGCGAGGGGGATTTTCAGGAAAATCGGGAAAAACTTCTAGGTTATTGTTATTTATGGATAAAACTTGCTCTAGAAGCGTGAGACGACGAGCAGCCACGGGGTGATCCGGCGCACTTCCGCGCCATGGGGGCGAGCGATGCCGACAAGCGCCTCGACGGGGTCGGCGAGGGTGTAGACGCCGGTGACCGGAAGCTCCGCAAGACCGGGATCCGTTATGACGATCCGGCCCCGGTAGTAGCGGCGCAAGCGGTCCACGACCTGTCCCAGCGGCTGGTCTTCCGCGACCAGTTGACCGTTCCGCCAGGCCGCGATCAGGGCGGGCGGACGACGGCTGCGATGGATCTCGCCGCTTTGGCTGAAGGTTGCGACCTCGCCGGCCTGCAGGCGGTTCGCTCGGGCGTCCTCCTCCGCGTTCGGGCGGCCGACCTCGAGGCGCCCCTCCTGAAGCGCGATCGTTGCCCCTTCGTCCTGCCGCAGAACGTTGAAGGCGGTGCCGATCACGCTTGCGCGGATCTCTCCGCTCCAGACCCGAAAGGGCCGCTCCCGGTCCGGCGCCACGTCGAAGAAGGCCTCGCCGGCCAGCAGATCGACGCGCCGTTCCTCCTCACGGTAGCGAACCGCAATAGCGCTGTCCGGCGCCAGGGCGATTGCGGTGCCGTCGGGAAGCTCCAGGTCGTGAACCTCTGCCGTTCCGGTTCTGTGGTCGGCCCGGATCGTCAGCAGAAGGTTCGGCAGGAAGACGGCCAGGGCGAGGCAGGCCGATACGGCCAGGGCGGCGCGGCGAAGGCGTCGGCCGCGACGGCTCCCTGGACGGAGCGACGCCTGTCTCTCCGTCTTGCGTTGCCAGCGCGGCGACGTGCCCTTTTGCTGCGTCCCATCGCCGGTCCCTGCGAGACTCCCCGTCTGGCGTCGGGTATCGCGCGGCAATGCGGTCTCGATCAGATGCGTCGTCCTGCGCGTGATCGCCCAGGCCTCCCGGTTGACCGGATCCTTCTCCAGCCAGGCCTCGAAGAGTCTCAAGACCGTCGGGTCGTCGGGGGTCTCCTGCAGGCGGATGAGCCAGTCCGTTGCTTCTCTGGAGGCCTGCTGCACGTTCTCGGGCGGTGTCTCGGTCATGCCAATCCCTGCGGGTTCGCCTTTGGCGGCTGCGTCGCGGCCGGGAGGTCTCGTGGCTCCTGTTGCAGCAGCAGCAAAGACGGGGCCTTACCCACTAGACGCTTCCGGACCGGACTTTTTCAACCGAGCCTCCCCTTAAGGAGGCACCGGGCCGCTGGCCCTGCGGAATCTGGTGGGTCAAGGCCAGCCCAGGCGCGTCTTGCAGTGCTGCACGCCCTCGGCGACCAGGACATGCGCGAGGGCGACCGAAATGTCCAGAAAGGCGGCGATATCCTTCAGCTTGCATCCTCCGATCCGATGCATCTCCAGTGCGATGCGAGTGCGCTCCGGCAGCTCGTCGAGCGCTGCCATCACGGCCTCCAGTTCGTCCTTGTAGAGCGCGACCCGCTCCGGCGTCGGCCCGTGGTCGGGCGAGGTGCTGAGCGCAAGATCGAAGCTCTTGCCGGGGAGGATCCGCTGCTCGCGTTTGAGACGACGGTGCCCGTCCAGTGCCAGATTGCGGACGATGCGGTAGAGATAGCCCAGCGGCTGGTCGAGATGACGCGACCGGGTCGTTTCGTCGAAGCGGAGCCAGGCCTCCTGCACCAGGTCTTCGGCCTGCGCCCGGTTGCCGACGATACCGGTCGCGTAGTCGATCAAGGCGCTCCGGTGCGTGACGAAGAGGTGAAGGACCTTGCTAGAGTCGCGCACTGCGGCGCTCTCCTCTGGGTGCCCTGCGCGCGCGTGCAGCCGGCCCGCGCCGTCGCCGCGGCAACGACGAGCCCTCGGACGGCTTCATAGCGCGGATGCGAGGTCGGTCGCTGACAAGGTTCGGCGTGGCCGTTTCCGTTAAGAATGAGAACTATTATCATTTGAGTACCTTCCAGTTCGCCGGATCGTCAAGGCGTGATTGCGCCCGGAGGATCTGTGTTCGGCGGCGATCCTGCTCTACTTATCGGTTTAGAGAGCGATTCACGTCTTGGGCGGAAGCGAAGCGCTTCCGCCCAAGACGACCGCGCTCTAGCCGTCGGAGGCCAGGGCGAGCGAGGTGGGCAGCTCGCGCACCAGGAACTTCGCCTTCTGGCGCTCGACCTCGTCGAAGCCGATGAAGCTCTTGAACGCCGTAAGGCCCGCCACTTGCTGGGGCAGGCCCTGCGTGGAATGCGCCTGGCTGAGGACCTGAAGGTTTGCCCGCATCGCCGCGGTGGCCGTCATCAGGGCGACCAGCGGAAACACCGCCAGACCGGCAAGCTCTTCGATCTGCTCGGGCGTCAGATCGCTTTCCAGCCAGCCGAGGATCTGCAAGGACAGAGGCACGCCGCAGGCGGCGCGCAGGCGCTTCAGCGCCTCGAAGCTCTGGAACCCGCGCGAGATCGGCTGGATGAGATCGGCGCCGGCGGCGACGTAGGCCTTCGCCCGGGCGATCCCGTCCGCTTCGTTGAAGGCATCGGTACGTGCGACGATCAGCGTGTCCGGATCGCGCCGGGCTTCGACGGCGGCGCGGATCTTGGCGCTGCCTTCGTCGATCGGCAGGATCTCGACCGCGTTCGCCACGGCCGGACAGCGTTTCGGCACCTCCTGGTCCTCCAGGATCATCGCGGCGACGCCGGCCTGCTCGAACTCGCGCACCGTGCGCATGACGTTGATCGCGTTGCCGTAGCCGGTATCGGTGTCGGCGATCAGCGGGACGGAGAGCGCGTTGGCCATGTTGCGCACGACCGCCAGATTCTCGGTCATGGTGTAGAGCTCGACGTCGGGCGCGCCGAGATGCGAGGCCGAAACGCCGAAGCCGGTGGACATGACGGCGGCGAAGCCGGCTTCCTCGGCGAGCTTTGCCGAGAGGGCGTCGAAGGCGCCTGCGGTCCAGATCGTTTTGCCGGCGCGTGCCTTGGCGGCGAAGCCGGGTTTATCGAGCGCAGTCATTCGGCGGTCTCCTCGTCGCGGGCGTGCAGGTAGCCGATCAGGCCGCCGTTCTCGAGCATCGTCCGGTCGCCGTCGGACAGCGGCTCGAAGGGCAGGGCCTTGCCGGTGGTGTGGTTGCGCACTTCGCCCTGCGCCCAGTCGACCTCCAGCTCGTCCCAGCGGGAGACCAGGCCGAGGATTCCGGGGCAGGCGACTTGCGGGAAGCCCATGGCGATCTCGCCGCGCCAGTAGCCGGGCGAGAAGCTCTCCGCGATCACGCCGGAGATGCCGAGGCGGCGCATGGCGATCATCGGCGGATAGTGCGGATGGCCGTAGCCGAAGTTCTCGTTGCCGATCAGCAGGTCGCCCGGCTGCACCTTGGCCGCGAAGTCCGGGTCGTAACCTTGCATGGCGACCTGCGCGAGTTCGTCCGGGTCCTTGAGCTTGATGTTCTTGACGCCGACGATCTGGTCGACGTCGAAATCGATCTCCTCGAAGAGGAAGGCGGCGCGACCGCAGAGGTTGTCCAGGGGCACCGGACGGCTCCGCTACAGATAGGGGCGGGGGTCCGCGATCTTGCCTTCGATCGCAGAGGCCGCCACCGCCGCCGCATTGACGATGAAGATCTCCGAGTCCGGGCTGCCCATGCGCCCGCGCACGTTCAGCGTCCCGGTCGAGACCGCGCGCTGGCCAGCGCTCATCACGCCCATGCGGCCGAAGCAGTAGTCGCAGGACGAGGAGGTGACGAAGGCACCCGAGGCGATGAGATCGGTGATGAGACCCTCCTCCGCCGCCTGGCGCATGATCTCCTGGCTGGTCGGTACGACATGGAGCTGAAAGCCCGGCTTGACCTGGCGGCCGCGCAGGACCTCGGCGGCCATCCGCAGGTCCTCGACCCGGCCGCTGGCGCAGGACCCGAGATAGCCCACCTGCACCTCGGTGCCGGCGACGTCGGAAAGGTTGCGCGTGTTGGCCGGGCTCGGCGGGATCACCACGATGGGTTCCAGGTCGGAGAGATCGATCTCGTGCACCGCCGCATAGTCGGCATCGGGATCGGAGCTGACCGGGTCCAGCGCGATGCGCGCGCGCGGCAGGGCGTAGTCCAGGCTGGCTTCATCCGGGTTGATGATCGCGGTGATGGCGCCGGTGAACATGGCGAGACAGGTGATGGTCTGCCGGCCCTCCAGGGAGATGTGCTGCAGCGCCTCGCCGCCGATCTCGAGCACCTGGAAGCGGCAGGCGGAGGGGCCGAGCACCCGCACGATGTGGTGGAAGACGTCGCGCGCCATGACGCCGGGACGGAGCCGCCCCGTGAGGTCGACGCGCGTCGTCTGCGGCACCTTGATCTGAATGCGCTCCTTGACGAAGGCCTCCAGGAGATGGCGGCGCACGCCGATGGCCAGCGCGCCGTAGGTGCCGAGCTGGGAGATATGGCCGTCGAAATGCACGACGAAGGCGCCGGGCGTGGCGTAGCCGAGCTCGGCCGCAACCTGATGGCCGATCCCTTTGCGCTCGTAGACCGGCACGCCCTGTTCCGCGCCCCAGTCGCGGGTCACCTGGTGAAGCTCTTCCTCCTGCGGGGTCACCGCGGGCACCATGTGGTCGATGAAGAGGGCGAAGCGCTCGGGATCGATCACCTTGTCGATCCCGAAGTCCTCCTTCATCTGGCGGAAGATGACGTCGGTGTAGCCCGGGAAGTCGTAGGCGATGACGAAATCCGGCCGCGCCTTGATCTCCTCTCCGGCGCGCACCCGCTCCCGGCCGGCGGCCCGTGCCAGGATCTTTTCCGCGATTGTGGCGCCCATCGGCAGCCTCCCTCCCGCCCGTGATCGCCTCTGCCTTCGGCGTGGAGGCAGGGCGTCGTCGTGCCGGAAGTAACGGCGATGCCTGTTAGGGTGTCAAGGAATAACGATAATTTCAACTAATGAAATCTAAGCCCGAGATCCGCTCCGACAGCCGCGCACAGCAGGCGAGAAGAGGGCCCAGGGCGCGGGGCGCGCCCTCCGCTTCGGGCGTGTCGCCCAGGATGTGCTGCGTCAGTCCGCCGAGCGACATGGCCGCCACCAGAGCGCCGCGGTCGTCGCAGACGGGTGCCGCCCCCGCCGACAGGCCGAGGGCGACGTCGTCGCGCGCGAAGGCCCAGCCGTCGCGGCGGATTTTGTCGAGTTCGGCGCGCAGCTCGTCCGGATCGGTGATGCTCCTGTCGGTCTGGGCCGCCAAAGGCTGCGCCAGAATGCGTTCGCGGTCCTGTTCGGGCAGATGCGCCAGCAGCAGGCGCGGGGCCGCGCCGCAGTTGAAGGGGCGCCCGACGCCGAGCGCCCACCAGCGCACCTCCACCGGGGCCGCGCCATGGAAGCGGGCCAGACAGATGGCCTGGTCGCCGCGGGCGACCGAGAGAAAGGCGGTGGCGCTGATCTCGTCGGCGAGCGTCCGCAGCAGGTCCTCCGCCACGTCCCGCAGGGACTGGCCGTCGGGCACGGCGCTGGCGAAGCGCATGGTCTGGACCGTCAGGGCGTAGTGGCCGGACTTCGCATCCTGCTCGACGATCCCTTCGTCGCGCAGCGTCACCAGGATGCGGCGGGTCGTTCCGGCATCGAGCTTGGCGCTTCCGGCGATGGCGCTGAGCGACAGGCGGGGCTGTTCCGGCGTAAAGGCCCGCATGATCGCGATGGCGCGCGACACCGCCCGGACGCGCGGCAGCGTTCCCCCATCGCTTCTGACCCCGTCGCTCCTGCTCCCGTCGTTGCCGCTCTTGCCGGTGTTGGCCGACAGGCCATCCTTCTGATGCGGCGCGCTCGGCGTTTGTCGCATGGCGTGTCACCCTCGGCGTTCCGCCCCTGCCGGGGCTGGTGAGTGTCGATCTCTGCCTCAGATAGCAAGGCTTCGTTCGGAAGCCACCATACAGTTTTATTTCATCCAGTGAAATTAGAATTACCTGTTGACAATGACCGCTGCCATGCGTGCAATTCTCGGAGTATCCGGCGAACGGATCGCTAACGGGAGGAAACGAGCATGAGGAAGGTAACGACGGGCCTTTTGGCCGTTGCGGTCGCCATTGGCGGGTTGAGCGCTTCGGCGGCCTGGA
Source organism: Rhodovibrionaceae bacterium (assembly GCA_028285215.1). GTDB lineage: Bacteria > Pseudomonadota > Alphaproteobacteria > Kiloniellales > DSM-21159 > Algihabitans. The sequence continues at coordinate 3,494 of JANQPZ010000340.1, read as the reverse complement.
CAAGCGCGGACGCCGAAATGCGCATGCTGCGCTTTGCCGAGTTCGCGCCCAATCGCGGCACGCGCGCCGGCGCGCTCGAGTGGCTGGACGAACAGCTGCGGGAACGCTCCGGCGGGGAATTGGGACTCGACATCGTTTGGGGCGGGGCGCTGCTGGGCGCCCGCGATGCCGCCCAGGGCCTGTCGGACGGGGTCGCCGACATGGCGTCCATCGTGCCGGTCTATGCACCGGGCCGGCTTGTCGTCTACGAAGCCGCCGATACCGTTCAGCTGGCCGACGAGTGGGTCGGCATGATGGCGACCTATGAGCTGATGACGACGCACCCGGCGGCCATCGAAGAGGCGAACAGGTTCAACCTGCACTACTTCGGCAACTACACCACGGGTCCCACGCAGCTTCTGTCGCGCGACAAGCCGATCAAGTCGCTCGCGGATCTGGAGGGGATGACGATCCGGGCGACCGGCGCCTTCGTGCCGGCGCTGGAGGCACAGGGCGCCTCGACCATCTCGGTCTCGCAGCCGAAGGTCTACGAGGCCCTGTCGAACGGCTCCATCGACGGCTCGACGACCTACTACTACGTGGTCAAGGCCTACAAGCAGCAGGAAATCGCGAACTACATCACCTCGGTCGACATGGGGCAGACGCTCGCCTTCGGGATCGCGATGAACCTCGAGACCTACGAGAGCCTGGATGCCGAGCATCAGGCGCTGCTCGACGAGCTGGGTCGCGACTTCACCGCCCATGTGGCCGAACTCATGCATGCCTCGCGCACCGAAACCAAGGCCGAGCTTGCAGCCGGCATCGACGGCCATGCGATCGAGATGGTCGCGCCCGCCGACGGCATGCGCGACGCCCTCGTCGAGGTCGCCGAGCAGGACAAGCAGCGCTGGATCGACAAGGCGGTCGACAAGGACCTGGATGCCGACGGCATCCGCACCGCCTTCCTCGAACTCATCGCGAAGTACAGCGCCGAGCTGGAGGCCGAGGGATATCCCTGGGACCGTTGAGGTCCGACTTGCCTGAAGCGGCCGGCCGCCGAGCATGCTCGACGGCTGGCCGTGCTTTCTGCGGGTGCGGACAGTCTTCGGGTGCGGACAGTCTGCGGGGCGGGCAATCCTCGGGAGCGGACAATCACATCGGGTCTTGTCCGCGCGGTCTGATTTAGGGGGGATCCATGGGTGCAGTCGCCGCGCTGTTTCGGACGTTGCTCGGCGCCCTTGAGCGCCTCGCCATGATCCTGTCCGGAACCGCACTTCTCATCATGGGCGGGATCGTGACTGCCTCGGTGCTCGGCCGGCAGCTCTTCAATGCGCCGATCCCCGACGACCTCATCATGGTCGGCCTGCTGATGGTCTGCGTCGTCGCTCTGCCGCTGGCCTTCATCGAAAGCCAGCGCGGACATATCGCGGTGACGGTGACGACCGACTGGCTGCCGCCGCGCGCGCTCGGGCTGCTGCGCGCCTTCGGCGCGCTTGCCATGATGCTGTTCTTCGGCAGCATCGGCTACATGGTCGCCCAGAGGCTGCCGCGCGAGATCGCCCAGGGCACCTACTACGACGGCACGCTCGAGATTCTCACCTGGCCGATGAAGATCGTCTTCGCGGCGGGCATCCTGCTGTTCGTCCTTCGGCTTGCCGTTTCCATCGCGGAGGGTCTGCGGACCTTTGCGACGGGCGAGGCGCCGCCGCCGGTGCCGGGCGCGGCGGCGGACCGCTCGGAAGAGGTCTGACGGGATGGATCCGCTTCTCGTCGGCGGCCTCGCGCTCGGGGCCACGCTCGCCCTGCTGGCGCTCAGAGTGCCCATTGCGGCCGCCCTGGGGATTACCGCGGCGATCGGGATCTTCATCATCTTCAGCTGGCGCCCCGGCGCCGACTTCAATCCCGATGCGGCCTGGCGGCCGACGCTGTCGCTGATCGGCAACGGTCCCTACAGCTTCCTCACCGGCTTCTCCCTCTCTACAGTGCCGCTCTTCATCCTGATGGGCCATCTCGCTTTCGAAGCGGGCTTCACCACGGACATCTACCGCGCAGCCCGGCTGTGGCTGGCGCGGCTTCCCGGCGGCGTGGCCATGGCCTCGGTCGTCGGCTGCGGCGGCTTCTCGGCCATCACCGGCTCGTCCGTTGCCTGTGCCGCCGCCATGGGGCGGATCGCCATCCCGGAAATGCTGCGCTTCGGCTATGCCAAGTCCCTGGCCGCCGGGTCCGTGGCCATCGGCGGTACCCTGGGCTCGCTGATTCCGCCGTCGATCCTGTTCATCCTCTACGGCGTCTTCACCGAGCAATCGATCTCCCGGCTTTTCATGGCCGCGGTCGTTCCGGGGCTGCTCTCGCTCGCGGCCTATCTGGTCGTGATCTACCTCTGGGTGCGCCTGCGGCCCGAGGCGGCCCCGATGCCCAAGGAGGCCATCGCCCGCGACGCGCGCTGGCAGGCACTGGCGCGCTGCTGGGCGATCGTCGCGATCTTCGTGGTGGTGATCGGCGGCATCTACGGCGGCGTCTTCACGCCGACCGAAGCCGCCGGGATCGGCGCCTTCGCCACGCTCGCGCTCGGCCTTCTGCTCGGCCGGCTCAGCCGGGAGAAGATCGTCTCCGCCCTGCGCGAAAGCGTGTTCCAGTCGTCGATGATTTTCGCCATCGCCATCGGCGGCAAGATCTACGTCAGCTTCATCGCGCTGACCGGCCTGTCGGGCGCCATCACCGACTGGATCGCCCATGTCGACGCCTCGATGCTGGTCGTGCTGGCCGTGATCGTGATGATGTATCTGGTCCTCGGGATGTTTCTCGATCCCATCGGGATCATCCTGCTGACCCTGCCGCTGACCATTCCGATCGTCGAGGGCTACGGCCTGTCGCTGATCTGGTTCGGGGTCGTGGTCATCAAGCTTCTGGAGATCGGGCTCGTCACGCCGCCCATTGGGCTGAACGTTTTCGTCATCAAGTCGATCGTCGGCGACAAGGTGAAACTGGAGACCATCTTCGTCGGCATCGCCTGGTTCCTGCTGATCGAGATCGTCGTTCTCGGCATGATCCTGGGCCTGCCGGGCCTGTCGCTCTGGCTCCCGGGCTTGCTGTAGCGGCGCTCCGCCCGCCAAGCCGGTCGATCTGTCGACTTGTCCGGGCGACTCTTCGACTCTAAGACTCGATCATGAGCAAGCTGACCGAGCAGGTGTATCGCACCCTGCGGCGCCAGATCATGTCCGGGGACCTGGCGCCGGGCTCCCAGATCAAGGAGGAGCATGTCGCGGCCGGGCTCGGCGTCAGCCGTACGCCGGTCCGCGCGGCCTTCCTGCGCCTGATCGAGGACGGGCTGCTGATCAGCCGTCGCGGCCGCGGCGCCTTCGTTGCCGAATGGACGGGCCGGGACATCGACGAGATCTTCGAGCTGCGCATCCTGCTGGAGGCGCACGCGGCCGGGCTGGCCGCCGTGCATGCCTCGCCGGCGCAGATCGCCGAGCTGCGCGCGGCGACGGAAGCCATGCGGCGCTGCCTGACGG
>JANQPZ010000331.1 GCA_028285215.1 Rhodovibrionaceae bacterium | reverse complement strand
ATCAGCGCCACATCGGTCGAGGTCCCTCCCATGTCGAAGGTAAGCAGGTTCCGGTAACCGGCCTGTTCGGCGACCCAGCGCGCGCCGGCGACCCCGCCGGCCGGCCCGCTCATCAGCAGCGTCACCGGCGCCGCCTTGGCCGTCTCGACCGAGGCCAAGCCGCCGTCCGAGCGCAACACGTGCAAGCCCACCTCACCCATGCTCGCGCGCAGCTCGTCATGCAGGCTTTCGATGTAGCCCTTGACCACCGGGCGGACATAGGAGTTGACCACCGTCGTCTCCGTCCGCTCGTACTCGTACATCTCGGGAATGACCTCGGAGGAGATGGAGACCGGAACCTCCGGCATCACCCGCTCGGCCAGATCGCGGATGCGGCGTTCATGCGCCCCGTTGGCATAGGCGTTGAACAGCGAGACCGTAAGCGCCTCGATACCCTGGGCCTTGAGATGCTCCAGCCGCGGCAGCAGCGCCGCCTCGTCGAGCGGCGTGACGACTTCGCCCCTGGCGCCGATTCGCTCCTCCGCTTCGATCGTCAGCTCCAGCGGCGCCAGAGGATCGCGCTTGTTCCAGATCACCCAGCCGCCCAGCCCACCCGGGACGTAGGAGCGTGCGATCTGCAGCGTCTGGCGATAGCCTTTGGTGGTCACCAGTCCGACCTTGGCACCGCTGGAGGTCAGCACGGTATTGGTCGCAACGGTCGTTCCGTGCATGACCTGCGCGATGGCCCGCGGATCGATGCCCGCGCCATCGCAGATCTTGCGAATACCGTTGAGAACCCCGACGGCAGAGTCTTCCGGCGTGGAGGGCACCTTGGCACTGTAGCTGCCGCCGTCGCTCTCGTCGATCAGCAGAAGGTCGGTAAAGGTCCCGCCGACATCGACGCCCAAACGATAGACTTTCCCCCCGTTCGTACTCTCAGACGACATGCCCTCGCCTCCTTCTGGTGTTTTCTTAGAGTTGAACAGACCTCACGACGTTTCAAGTCAAACGGTCGGCAGGGCCAGAACGGCCGACAGAGCGCAGCGGCGCTCCGCCCGGATCGACGAGCGGTATCTTCGCCGACATCACACCGCAACGGCTGGTACAAGGTTGAGTTCTTCCAGCACCTCGTCGACCGTGAGGACCTGTCCCCAGAGCCGCGTGAAGGCGCCCAGCGTCAGGTTCTGCAGGTCCCGGTCGCATCCGCGACCATGACGGTTTCGAATCCCCGGTCGGAGGCCTCGCGCGCCGTTGTCTCCACGCAGTTGTTGGTCGAAACGCCGACGGTGACGACTTGGCCAAGCCCCTTCGCTCTTAGAACGGACTCCAGCGGGCTCGAGGCGAAGGCGCCTTGCGTGGTCTTGTGGAGCACCAACTCGCCGGGCTCCGGCCTCAGTTCGTCGAGAATCTCGTGCTCGCGCGTCCCCACGTGATTGTTGAGGGCCGAGAAGAATCTGCGCATATGCGGTGGCGTATCGGAGTAGTCCGGCAGCCGCGCCCCAAGCTTCAGATAGATCACGGCTTGCCCCGCCGACCGGAAACCGTCGAGCAGACGCCGGATGCCGGGAACGACGACCCGCTCGATGCGATCGAAGCGGTAGGTCGCCTCTTCCTGCCGTCCCTGTTCGCTCAGCCAGCGGCCAAGACCGTGGTGGCGGCTGCCGCTGGCGTACTGCATGTCGACCACGAGCAAGGCGCAGTGTCCGCGGCGCAAGCGGAAAGGGTGGTTCAGAGTATCGATGTAGCGGGTCATAGCGTTGGCTCCACGGGGTCCTTTCAGTTGACGAACGCAAGAGAGATCCAAGGCAGGTAAGTCACCAGGGCGAGCGCCAGCAGCATGACTCCCACAAAGGGCACCACGCCGCGGATCACCTGCTCGGGACGGGTATCGGAGATGCCGGAGATCACGAAGAGGTTCATCCCGATCGGCGGCGTGATGGCCGCGATCTCGATGTTCAGTGTCAGGATGATGCCGAAATGGATCGGGTCGATCCCCAGCGCGAGAACGGCCGGCAGCAGCAGCGGCGCCACCACGGTCAAGATCGTCACGCCGTCGAGGAAGCAGCCGAGCACCAGAAGCGCCAGGTTGACGATCAGCAGGAACATCCACGGCTCGAGCGCCAGGCTGCCGACCGCCTCGACGATGCCGCTGGGGATACCCGCCAGCGTCGCGAGCAGACCGATGAAGAGGGCCTGGGCGACAATGAAGAGGATCGACGCCGTCATCTTGGCGCTGCGTACGAAGATCGCGGCGAAGCCCCGCAGCCCGGCCGAGCGATAGACGAAGGCGGCGACGAAGAGACCGTAGGCCGCGGAGATGGCCGCCGCCTCGGTGGGCGTGAAGACGCCGCCGTATATGCCGCCTAGCACGATCGCCGGCATCAGCAACGCCGGCCCGGCCCGGCCGAGCGCGCGCAGCATGCGCTGCAGCGAGAAGGGTCCCCGCCCTCCCCAACGGTTGCGTCCGGCCAGGACCAGCGTCACTCCGATCAGAAGCAGGGTGACGAGTACACCCGGCAGGATGCCCGCCTTGAACATATCGGTGACCGAGACCTGAGCCATGGCGCCGTAGATCACGAAGACGATGCTGGGTGGGATCATGATCCCCAGTGTCCCGCCTGCTGCCAGCAGGCCGCCGGAGAAGCTGCGGGGGTAGCCGGCCCGGTCCAACTCCGGAATAACGATGCGCCCCAGCGCCGCGGCCGAGGCGACGGAGGACCCGGTCATTGCACCGAAGAGTGCCGCCGAGAGCGTCGCCCCAACCGCATCGCCGCCCCGGATCGGCCGCGTGAAGGCGCGCATCAGGTCGAAAAGCTGCGGCGCCATCCGCGCCTCTACCATGATGTTGCCGGCCAGAATGAAGAAGGGAATGGCCAACAGCACGAAACTGTCGAGGCCGGAAAACTGGGACTGGGCAAGCTGGGTCAGCGAAGTGACGTCGAACAGCAGGATGGTTGCGAGCCCTACCGTCCCGAGGGCGAAGGCAACCGGCACGCCGAGCGCCAGGAGCGCAAACAGGGCGAAGACGAGGAAGACGGCCAAGGTGCTCAGCCCCCTCGCATCACGTCCGGGTCGCCGGCGCGCCAGAGATGCAGAAGGCGCTCGAGCAGCCGCAGGCTGATGCAGGCATAGCCCAGAGGCACGATCATCTGGAAAACCCAGATGGGAATCGGGATGTCGCTGTCCGCCGACATCAGACCGAAGCTGCGGCTGTCGCCGACCAGACGCACCCCATACCAGGCGACGAAGAGGCAAAAAACCAGGCATATCAGGCAACCGAGCATCTCGATCCCGCGCCTGCCGCGGCTCGGCAGGCGGTCGATAAAGATCGTCACCTTGATGTGAGAATCGCTACGCACCGCGGCCGCGACGCCGAAGTACGTCAGCCAGATCAGTGTATAGCGCGAGACCTCCTCGCTCCAGATAAACGAGGCGGAGAAGAGACTACGCCCGGCGATTTCGAAGAACACGATAGCGAGGCCAAAAGAGAGGAGCGCTCCGGAGAGCGCATCCTCGACATGATCCAGAGCTCGGCGGACAGCCGCCATTGCGGCCTACTCGACCTGCTGGAAGCTGCGCAGCTTGTCCAGAAGCTCCGTACCGAAACGCTCCTCAGCCTCGCTCCACTGGACGGCCGTCGCCGCAACCCAGGCTTCGCGCTGTTCCTGGGTCAATCGGTGCACCTCCACACCCTTGGCCGCCATCTTCTCGAAGGCGGCACCGGCCTCGGCCTTTGCGCGTTCGCGATGACGCGCCGTCACCTCGGCGACCGCTTCGGCGATGATGGCACGATGCTCCTCATCGAGATCTTCCCACCAGACCTTGTTTACGGCCCAGGGATAGAAGGCGAAGTAGTGCGGCGAGTCCGTCACATACTTTACAGTCTCGTCCCAGCTGTAGGAGATGAAGGCGTCCGCCGGCGTGTTGAGGCCATCGATTACGCCGCGCTCCAGCGCGCCGGAGACCTCGGTGACGTTGATCGGTACAGGTTCCGCGCCAAGCAGTTCCAAGGTACGCGCGTTGGTGCGGCCCAGCGCTCGCAGCTTCAGCCCGCTGAAGTCGGCGGGCATCGTCAGCTGGCGCTCGGTGTTGCCCACCGGCAGATAGTCGTAGACCAGCGTTCCGATCACCAGTGCGCCCTTGTCCTCGACCTCCGCAAAAGCCTGGGACATGAAGGCGGCGTCGTCAGCGGCGCGATAGAAGGCTTCGTGAGTTGGAAAGGCGAAAGGCAGCTCGAAGATCGAGATTTGAGGAGAAATCGCCGACCAGTAGACCGAAACAAGCGTCGCCATTTCCGCATCGCCGCGCATCACCGCCTGCAGAATGTCCAGGCCCTTGTAGAGACTGCCGGCGGGATAGAACTCGACCTCGATCTCGCCGTTAGAACGAGACTCGATCAGTTCGATGAATTCCTGGTTCGCCAGCCCTGGCGCGATATCTGGATTGTACTCGACCGGGAAGCGGATCTTCACCTCGGCAGCCGCTGCCAGAGGCACTGATGCCACCACGGAAAGCGCTGCGGCAACAAACGTAGTCTTGATACCTTTCAACATTCTATGTTCTCCCGTCCTCTCCTGCTCGCTCTCAGCTTCAACCGGCCGTTACGGCCGCCTCCATGAGTTCTAGAGTCTCTTCCAGAGACAGCACGTCGGCATAGCGCCGACCGACATCGCGCAGATTGTCTTCATGGGGACCGAGCTCCACATCCCCACAGCAGTCATGCGGTACCATGACCCGGAAGCCATAGGAGAAAGCGTCCACCACGGTCGCCCGTACACAGCCGGAGGTGTTGCATCCGATCACGATCGCCGTGTCGACCGACTGCTTGACCAGGTAGGAGATGGCCGGCGTCTGGAACAGCAGTGACGGGGCGGTCTTCTGGACCACCACGTCGTAGCCGTGGTCGTAGATGCGAGGATCGAGCTCGGTCGTCCATTTGCCGAGGTGAAAGTCGCTGATCACGGCCGGTATCTTCCAGTGCAGCGCATCCTTCTCGCCACAACTCGCGACGAAGGTCTGCACCACCGGGACCCCAAGCTGTCGGGCGGCCGCCAGCAGCCGCACGCTGTTGCGGACCGCCTGTTCAACCAGTTCACTGCCACCCAGCGGGCTGGCATGATCAGTGAAGCCGCGCTGGAAGTCGACGACCAGAACAGCCGGGCGTCTGCCAAAGCCGATCCGTCCCGTCCCGAAGCCTTGGCTCGCATAGGCATCTGACGTCATAGCTTGCCCTCCCCGGGGCCTAGGATTTCACCTTCAGGTCCACGCCAAACCGCTCTTTGAAGGCCTGGGCGACCTGATCGAAGACCACGCCGACGCGGATCACGGTGAAGTCCGAGAAATCGACGATGGTGCTTGAGAGGCCGTCGTCGTTGGCGTACCTGGACAGTCCGTAGTCGACGCAGATGTCCGCCGCTCCGCGGACGTCGGGTTCGATGTCCTCCAGGCGATATTTGCTGCCCTTGAGAGACGTGTTGGCCGAGGACCCGAAGACCGGCTTGCCGGCCGCGCGAGCCTGGCGCGCTATCTCGTCGTGGAGGACCCCGGCGTTCAGCAGCATGTCCAAGGTCCCGGCCTTGGTGGAGTTCTGCAGGACGAAGGGAGCCACCTTGGCGAAGAAGGGGTGTTCGGCACGGAACGGCGCCACGACGGAAAAGGGCAGTCGATCCCGCTCGACGACGGTGCGGATCATCTCGCGCTTCTCGTCGGACAGCAGATGGATATCGGCACTGGT
>JANQPZ010000326.1 GCA_028285215.1 Rhodovibrionaceae bacterium | reverse complement strand
GTCAGCGCCGCGCGCTCCGCCTCGGCCGGGGCCTCACCGGCGTCCAGCTCGCGCCGGACCATGCCGACAGCCGCCGCCACCAGCAGAACCTGATAGCGTTGCTCTCCCGAGAGCCCCGGCGCAAGGTCATGGCTCAGCACCCGCCAGGCCTCGGCCAGGAGTTCCGCACCGTTCGGCCTGTCTCTCATCGCAGCGTCCCTCCGCTTTCCGGCCAGCTGCCGGGCTCCGTCAAACGCAGCAGGGCGAGTTCGAGTTCGGCCGCCCGGCGGCCGGTCAGGGCCAGGTCGAGGCTGGCCTGCGCACCGGAGACGTGCCGATGGCCCTGCTGCAAAGCGATCACGTCCCAGCGGATGTGCGCCATGACTTCCCAGTAGGTAACGCGTGCCGTCTCGATGGTGCGGCCGGCCTCCGCTTCGTAACCGCGATAGAGGGCTGCGCGCGGCGCGATACCGCCCGCCTCCAGGTCGAGACGCCCGAAGCGCCAGCAGGCGGCACAGAACCAGCCGAGATCGCGGGCGGGATCGCCCCAGGCGGCAAACTCCCAGTCCAGGATGGCGGTCAAACCCTTCTCGTCCACCATGTAGTTGCCGGTACGGTAGTCGCCGTGGACCAGAGTCGGCCGGTCCGGCGGCGGCGGCGCCTTCAGCTCGGCCCAGCGCAGCCCCCACTCCAGCGCCGGGCGCGGCTGCTCGAGCGCGTCGGCATGGGCGCGCAGCTCGGCCACATCGGCCAAGGCCGGGTCTGCGGGAGGTTTGCCCAGGAAGTCGAGCCCGTCGTGCGGCGGCAGGATCGTGTGAATGCGCGCCAGCTCGCGACCCAGCCGCTCGGCCAGGGCCGTGCGGTCTCCGCCCAGCCGCAGATCCTTGACGATCTTGTTGCCCAGCGCCACGCCCTCGACCTTGCGCATGACGTGGAAGGTCTTGCCCAGGACGGTGGGGTCTTCGCAGAGCCAGAGCGGCTCCGGCACCGTCACGCCGGCCGCCGTCGCAGCCCGCAGCAAGGCAAACTCCTCGGCCCGGCCGTGGCTGACCGCGACGCCGGAGGGCGCGTCGGTCCGCAGCACGAACTCCTGCCGTCCGGCGAAGGGGCCGCCCTGGACATCGACCTCCAGCAGCCAGTTCTCCTGAATCGCACCGCCGCTGAGCGGCCGGGCCTCGGCGATGGCGACGGCATCCGCCTGTGCCGCGCCGCACATCCAGGCCTCAAGCGAGTCTTTGACCTCCCCCAGCACGCGCGTCAGCCCTCGCCGTCCCAGGCGAAGAAGTCTTGCCCCTCGGCCATCAGGAAGCGGGACAGCACCATGCGGTGCACCTCGCTGGCGCCGTCGACCAGACGGGCCTGGCGGGCATAGCGGTACATCCACTCCAGGGGCGTGTCCTTGGAGTAGCCGCGCGCGCCGCAGAGCTGGATCGCGGTGTCGACCGCCTGCTGCAGCGTATCGGCCACTTGCACCTTGGCCATGGAGACCTCTTTGCGGGCAAAGTCGCCGCTGTCGAGCTTGGCCGCCGCGCGCATGGTCAACAGCCGCCCGATCTCGATCTGCATGGCCGCGTGGCCGAGCAGGCCCTGCACCGACTCCCGCTCCGACAGCCTGACGCCGAAGCCCTCGCGCTCCTGCACGTAGGCCGTGGCGATCTCGAGCGCCCGCTTGGCCATTCCCAGCCAGCGCATGCAGTGGGTCAGACGCGCCGTACCCAGACGGATCTGGGTCAGCTTGAGGCCGTCGCCGACCTCCATCAGCCGGTTCTCGTCCGGAATCTCCAGTCCGTCGAAGATCAGCTCGCAGTGACCGCCGTGTTCTTCCGGTCCCATGATCGGAATGCGCCGTTCGATCCGCCAGCCGGGCTCGTCGCGGTCGAACAGGAAGGCACTGAGGTGCTTGCGCGTGTCCGCGCGGTCCGGGTTGGTCCGCGCGATCAGGATGAAGTGCTGCGCGATCCCGGCGCCGGTGATGTACCACTTGCGCCCCTCCACCACCCAGCGGTCTCCCCGCTTCTCGGCGAAGGTCCCGATCATGCCGGGATCGGAACCGCCGCCCGGATGCGGCTCCGTCATGACGAAGGAGGAGCGGACGGCGCCGTCGACGATCGGCTGCAGCCAGCGCTCCTTCTGGGCATCCGTCCCGACCTTCTCCAGCACCATCATGTTGCCGTCGTCGGGCGCCGCGGAGTTGAAGCAGATCGGCCCGAAGATCGAGCGGCCCATCTCCTCGTAGCAGGCGGCCATCCCGACCACGGGCAGTCCCTGCCCGCCGCGATGCTTCGGCATCTGGAGCGACCAGAGGCCGGCCGCCTTGGCCTTGGCCTGCAGGTCCCTTACCAGGTCGAAGCGGATGTTCTCATGCTCGTCGTAGCTGGAGGGGTCGGCCTCCAGCGGCAGGATCTCCTCGGCGACGAAGGCGCGGATCTCCCGGCGCAGACGGTCCACCTCGGGCGAGAGGGCGAAATCCATGGTTGGCTATCCCGGAACTGGAGAAACACAAGGCGAGCCGGCGCGCGCCGGCCGATGGGACCGGAGGCCCACGAGGCGGGGCTCCGGCGTCCTACGCCAGACGTCAAACGTCATACGCCAGACTTCATACGCGACACGTCATACGCCAGACTTCATACGATGGCGGACTGACCGCCGTCGACCGCAACGACCGTCCCGGTCATGTAGCGCGACGCGTCCGACGCCAGCAGCAACAGCGGTCCGTCGAGATCGGCAAGCTCCGCAAAGCGACGCTGGGGCACCCGACGCAGCAGCGCTTCGCCCGCCTTGCTCTTCAGGAAGTCGCGGTTGATGTCGGTGATGACGTAGCCCGGCGCCAGGGCATTGACCCGGATGTCCTCCCGCGCCAGCTCCGTCGCCATCGCCCGCGTCAGGTTGATCAGCCCGGCCTTGGCCGCGCAGTAGCTCGCCACCTGCCCCGTGCCGCGCAGGCCCAGGATCGAGGCGACGTTGACGATGCTGCCGCCGTGACCGAGCCGCACCATGTGCCGCGCCGTCTCCTGCGCCACCAGCCAGGCCCCTTTCAGGTTGGTGTCCATCACCCGGTCCCAGTCTTCCTCGGCCAGCTCCAGAACCGGCTTGGAGTCGGCGATGCCGGCGTTGTTCACCAGCAGGTGAATCGGGCCAAGCTCCGTTTCCGCACAGGTGACGGCGGCGCGCACCGAGACCGCATCGCAGACGTCCAGCTCGATCGGCAGGGCGCGGCCGCCATGGGTCTCGATCTCCGACTGCAGCTGCGCCAGACGCTCGGTGCGCCGCGCCGCGATGGCCACGCGCGCGCCAGCCGCACTGAGAACCTGAGCGAAGTGGCGGCCGAGGCCGCTGGACGCCCCGGTGATCAGGGCGTTCTTTCCCGTTAAATCAAATCTGTTCATATTCTTATTCGATGTTCTTTGCGTCTTCTCTCAACACGAATTTCTGGATCTTGCCGGTCGAGGTCTTGGGCAGTTCGCGGAAGATCACGGTCTTCGGGGCCTTGTAGTGGGCCAGGCCGTCGCGGCAGAAGGCGATGATCTCCTCGGCCGTCGCTTCGGCGCCCTCCTTCAGCGTGACAAAGGCACAGGGCGTCTCGCCCCAGCGCGCGTCCGGCCTGGCGACCACGGCCGCCTCCAGCACCTTGGGGTGGCGGTAGAGCGCTTCTTCGACCTCCAGCGAGGAGATATTCTCGCCGCCGGAGATGATGATGTCCTTCGAGCGGTCCTTGACCTCGATGTAGCCGTCCGGATGCAGCACCCCGAGATCGCCGGTGTGGAACCAGCCGCCGGCGAAGGCCTCGTCCGTGGCGCTGGGATTCTTCAGGTACCCGCGCATCACCGTATTGCCGCGCAGCATCAGCTCGCCCATGGTTTCGCCGTCCCGCGGCACCTCGACGAGGCTTTCCGGATCCAGCACCGTCGCCTCCTCCAGGGTGACGTAGCTCACGCCCTGGCGGGCCATGCGGGCGGCGCGAAGGTCCAGATCCATCTCTGCCCAGTCGTCCTGCGTGGCGCAATAGGTTGCCGGGCCGTAGCACTCCGTCAGTCCGTAGGCGTGGACCACGTTGAAGCCCTGCTTCTCCATGTTCGCGATCACGGTGGACGGCGGGGCCGCGCCGCCGGTCACCACCAGCACCGGGTGCGGCAGCGCGCGCCGCACATCGGCCGGCGCGTGCGCCAGCATATTGAGCACGATCGGCGCCCCGCAGAGGTGGGTGACCTTGCGCTCCTCGATCAGCGGGTAGACCAGCCTGGGATCGACGCGCCGCAGACAGACATGCGTGCCCTGCGCCGCCGTGACGCCCCAGGTGAAGGTCCAGCCGGAGCAGTGGAACATCGGCAGGGTCCAGAGGTAGACGCTGCGGCGGTCGAGACCGTAGGTCACGGCCTGTCCGACGGCGTTCAGGTAGGCGCCCCGGTGATGGTAGACGACGCCCTTGGGATTGCCGGTGGTGCCGCTGGTGTAGAGCAGGCAGAGCGCCTGCCACTCGTCCTCGGGCAGACTCCAGGGGAACTC
>JANQPZ010000313.1 GCA_028285215.1 Rhodovibrionaceae bacterium | reverse complement strand
GGCGTCTTCTCCGACGGCATCCTGTTGAACCCCACTGGCGACACCAGCGGCATCAACGCCAACCTGGTGGATCTTGAGCGTGTCGAGGTCGCCTACGGTCCCCAGGGCACGGCCTTCGGCCGCGGCACCATCGGCGGCGCGATCAATTTCGTCACCAAGAAGCCAACGGACGACTTCGAGGCCTCCTTCGAGACCGAGCTCGGCTCTTACCCGGACGGGCGGGCGACGGCAATTGTCAACGCACCGATCCTGGAAGACGGCTTGCTCTCGGCGCGGCTCGTCGCGTTCGGCGGGATCTCGGACGGCTTCGTCGACTTCGCCGAGGGCAGCGACCCGGATTCCATCGGCCGGGACGATGTCGGCACCCGCCTCAGCCTCAGGTCACGTCCCACCAGCCGGCTCACGCTGGACGCCTCCGTGTCTTTCGACCGAACCGAGTTCGACGCTTCGAACTCAATAGCGATCACAGACCTACAGGATGAGAACCTCGTAACGGGCGCCGACTTCATCGAAGAGAATTCGCTCAACCGTATCCTCTCATCCTTCCAATGGACCTACGACTTCGATGCGGGATCGCTGAAGTCGACCAGTTCCCTCTTCCTCACCGACCTCGATACCTTAGACGATACGGACGTCTCGGCGCTCGACTTCATTGCTACTGAAGCGTCGCTGAACGAACGCGCGATCGCCCAGGAGTTCCGCTTCGAAAGCGAGAGCTTCGAGCTACCGTCGCAGACGGGGGAGATCGCATTCAACCTGGGTACAAGCCTGAGCTTCAATGAGAGGGAATCCGACCGCGTAATCGATCCTGGCTCCGACGCCTTTGCGCTCATCGGACAGCGTCTCGGCCTCGGCCCACTGGCGGACGACGGCAGCGTGATCGAGGAGACCGCGGATCAGGAGGTCTTCAACTTCGGGCTTTTCGGCGACCTTCGGTGGCGGCCAATCCCGGACCTGGAGATCGCCGCCGGCGCACGCTTCAGCTTTGACCGAGTGAGCCAGGAAGGCGAGACCATCAGCTCAGGTCTCTCGGCCGTCACCGTCGCGCCGGTGCCCTTCGACTCAGACGAGGCGAACTTCACGGCTGTCACGCCCAATGCCTCGATCAAGTACGACTGGACCGACGACTTCTCGACTTACTTCGCCTTCTCGACCGGCTTCCGACCCGGCGGCTTCAGTTCCACCCTCTTCGGCTTCTCGAGCTTCGAGGAAGAGACGGTGCGTTCCTACGAGGGCGGTTTCCGGGCTTCGCTGTTCGACGATCGGTTGCTCGTGAACGGCAGCGGCTATCTGCTCGACTACGAGGATATTCAGGTCTCGTTCACCGAGACGGTCGGCAGCACATCGGTGGTGATTATCGACAACGCGGCCGAGGCCCGCAGCGTTGGCGCCGAGATCGGTGTCTCAGCTCTGCCGCTCGAGAGCCTGCGGATCGACACGCAGATCGGCATCAACTTCTCGAAGTTCACGGACTATGGCGACTCGCCCTTCGGGGACTTGACCGACAGGCGGCTGCCGAACGCACCCGTTCACACCTTCAGCATTGCAGGCGACTACGAACACCCGCGCGAGATCTTTCCTGGCGCGCGCGGTTTCTTGCGAGCCGAATACAGTCTGCGCACAAGCTTCAATGACGGCCTCGACCCCGACGATATGGGTTTCGACGGCTTCGACCTCCTTAATCTCCGCCTCGGCCTGCGCGCAGAGCGCTTCGCCTTCGAAGCCTTCGTCGAGAATGCACTCGACGAGATCTATGCGACAGGTACGTCGGCCAGTTTTGCAACTGGTTTCGGGACTCCCACAATCGTAGACGTCGGCCCGACCCGGCGGTTCGGCGTGAGAGCGAGGTTGCAGTTCTGAGGTGTGCGCGATAGCGCTGCTCACCCTGGGGGATAGACTCCACCCCAATTACAACTTTTGGAAGATGCTCGCCCTCTAGACTTGCCTATATCGTGATACAGGCGTTCCGCCGCAGCCATTCGTTTGCGACCGGACCGCGGTCGGGCAACGACGGTCACAGAGGCGCCGGGCCACAAGCCGGCGATCCAGAGCGGGGCTCGATCCGTTGGTCGAGGTGCGTTCCTTCTACTGCTCCAGACTGCTATTGCGACTGATTCGCAATAACTATAGGGTCCGTCTTGGCTTGGCGCCACCGCGCCGGCAGCCGCGCGGCGACCGTCGTCCGGCCAGACTCGAAACGGCGGTCGATGCGCAACACTCCTTTGATAGAGGCCTTCAAGGAGAACGAACAGGACCTCATTCGTTTTTTGATCGTGCGCCTCAAGTCGGCCTTCGCCGCGCAGGATCTCGCTCAGGAACTCTATCTCAGGGTTTGCGGCCTGGACGAGAGCTTCGCCGTCCGCAACGGGCGGGCCTACCTCTTCCGCATGGCCTCCAATCTCGCCATCGATCATCTTCGGCGCGAGGCGCGACAGGCGGAACTACGCGACGAGCTTCAAACCTTCTTCGGCGACGAAGCTGAGGTCGCCACGCCGGAGGAAGCCCTGATCTCCCGCAACGAACTGGAACGCCTGGAACGCGCCATGGCGGAGCTGCCGCCGCTCAGCCGCCGGATTTTCTACCTCAGCCGTTTCGAACAGAAGTCGCAGCGCGAAATAGCCGCCCTCGTCGGTCTCTCGCCGACCGCGGTCTTCAAACATTTAAGGCGAGTGATTGATTATCTGGCAGCGGTTCGTGACACTTGAAGTCTCGTCGCTGCCCCGGGCCGCTGCAGGGGTTTCCGCGTCTATCCATGAGAGGGGTCGCCATGAGAAGGTCATCGGTCATGGCGGGCCTGCATCGCGCAACGTCATCCGGGAAGGGGCCCCGGGCAGAACGAGTCCAGGGGGCAATCCGTCATACCTGCCTCGTCAGACGCGCGGATAAGACATGAAAGATCACGGGCAGTATCCCGTCGGTGAGGAGGAGACGGTCGCTGCGGCGCGCGACTGGCTTGTCCGCATGACCTCGGGCGAGCCGACGGAGGAGGAGTCGCGCCGCTTCGAATCGTGGCTGGCCCAATCGCCGTCGCACCGGAAAGCCTATGAAAAGGAACGGCTGTTCTGGCAACGCCTCGGTCATCTTAAGGCGTCCTCCGGCCCACACACCTGGACACCGGCGTCGAGATCGCCAGAACCACCCGACATCGAGCGCGCGGCGAAGGGTCGGTCTTCCGGACGCGCGCGTCGGACCTTCGCGGCAGCCGGCCTGGCGGTGGCCTGTCTGAGCCTCTACCTCCTGTACGGCGACTGGCTGAGCGCCGCGATCCTGGCCGATCATCGCACCGTGCAAGGGGAGCTGCTGAGCGTCGACCTGCCGGACGGTTCGACAGTCCATCTCGACACCGATACGGCCCTGGCCGTCACCTTCGACGCAACCGAAAGACGCATCGCCCTGCTGCGCGGCGAAGCCCTGTTCGAGGTAACACCCGATCCGCAGCGGCCCTTCCGGGTCGAAGCGGCCGGCGGCGTGATCGAGGCCATCGGAACGGCCTTCGTGGTCCGACGCGACGGCTATGCCGCCGATGTCGCCGTCCTGGAAGGACAGGTGCGCGTGGCCTCGCCCGCCGCCGCGGGGGGCGAGGCGGCCGCAATCCTGGCGAGGCAAGGCGAGCGGACGCGCTATGCAAGCGGCGATCCGCCCGGCCGGCCGGAAGCCTTCGATCTGCGGACGGCCGCCGCCTGGCGCCAGGGCGTGATCCTGATCGACGGCCTGCCGCTGGACAGGGCGCTGGCGGAACTCGACCGTTACCGGCCCGGTCGGATCCTGCTCATGGACGAGAGTGAAGACTATCGGCCGGTCAGCGGCGCCTTCGATCTGAGAAACGTCGACGCCGCGGTCGCAGGCCTCGCCGCCACGCACGGCCTCTCCGTCACAGCGGTCACCGACTATCTGCTGATCCTGCACTGACAGGCCGCCGCCGCCTCTCCACAAATCACAAAAAGTAAAAAAAGTCCTCAGATGGGTGAGCAGCGCCCGTCCTCGTTCGTCGTGGCTAGGAGAGGTGCTGCACAGGATCTCGCTTCGCGTCCTCTCCTGTCGGCGTCCGCGCTGCGAAAGCGGCGTGGGACGTCTTTGGCCGATTTGGGGAGGGGCAAGATGACGAGCGATTCAATCCGTTCCCGAGGACCGGCTCGTTTCGGAGGACCGGCGGCGGCGTACCGCGGCCGCTACGCTATAGGAGGCGCACTGCTGCCGTTCCTGCTGTGCACATCGCTCGCAGCCGGCGCGACGGAACCTTCGATGCCGCAGATCTCCCTGCCGTCGGCGGGCCATACGCAGCAGCAGGCCCAAGCGCAGGCGGAAAGAGACTTCGATATCCAACCGCAGCTTCTGTCCTCCGCCCTGCTGGACTTCCGTCTCCAGTCCGGGCTACAGGTCGCCTATCGAACAGACGATGTCGGCGACCTGCGAACCCAGGGCCTGACCGGCAGCTTCACGCCGGAGGCGGCCCTGCAACGCCTGCTGGCGGGCACCGGCCTGGCCTACCGCTTCACGGCCGCCGACACCGTGACGCTGCAGCGCGCAGTGGCAGACCAGGACAGCGGGCCGGTCAGGCTCGCGCCCGTCACCGTCACCGCCCGGCGGACCGAAGAGCTGCTGCAGGACGTGCCCGGCAGCGTGGTGGTGCTCACCGGCGAAGAGCTGGAGCGGTCAAACGTCGGCAGCGCGACGGACGTACTGTCTCGTCTGCCCAACGTCGGTTTTCTCAGCGGCTCCGACCCCAACGTTCTTCCGCTTTCCATTCGCGGCGTCAGCAATCTAGCCGGCGTTGGCACCAGCGGCCCGACCAACGGTGTCTTCTCGAATGGGATCCTGCTCAATCCGACGGGGCAGGCTTTCGGCATCGATCCGAATCTCGTCGACCTGGAGCGGGTCGAAGCCGTCTTCGGTCCGCAAGGCACGGCTTTCGGTAGCGGTACGATCGGTGGCGCCATCAATTTCGTCACCAAGAAGCCGACGGAGGCGTTCGAAGCGTCGCTTGAAACGGAGATCGGCTCTTTCCCAGACGGTCGCGGCACGGCTATCGTCAATTCCCCTATTCTCGACGATGGCTTGCTGTCGGCTCGGCTGGTTGCCTTTGGCGGGATCTCAGACGGGTTCGTCGACTTTGAGAATGTGAGCGATCCCGATTCCATCGGGCGGGACGATGTCGGCGTCCGCTTGAGCCTCAGGTCGCGGCCAACCAACCGTCTGACACTCGATACCTCCGTCTCCTTCGACCGCACGGAGTACGACGCTGAAAACGAAGTGCCGGTCGATCGTTTCGACGACGACGACCTAGTGTCCGAAGCAGACTTCGTCGGCGAAGGCAGGATCGATCGGCTGCTCACCTCCTTTGAATGGGTCTATGATCTCGATAGGGGTTCGATACGATCCACAACCTCGTTCCTGCAAAATGAGAGCGAGATCGCCGAGGACACCGACTTTTCTCAAATCGATTTCGACGTCACGACAGGTAGCCTCGAAGAACGAGCGGTCGCCCAAGAGATTCGCTTCGAGAGCGAGAGCTTCACGCTTCCAGCACAGAGCGGCGAGGTAAGCTTCAATCTCGGTGTAAGCACGAACTTCAGCGAGTTCGAGCGGGATATCTTGAGCGACCCGGGTTCCGACGCCTTCGCGCTATTCGGTGAGTTGGACGACGGCAGCACGACGCTTTCCAGTTCCAAGCAGAATGTCTTCAACGTAGGTCTTTTCGGCGATGCGAGATGGCGGCCGATTCCGGCACTGGAAATCGGTTTCGGCGCGCGCTTCAGTCGCGATCGCGTGAGACAGGAGAGCGAAATCGTAACCTCGGGTTTGTCGGCACTCGCCAGCCCTCCCGTACCCTTCGCCTCGGAGGAGGCGATCTTCACAGCCGTCACCCCTAGCGCCTCCATAAAGTACGATTGGAGCGAGAATTTCTCGACCTACTTCACCTTTTCCACCGGGTACAGACCAGGCGGCTTCAGTGCGCTGCAGACTGGCCTATCCGGCTTCGAGGAAGAGAGCGTGCTGTCCTACGAAGGCGGCTTTCGAGCTTCGCTCTTCGACGACCGGCTTCTGGTGACCGGCAGCGGTTATCTGCTCGACTACGACGACATTCAGGTCACGACAGTGGACGACGGCGGTGCCGTACCGGTGTTCAGAATCGACAACGCCGCCGCCGCTCGAAGCGTCGGATCGGAAATCGGCGTTTCGGTTTTGCCCACCCAAGGGCTGCGAATCGACGCGCAGATAGGCCTGAATTTCACGAAGTTCACCGACTTCACCGACTCGGTCTTCGGTGACATAACCGGGACACGGCTGCCAACCGCACCCGTGCATACCCTCAGTTTGGTCGGAGACTACGAGCATCCGCGTGAAGTCCTGCCCGGCGCCCGGGGTTTCCTTCGTGCGGAGTACAACTTTCGGTCCAGTTTCAGGGATCGCGTCGACCCAAGCTTCGAACCCTTGGACGGCTTCGACATCCTGAATCTCAGGATTGGCCTGAGATCCGAAAACTACGCGGTCGAGGCATTCGTCGAGAACGCGTTGGACGAGCTCTATGCAACCAACCAGGCATCCGCTTCCGCCCTCGGTTCTGGCCCGGCGACCGTGGAAGTCGGCCCGCCCCGTCATTTCGGCGTGAGGGCGCGGCTGCAGTTCTGATACGCGAGCCGGATCGCTTCGGCTGTTTGAACAACGGCCGCTGCGTGTACCAGGGGTAGCTTCGAGAGGTTCGGTTTGCAGAGGCAAAGCGAACCAATCCCCGCCGATTGCTGCCCTTCAATCCGACACAGCAAGATATTGCGAGTAGTTCTCATTCTCGCTATTTTGCCGGCCGACTGGTTTTCGGGCAGCGGGGTCGAGGGTGCGCGACGGGCGTAAAGACAGTCTGGAGCGGATCTATCTGGACCACAGCAAGCGGTTGAAGCTCTTCGTCCGTCAGTTCGTCGGCTGTCCGGCCCTCACCGAGGACATCATCCAGGAGGCCTTCCTGCGCTTGCGGCAGGCGGAGGTGGCCGGGCCGATCAGTCACCCCAAACCCTTCCTCTACACGACCGCCCGGAACCTGGCCTACGACAAGCTGCGGCAGGACCGGCGCCGCGGCCGGGTCGTCGACCCCGGCGGATCGCTTGCCGAGCTGGACGAAATCCCGACCGCGGAGCCCTCGCCGCAAACTCTTCTGGAGGATCGCGAGCTGCTGCAACGGATCGAGAGCGTCCTGGCCTCCATGCCCGAGCGCCGGCGCAGGATCTTCACGATGCGGCGCATGAGCGAGATGAGCGTCACGGCGATCGCAGCCGAACTGGGAATCAGCGAGAGCACCGTCCGCAACGAGATCAAGACGGCGCTGCTGCAGTGTTTCGCGGAGCGCAATCGGCGACGTTAGAGCGGAATCGCTTCAGGTGGAATCACAGTCCAGACGGGGTGCCGCAGCTTCTTCTGTAGAAACGGCCTCGTCGTTCGTTATAGGCATAGGGGCCAAGCGCATGCGGAAGGCGATGCACCGGCGATGAGCATCCGTCAATCGAACCCGGAACCTGGGCCGGGCGAAGGATCACGCGAAGAACGGGCCGCGGAGTGGTTCGTGCTCATCACGTCCGGCTCCGCTGCTGCCTCCGACGTCGCGGACTGCGAGGCGTGGCAAGCCGCCGACCCGCGCAACCGAGCCGCTTACGAGAAGCTGAGCGCATTCTATCGGTCGGACCTGCTTGGAACGGCGGTCCGGAACACCCAAGCAAGAGTAGGATCGCCTTCACGCCGTCCGGCGCGCAGGCGGTCGGCTCTCTCGCCGCTATCCTGGGCTGCGGCCGGTCTCGCCGCCTGCCTGTGCGTCGCAGCAGCCGCCAACGAGTGGAGCCGCTGGACGTCGGATTTCTCGAGCCAGATCGGGGAGATCAAGCAGATCGCGCTCGACGAGGGGTCGGCAATGATCCTCGACAGCGACAGCGCCGCGGATCATCAGTTCACGGCAGACCTGCGTCGCATCGACCTGCGCAAGGGCCGCGCCCATTTCGACGTGGCGTCCGACCCGTCCCGACCCTTTGTGGTCGAGGCCAGAGGCCTGCGGGTGACCGTGACCGGGACCGCCTTCGACGTCCAGTTGCTCGACGACGGCCTGCGGGTTGCGGTAGAGCATGGCGCCGTGACGGTCCGGCAGAAGGACGCCGAAGCCCGGCCCGCCGTTTTGAACGCCGGGCAGGCGGCGGTCTTCGGCAGCGACGGAGCCATTTCGCTCAGCGACGATACAGCCCGCTTCGACTGGCGGAATGGCCGCTTCAAGTTCCGCCGAGAAACCGTGGCGGCGGTGATGAAACGTCTCGAGCGCTATGTCCCTGGCCGTATCCTTGTCATGGATGCCGAGATCGCGGGGCAGCGGATCAACGGCTCCTATCCCCTCGACGACCCGGCAGAGACGGCGCGGCGAATCGCTGACATCGTCTCCGCCGATCTGACCGGACACGAGCGCCTGCTGCTCGTTCTGCACTAGGTCTTTCGTCCCGGAGCGTGATTCGTCGGCGAGGGAGACGGTCCCGCTTTCGCCACGGACGATCCCGCTCCGGCGCCGGTCCTCGCCAATCCATTTTTGCAGTTTTGCGGAAGCCCGACGTCTCAGCTTATAGCGGGCGTCGTTGCGAGGCGTGCGCTTTGACCATGGGGAGACGGGGCGATGGGAAAAGCGGAAGCAACAGACCAAAACGGCGCGGTGTGGAGATGTTTGCGATCGCTCCTGCTCTCGTCCGCATTCGTCGTCGTGTCTGCCCCCTGGACAGCCAGCGCATCTGCGGAGGCGCCGCAGCTCGCACAGGCCGAGGAGAGGACCTTTACCTTCGCAATCCCGCCGCAGAACCTGGAAGAGGCACTTGAAGCCTTCTCCGACGAGACCGGATTGGCGCTCGGCTACCGCGCCGAGTTGACGGAGGGCCAGCAGTCGCCCGGCTTCACCGGGACGACGACAGCACGGACGGCGCTCGGCCAACTGCTTGGCACGTCCGGCCTGACCTTCCGCATCGAGGGCAACAGCGTCACGCTGGAGCGGATCGTGGTTCAACCCGAAAGCGGCCCGGCGCGCCTTGGCCCGGTCACCGTCACAGCCCGTCGGACGGAGGAGCTGTTGCAGGACGTACCGGGCAGCGTGGTTGTCCTGACCGACGAAGAGATCGAAAGGTCCAACCTTCAAGACACCACCGACGTGATCGTGCGGCTGCCGAACGTCAACTTCATCGACAACTCGGACCCGGCCGATCTCGATCTGTCGATCCGCGGGATCAGCAATCTGAGCGGATCCGCAAGCAGCCCGACCAACGGGATCTTTGCCAACGGCATCCTGTTGAACCCCACCGGCGAGACCAGCGGCATCAACGCCAACCTCGTCGACCTGGAACGGGTCGAGGTCGCCTACGGTCCGCAGGGCACGGCCTTCGGCCGCGGCACCATCGGCGGCGCCATCAACTTCGTCACCAAGAAGCCGACGGACGAATTCGAGGCTTCTCTGGAGACCGAGCTGGGCTCCTACCCCGACGGACGCGCCACGGCGATCGTCAATGCACCGATCCTGGAAGACGGCCTACTTTCCGCCCGGCTCGTGGCCTTCGGCGGGATATCCGACGGCTTCGTCGACTTTGCAGAGAGCAGCAATCCGGACTCCGTCGGCCGGGACGACGTCGGCTTCCGCCTGAGCCTGAGGTCGCAGCCGACCAGCCGGCTGACGCTCGATGCCTCCGTCTCCTTCGACCGCACCGAATTCGACGCCTCGAACTCGGTGGCATTCCCGAGCGTGGAGGACGAGGACCTTGAGACGGGAGCGGACTTCATCGAGGAGAACTCACTCAACCGGATCCTCACATCCTTTCAGTGGGCCTACGACTTCGACGCCGGATCGCTGAAATCGACCAGTTCGTTTTTCTTCACTGACCTCGACACCTCCGACGATACTGATTTCTCGGCGCTCGACTTTACCACCGGCACCGCTTCGCTGCACGAACGCGCCCTGGCCCAGGAATTCCGCTTCGAAAGCGAGCGTTTCGATCTCCCGTCGCAGACCGGCGAGATCGCGTTCAACCTGGGCACAAGTCTAAGTTACAATCAGAGGGACTTCAGCAGCCTTTCCGACCCGGGGGCGGATGCCTTTAGGCTAATCGGAGAGCGTCTCGGCCCTGGCCCTCTGGCAGACGACGGCAGCACGATCAGCGCAAACTCAAACCGGGATGTCTTCAACTTCGGCCTCTTCGGCGACCTGCGATGGCGGCCGATCCCCAACCTGGAAATCGCCGGGGGCGCGCGCTTCAGCTTCGACCGCGTGAGTGAGGAAGGCGAGACCCTGAGCACGGGGCTCTCCGCCGTTACCACGCCCCCCGTACCCTTCGAATCGGACGAGGCGAACTTCACGTCCATTACGCCCAGCGCCTCGATCAAATACGACTGGACTGATGACTTCTCGACTTACTTCGCTTTTGCCACCGGATTCCGGCCCGGGGGCTTCAGTTCCACCCAGTTCGGCTTCTCGAGCTTCGAGGAAGAGACGGTCCGGTCCTACGAAGGCGGTTTCCGGGCGTCGCTGTTCGACGACCGCCTGCTGGTGAACGGCAGCGGCTATCTGCTCGACTACGAGGATATCCAGGTCTCACTCTCGAACACGGTTGGCGGCATCCCGGCGGTGGTGATCGATAACGCGGCCGAAGCCCGCAGCGTCGGCGCCGAAATCGGCATCTCGGCCCTGCCCATCGAGAGCTTGCGCATCGATACGCAGATCGGCATCAACTTTTCGAAGTTCACGGACTATCCCGACTCACCTTTCGGCGATCTGACCGACAGGCGGCTGCCGAACGCTCCGGTTCACACCTTCAGCATCGCCGGCGACTACGAGCACCCCCGCGAGATTCTGCCGGGGGCGCGCGGCTTCCTAAGAGCGGAGTATAACCTGCGCACGAGTTTCAACGACGACCTGGATCCCGACGACCCGGGGTTCGACGGCTTCGACCTGCTCAACCTCCGGCTCGGTCTGCGCGCCGAACGCTACACCTTCGAAGCATTCGTCGAGAATGCGCTCGACGAGACCTATGCGACAGGGTCGTCGGCCGGCTTCGCGAGCAACTTCGGCGGCGCGAGAATCGTGGACGTCGGCCCGACCCGGCGGTTCGGCGTAAGAGCGCGGCTGCAGTTCTAACCGCTTGATCAGGTCGATCCTTACCCTAGAGGGCGATTCCGCCTAAGGCGATCCTGCTCTAGTGCGACGCACCGCCGTCCACGGCGAAGGCCTGTCCCGTGATGTGCGGCGCCGTCGCCAGGAAGGCGGTCATATCCGCCATGTCGCCCTCCGTCTGCGGCACACCTTGCGGAATGAAGGTTTCGATAGCGCGCGCGTAGGCGACCTCTTCGCTTTCGCCCGGCTGAGCGAAGGCCTTGTTCAGCAGCGTCCACATCTGCGTGCCCACGATACCGGGACAGAGGCAATTCACCGTGATGCCTTCCTTCGCGACCTCCTTGGCCAGCGCGATGGAAAAGCCGATCACGGCCCACTTCGAAGCGCAATAGTGGCTGAGGAACGGGACGCCGAGTTTTCCGGCAATCGAAGCGATGTTGACGATGCAGCCGCCGTCGCCTTGCTGGCGCATCTGCGCCACCGCCGCCTGGTTGGTCAAGAAGGTGCCTTTGGCGTTTACGCCCACCACGCTGTCCCAGTCGGCCTCGGTCAGGTCCTGGACCGGCTTAGCGGTGATCACACCGGCGCCGTTGACCAGGACGTCGATGCGGCCGAAGGCCTCGACCGCCGCCGCCGTCATGGCTGCAACCTGCTGAGCGTCCGTGACATCCGCTTCGATCGCGACCGCCCGCTCTCCCAAATCCTCGGCGACGTGTTGGGCTGCCGTATAGCCACCGAGATTGCGACCAAAGTACTGGTTTGCGGCGTCGCTGGCCTGGTCCAGGCCGGCCAGAGCGACCTTCATACCCAATGCATGGAAGCGCTCCGCGATGCCCTTGCCGATGCCAGTGCCGCCGCCCGTGATCAAGGCGACCTTTCCCTCTAGGTCCGTCATGGTCGTTCTCCCTCATGCTTGTCGGCCATCGTTTGTGGCCGTGATCGTTGTTGGCGTCTCGATCTGCGCTACCTTAGATCGCCATTCGCCATAATGCCCACCCTCGCCGAGCGTTGGCTTGTGGCAAGAATTGTCTGTGCGCTCCGGGTCGGTTACTGTCTGCGCAAGGGAGGCATGTCGCAGCGGTCTTGACGGCGCGCGCCGGCTGCCCGATTTAGCCGCTACCGATAACGGGCAGATAAGACGAGGCATGTCGAAAGAAGACTTGATGGAGTTCCAGGGCACGGTGGTAGAGCTGCTGCCCAACGCGATGTTTCGCGTAAAGCTGGACAACGACCACGAAGTGCTCGCTCACACCGCCGGCAAGATGCGCAAGCACCGCATCCGCGTTCTGGCCGGCGACCGCGTCAACGTCGAGATGACGCCCTACGACCTGACCAAGGGTCGCATCACCTTCCGCTACAAGTAATCGGGCCGGGAGGACGGCGCAGGTGTGCCGATCCCCGCAGGCCGAAGAGGCGGCAGCGAAGCTGGTGCTCGCGTCGGCCTCGCCCCGGCGGCTGGCCCTCTTGCGCCAAGTCGGGATCGAACCTGCGGGCGTGCGCCCGGCCGAACTGGACGAAACGCCGCTGCCGCGCGAGCTGCCGCGCGTCCACGCCAAGCGTTTGGCTCGGGCGAAGGCGGAGACCGTCGCCGAAGCGGAGCCAATGGCCTATGTGCTTGCAGCCGACACAGTGGTTGCGCTGGGCCGTCGCATCCTGCCCAAGGCCGAAGACCTCGCCACTGCGCGCGACTGCCTGCTGCGCTTGTCCGGTCGCCGCCACAGCGTGCTGGGCGGAGTCGCCCTGCGCGCGCCGGACGGCCGCTGGGCAGAACGGATCGTCGTGACCGCCGTCAGCTTCAAGCGCCTGAGCGCCGAGGAGATCGAGCTTTACCTGGCCAGCGGCGAGTGGCGGGGCAAGGCGGGCGGCTATGCGATACAGGGATTGGCCGCCGCCTTCATACCCTGGATCGGCGGCTCCTATTCGAACGTGGTCGGACTGCCGCTGGCGGAGACCGCGAAGCTGCTGACCGGCCTTGGCTATCCGCTCTTCAAGCAACCGTCCACCGACGGGCCGCAGCAGTGAGCGGCCGCCTGCTGATCTCGTCGCTGCCCGGCGAGCTGCGCGCGGCAAGGCTCGACGGCGACGGCAGCCTGCAAGACTACCTGGTGCAGCGACACGGCAGCGGCTCGGGCGAGGGCGACATGGCCGTGGGCGACGTCTGGGTCGCGCGGGTCCTGCGTCTGCAGAAGAATCTCGGTGCCTTCATTGCACTTGGCGGGTCGAAGCCGGCCTTGCTGGACTGGGCTGACTGCCGGTCCGGCTTGAGTGAAGGCGCCGCCGTCACGGTCCAGGTGACGCGCCTGGCCCAGGCCGGTAAAGGCGCCAAGGTCAAGGCGGTCGACCCCCCAGCCCCACCGCAGGACGCCCATGCATTGCCGCTGCGTCTGATCCGCGGCGACGAGCCCTTGAGCCTGCTGGGGGCGACGGTCGAAGAAGTCCTCTGCGACGACGGCGACCTTCTGGCCACACTGCGTCGGCTGTTGCCGGCTGACGTGACGGCCAGACTGCAAGGTCCCCGCCCCCCCTTGTTCGATACGAGGCTGGAAGAGGAAATCGACCGGCTGCTGGCGCGTGAGGTACCGCTGCCGGGCGGCGGCCGACTGCTGATCGAACCGGTGGAGACCCTGACGGCCATCGACGTGGACTCCGGCGGCAAGTCCGCAGGGCCGGAAACCAATCTGGCGGCTGCCAAGGAGATCGCACGGCAGGTCAGGTTGCGTGCGCTGTCCGGACTGATCGTGGTCGACTTTCTCGCAATGGGTGGACGCGGCCAGCGCGACCGCCTGCACGCCACCCTCAAGACGGCCTTCGCCGACGACCCGGTTGAAACCTCGATCTTTCCGCCGCTCCCCTCCGGTCTGGTGGAGATCGCCCGCCAGCGTCGGCGCCCCGCTCTGCACGAAGTGGTGTGCCGCTATGCCGCTTGGCAGCCCAGCGCGGAGACCCAGGGCTATGCGGCCCTGCGTCAGGCTCTGGCACACCCGCCGGCGGCCGCCTTGACCCTCACCCTGCCGCCGGCCGTCGCCGCCGCGCTCGAGGGACCGTTGGCCGAGGCGCG
>JANQPZ010000298.1 GCA_028285215.1 Rhodovibrionaceae bacterium | reverse complement strand
AGGTCCAGTTGCATGGCCTTGGCGCCGGCCTGATCCATCTGCGCATCAACAGCGCCCAGGTCCACAACGCCGTCCGCAAGCCGCTGGGTCTGGCTCCTTCGACGGAGATGGAGAGCCGGGTCCTGCTGGATCAACTGGACCGCACGGTGGAGCGGCTGCCGCAGGAGACGGTCAACTTCGCCTCCCTGGCACTCGAAAGCGCCACCGCCGTCCGGCAGTTCATCGCCATCGCCCAGATTCTCAAGCACATCGACGGCGACAAGCCGATCCGTCTGCTGATCGCCGAGTGCGAACATCCCTTCACGCCGCTGGCAGCGCTCTACTTCGCCCGCCTGTTCGGCGTCGAAGACCGCGTCGACATCTCGCCGCTGTTCGAGACCGAGCAAGCTCTTGAGCACGGCGCGGCGCTGGTCGAAAGCCTGCTGAAGACCCGCAGCTATCGCCGCTATCTCGCCGCCCGCGGTCGCCTCGCCGTGCAGACGGGCTTCTCCGACGCCGGCCGCTTCATCGGTCAGGTTCCTGCCGCACTGGCTGTCGAACGGCTGCAAGGTCAGCTCGCCGGCGTCGTCGAGACCGCCCGGAAGACAGGAGACCTCGGCGAACTCGAGGTCGTCATCTTCGATACGCATGGCGAGTCGATGGGCCGCGGAGCCCATCCGGCCGGCTTTCGCGACCGACAGGATTACGTCCTCTCCCCCTGGGTACGGCAACGCTACCGGGCGCGGGGGATCCCTCTGCTGCACGAGACCAGCTTTCAGGGGGGCGACGGCTACCTTTTCTTCGGCCGCAGGGGGCTGGCGCGCGCCACCCTCACCCGCATCCTGGAGGCGCGCCTCGCCGACAGCGGTCCGGCTGAGGACGATCCCTTCTATGCGGCATACCTGTTCAACCGCGATCTGCACGAACGCCTGCGCAGCTTTCAGACGCACCTCTTCGCCGACGCGGATCACGGCACGCTGCTGACCGCATTCGGTACCAATCTGCTGGTCCCGACGGGATCGCGCAAAACCAGCCGGCAGTTCGACGGCCGCGGCGACAGCCGCATCGCCGCCGCCACGCTGCGTGCCATCCCGCACAACGCACTGCTGCAGCAGCTGGGCTACGGCATCAACGTGGTTGCCGGTCTCGGGTCCGCCTTGCGCCAAGACCGCGAGACCTTCGTGAGCCTGCATGCCCGCTCCAGCCGCCTCAAGGTGATCGTCGACCTGGTGCGTCGGGCAAGGGAACTCTCCAGCCTGGAGACACTTGCCGCCTACACGGCTTTGTTCGACGGCGCATACTGGGTGTCGCGGCCACGCAGCGAGCGCGAAACGGGACTGAAGGAGAGCTGCCTGCTGTTGGCGGAGCATCTGCGTGACGACCAGCGCTTTTATGCCATGCTCCGACTGATCTCGGCCCTGCGCGAAGATGCGATTCACCTAGACGATCTCCTCGGGGAGATCGGCGCCGAAACGAGTCGGGGCCTAACGGCGACCGATCCCGCCCTGCTGCACGCTCTGCGCATCGCGCTGATTCAGCATGTCTTCCTGCTCGCGGCGCGGCTGCCGAGATTCTCGACCCGACACGACGTCTCGCCGGAGGATGTCATCGCCCTGACGACACGCCTTCGCGTGACGGAAACGACCCAACTGTTGCGCAGCATCTTTCCGTCAGGTCAGCCGGTCGCGGCCGACTACCGCCTGGAGGAGCAGGCCAGCTATCGCGGCGCCGAGGCGGTCGACTACGCCGAGATGAACCGGCAGCTGATCGACCCCATGCTCTCGGCCTTCGAGATCGCTCAGGATCTGACGGTCGGCATTTCGCACTGCTTCAACGCCTACGGGTAAATGCCTTTCCGAGACGTGGCTGACCGGCGTCTCTTCAAAGGACTCCTCACAGCGGCTCGCCCTCGGGTCCTTCCGAACCGCGGCGGTACTTGAAGACCCCCTCGCCCTGGCCGACCAGCTTGCCGGCTTCGTCGCGCACCGTGCAGGAGGAGAAGAAGACGCTGCGGCCGCCACCGGTCTTGCGGGCATCGGCGATGAGCGTCCGGCCATCGAAGCCCGGCGCGATAAACTGGCAAGAAAGCTGCAGAGTCATGGCACGGCGGACCCGACCCGGCGTCGGACAGTAGCAGCCGCTGTAGCCGCTCGCCGTATCGATCAGGGTGGTCAGCACGCCGCCGTGCATGACACCGCTGCGATTCATATGCCGCTCGGTCAGCGCCAGTTCGACCTGTGCCTCGGTCTCGCTCCACCGCAGCAAGCGATAGCCCACCAGATCGGCGAAGCCGGTGACGTCGATGGGATCGAGACGAGGGGTTTCCAAATCGTTCAAAAGCTCGGTCATGGCGCGCAAGCTGCCCGGCAAGCCTTTGTTTGTCCAGACCTCTGCCACAGTCCTCGCCCAAAACCTCCGACAGACTTGACGCGGCACAGCATCGAAACTAGAACATATAGGCAACTTAGAACATTTGCAGAACTTCATTTGCAACGACGCTCCTCGCACGAGGCTAAGGCGATGACGATCGAAACGCTTGAGAACAGGAGTCGCGGCCAGGATTTGGAGGCGCTGCGCCGCCAGATGCGTGCCCTGGAGCAGGGCGCAGTCGAGCGGTCGCGGCGAGCCGTGCCGCTGGGCGCGCGAGCATTGGACGAGCGGTTGCCAGGCGGCGGGCTGTCCGCTGCCGGGCTGCATGAGATCCTGCCGGCCCGCAGCGAATGGGACGACGGCGCCGCGCTCGGTTTCGCTCTCGCCCTGCTCGGCCGGCTCGCAACCCGACGGGAAGGAGAGATTCTCTGGGCGACCCGGCAGGCCGACCTCTATGCACCGGCATTGGCCGGTTTCGGTATCGCGGCCGAACGACTGCTGCTGGTCCGCACGGGCGGAGACACGGAAAGCCTTTGGGCTTTGGAGGAGGGGTTGCGCTGCCCCGAACTGGCCGCCGTGGTCGGCGAGGTCGGCGAGCTCGACCCGACGGCGGCGCGGCGCCTGCAGCTGGCGGCCGAAACGATCCAGCGTCCTTGCCTGCTGCTGCAACGCCACCGCAAGGCACCACGCCGCAGCACCGCCGCCAGCCCGGCACTGACCCGCTGGCGGGTGGCAGCGGGAGCGAGTGACAGAAGCCTGTCCAAGAGCCTGGTGGGCAATCCGGCATGGCGGGTCGAGCTGCTGCGGTGCCGCGGCGGCCAGCCGGCCGCCTTCGAAGTGGAGTGGGACCATGCGACGGGTGATTTCGCTATGGCTGCCGAGCTTTGCGATTCAGCGCCGGCCGCGTTCGAGCGCACGGCCTAAGCGCGCAAGCGAGACGCCGCTTCCCTTCGCGCTGACTCTGCGCGACGGCAATCGCCTTCTGCTGGCCGCCGTCGATGACGC
>JANQPZ010000290.1 GCA_028285215.1 Rhodovibrionaceae bacterium | reverse complement strand
CTCCTGGTCGCCTACAGCCGCGCAGTAAACAACGTCCGCAGCGAGGCGAAGAAGGACGGGGAGGAGATCGTCGGTGCCGTCGAACCGGGCGTGCTGGAGCAACCCGAAGAGCAGAACCTGTTCCAGGCACTGGAGCTGGTGGGCGACCGGGCCGCTGCCGCGCTCGATGCGGAGGACTTCACCCGTGCCATGGCGGCACTGGCGGATCTGCGCCAGCCGGTTGACGCCTTTTTCGATGCCGTGACCGTGAATGCCGCAGAGGCGCGGCTGCGCGGCAACCGGTTGCGTCTCCTGGCGCGGATCGGTGCCACGCTGGGTCAGGTCGCGGACTTTTCGGTCATCGAGGGCGGTTGAGCATGAACGACGCAGAAGCAGGCTTCGCCGAAACCTGCCGGCAAAAGGCCGGCGACGACTGGGACGTGGCCTGCGGCCATCCTTTCACCGTGGCCCTGGGCGACGGCACGCTTCCGACAGCTGCCATGGCGGACTACTTGGTGCAGGACTACGCCTTCGTCGGCACCCTGGTCTCGATGGTCGGTTTTGCCGTCGGCAAGGCGCCGAACATCGGTGCACAGGCACGTCTTTCGGCGTTCCTGGCAGCCGTCACCTCGGACGAAAACACCTACTTCCAGCGTAGCTTCGATGCGCTGCAAGTGCCGGCGGCCGATCGCAGCCGCCCGGCGCTGCGCGAGGTGACGAAGCAGCTGATCGCTGCGATGCAGGAGGCCGGCGGGCAAGGCAGCTACGGTGAGATCCTGGCGACGCTGCTGCCGGCCGAATGGATCTATCTGACCTGGGCCGAGGCACAAGCGGCTAAGGCACCTGAGGCTTTCTACTTCCGGGAATGGATCGACCTACACGTTAACGGGAACTTTCGGGCCTTCGTGCTTTGGCTGAAGGCGGAGACGGATGAGGCGGCCAAGACGGCCTCTGCGGACGAGCGCCAAGCCATGGCGGCGCGCTTCGCCCGCATGGTTCAGCTCGAAGTGGATTTCTTCGATATGTTCCAGCCGCGCTGACAGGCGTGGGGGGACAAGACGGCGCCTGACAGGAAGAGCCGTCCAGACGGCACGGAGCGACAGCATGAGCAAGTGGGTCTACAGCTTTGGCGGCGGCAACTCGGACGGCCGCGCGGAGATGCGCAATCTTCTGGGCGGGAAGGGGGCCAATTTGGCGGAGATGGCGTCCATCGGCCTGCCGGTCCCGCCGGGCTTCACCATCACCACCGAGGTTTGCACCCATTACACTCAGAACGGAGGCTATCCCGAAGGGCTCGAGGCACAGGTCCAGCAAGCACTGGCGGCGGTCGAGCAGGACCTGGATATGCGCTTCGGGGCGGTTGAGACCCCGCTGCTCGTATCCGTCCGCTCGGGCGCTCGGGTCTCCATGCCGGGCATGATGGACACGGTGCTGAACCTCGGTCTCAATGACGAAACGGTCGAGGGTCTCGCCCGCAAGAGCGGCGATGCGCGTTTCGCCTACGACAGCTACCGCCGTTTCATCCAGATGTTCGGCGACGTCGTACTCGGCGTCGACCATGGCCATTTCGAGGAGATCCTGGAACTGGCCAAGGAAGACAAGGGTGTTGAGCTGGATACCGATCTGACGGCCGAAGACTGGAAGTCCGTGATCGAGCAGTACAAGGCCCGCGTCAAGGAAGAGACCGGCGAGGCCTTCCCTCAGGACCCGCAGGACCAGCTCTGGAAGGCGGTTGCCGCGGTTTTCGGATCCTGGTCCAATCAGCGCGCTCGCACCTACCGCCGCCTGCACAACATCCCCGAGGAATGGGGCACTGCCGTCAACGTCCAGGCCATGGTCTTCGGTAACATGGGAGAAGACTGTGCGACCGGTGTTGCCTTCACCCGCGATCCCTCGACCGGCGAAAACGCCTTCTACGGCGAGTATCTCGTCAATGCCCAGGGGGAGGACGTCGTCGCCGGCATCCGTACGCCGCAAAACCTGACGGTCGAGGGCAAGCAGAAGAACGGCAGCGATCTTCCGGCCATGGAAGAGGTGATGCCGGAGGTCTTCGGGCAGCTCTGCAAAGTGCGCGACCGTCTGGAGGCGCATTACACGGAGATGCAGGACATCGAGTTCACGGTGCAATCCGGCACGCTCTACATGTTGCAGACCCGGACGGGCAAGCGCACGGCGGCGGCCGCCTTGAAGATCGCGACGGAGATGGTTGAGGAAGGCCTGATAGGGGAAGCCGAAGCCGTACGCCGTGTCGATCCTGCGGCGCTCGATCAGCTCCTGCACCCGACGCTCGATCCCTCGGCCGAGCGCAAGGTCATCGCCAAGGGGCTGCCGGCCTCGCCGGGCGCTGCCTCCGGCCAGGTGGTCTTCAGCGCCGACCGGGCCGAGGCCCTGGGTCAGGAGGGGCGCAGGGTCATCCTCTGCCGCGTCGAGACCAGTCCGGAAGACATCCACGGTATGCACGCCGCCCAGGGAATCCTGACCACGCGGGGCGGTATGACCAGCCACGCGGCCGTGGTGGCGCGCGGCATGGGCCGCCCTTGCGTTGCCGGCGCGGGTGAGCTGCGGATCGACTACCAGACCGGCAAGATGCGTGTGCGCGATATCGAGATTTCGGAGGGCGATGTCGTCACGCTCGACGGGGCGACCGGCGAAGTGATGCAGGGCGAGGTGGCGACCATTCAGCCGGAGCTGACGGGCGACTTTGCGAAGCTGATGGCCTGGGCCGACCGCATCCGCAGCATGAAGGTGCGGACCAATGCCGAGACGCCGGCGGACTGCCGGACGGCGGTCAAGTTCGGCTGCGAGGGCATCGGTCTCTGTCGGACGGAACACATGTTCTTCGACGCCGAGCGGATCGTTGCCGTACGCGAGATGATCCTGGCCGACACGGTGGAGGCCCGGCGCAAGGCGCTGGCGCGCATCCTGCCGATGCAGCGGCAGGATTTCGTCGAGATCTTCAAGATCATGAGCGGTCTGCCGGTGACCGTTCGGCTGCTCGATCCGCCGCTGCACGAGTTTCTGCCGCACGGCGAAGCGGAGATGCAGGAGGTCGCGGCGGCGGCCGGCGCGCCGCTGGAGCAGGTGCGCCAGCGCAGCGCGCAGCTGGAGGAAAACAACCCCATGCTGGGCCACCGCGGTTGTCGGCTGGGGATCACCTATCCCGAGATCTACGAGATGCAGGCCCGCGCGATCTTCGAAGCGGCCGTCGAGGTGCAGCGGGAGACCGGTGGTACGGTCGAACCGGAAGTGATGATTCCTCTGGTCGCAACGCAGCGCGAATTGGAGATCCTCAAGAGTCTTGTCGACGAGACGGCTCAAGCCGTCTTCGCGGAAAGCGGTCAGACCGTCGCCTATCTGGTCGGGACCATGATCGAGCTGCCGCGGGCTGCGCTCTGCGCCGACGAAATCGCCGCGGATGCCGAGTTCTTCTCCTTCGGGACCAACGATTTGACCCAGACGGTGTTCGGTCTGTCCCGCGACGATGCCGGCAGTTTCCTGCCGGCCTACGAGGCGCAGGGCATCGTCAAGCAGGACCCTTTCATCACCCTGGATCCGAAAGGGGTCGGCCAGTTGGTGTCGATTGCCACGGAGAAGGGCCGGTCGGTCCGACGCGACATCAAGCTGGGGATTTGCGGCGAGCACGGCGGCGATCCCGCCTCGATCCGCTTCTGCCAATCGGTCGGTCTCGACTACGTGAGCTGTTCTCCCTACCGCGTACCCATCGCCCGTCTTGCCGCCGCGCAAGCTGCCTTGGAAGAGAGCGAGCGGGACGTCTAGAAGCGGAGAAGATGCAACACGGCGTCGAAAGAGTTGCTTAGACCGCGATCGTCTCAGGCGGAAGCGCTTCGCCTCCGCCTGAGATGATCCTGTTCTAGCCGGCTCGCGAGCGTTCGGTCATCACCGGGCGGAGCTTCAGCTTCAGGGCAATCACCTCGTTGAGATCCAGCGTGGTGATCCGGGCGATTTCCGACAGCGGCAGGTTGGTTTCCAGGATCAGCACCTTGGCATGCTCGCGGGGCGGGATACGCCGGCGCGAGCTGCGCCGGAATCCTCGTGCTCTGGCTTCGCGTGCTTCCCGTGCCGCCTGACGTTCGGCCTCCTCCTCTGCCCACTGTGCCCGCTGGCGCGCCCGGCTCGCCGCGGCAGCCTGGCTGTCGTGGGCATGGTAGGCTTGGTGGAAGCGCCGCGCGAAGTCGGCTTCTTCCTGGCTACGTTTGTGCCAGTAGCTTTCGCGGCGCTGGCGATCTTCGCGCTCGGCCGCCGCTTCGGCATCGTGGGCAGCGAAACGAGCGGCATCTTCCAGGCTCAGCCCCTTGCGCGCCGCAAGGCGCTCGGCGGCCGCCAGTGCGGCGCGGCGTTCGCCGGGATAAGGCGACTCCTTGGCCAGTACCAGCAGCTTGTGCAGCCGGCTGCGTTCGTCCGGGGTAAAGTTCTCTGCCATCGCCATGACGATAGGCAAGGCGGCCGGTCGGTTCCAGGTAAGCTTACGCTTGACAGATGAGGCGTCGGGTCGCGGCGAGTCCCCGGGTAAGGCGGCCCAACCGAGGTTTACGGCCGAATCCCGCCTTCGAACCCGAAGACATGGAACACGAAGGCGATGGCAAGGTCGTCGGTTCTGTCTTTCAGGACGGCTTCGAAGGTGCGCTGCTGGAGAGCGAGGTTGCCGATCTCCAGACACCCGGCGATCCTGTTCTAGCCTGCCATCCTTCAAAGGTGGTCCGGCCGCGGCGCCTCGGCTGGTTCGGGTCGGTTGATGCCGCTGTCGCCACGTGGCAGCTTCCGGCCCGGCCAGTAAGCTATGAGAGGGAGGAGTCGTTCAACGATGGGCGAGCGTCTGAAGAATAAGGTCGCACTGGTGACCGGCGCTGCACGGGGAATCGGGAAGGCGGTGGCGGAGGTCTTCGCTCAGGAAGGCGCGCAGGTCGTGTTGGGCGATGTCGAGCGCGAGGCCGGGGAGGCGGCCGCCGAGGCGATTCGTGCGGCGGGCGGGACGGCACGCTTCGTCGTCTGTGACGTGGGCGACAAGACGCAAGTGAACGCCCTAGTGGCCGCTGCAGTCGAGGCTTACGGACGTCTCGACGTCGCTGTGGCCAACGCCGGGATCGTCATCGCCAAGGACTTTCTGGATCTGGAAGAGGAGGACTGGGACCGGACGATCCGCGTCAACCTCAAGGGTGTGTTTCTCACCGGCCAGGCGGCAGCCCGTCAGATGGTGGCGCAGAAGCGGGAGGACGCCGGCGGCGGTGTCGTTATCAACATGTCCTCGATCAACGGCGTGGTGGCGATCCCGACCATCGCCCCCTACGTGTCGAGCAAGGGCGGGGTCAATCAGCTCACGAAGGCGATGGCCCTGTCCCTGGCCCCGCATGGCATTCGGGTGAATGCGATCGGCCCCGGCTCGATTGCCACCGAGATGGGTCTCGCCGTGCTGAACGATCCGGAGAAGCGCCGGGGGGCAATGTCACGCACGCCGCTCGGTCGGATGGGCGAGCCCGAGGAGATCGGCCGCGTCGCCGTTTTCCTGGCCAGCGACGACTCCAGCTACATCACAGGCCAGACGATCTACCCCGACGGCGGCCGTCTGGCGCTGAATTACACCGTACCCGTCGCCGACTAGGTTCGATGGCGGAGAAGCCAGGGAGAATGGGGGCTTTCGCCCTTATTTTCCGCGGCAATTAGTCCGGCAGCTTGAAGGGATAGTCCTCGGGCATGGGTTCGCCGAAGCTCGGGAGATCGCCGTCGCTGTGCAGCTCCTCCGGCGGGGTTTGAACCACCGCTTCGGGGCGGGCCTTGCGAGCTTTCTCGACGGCGGCGTTCAGATCCGACTGCGTACAAAGACCCAGAAGTACCGGGTCCTTCGGCCGGATGTTCGGGGAGTTCCAATGGCTGCGGTCGCGCACGGCGGCGATGGTGTTCTTGGTCGTCCCGATCAGCTTGGCAACCTGGCTGTCCTTCAGCTCCGGGTGGAAACGCAGCAGCCAGGCGATGCCGTCCGGCTTGTCCTGACGCTTGGCGACAGGCGTGTAGCGAGGGCCCTTGGTGCGTTTGGCCGGCTGCGGCAGATCCTGCTTCAGTAGCTTCATGCGATAGCCGGAGTCCTGTTGAGCGCGCTCCAGCTCCGTCTTGTCGAGCTGATTGCTGGCTACGGGATCCATGCCCTGGATGCCGATCGCGACCTCGCCGTCGGCGATTCCCTGTACCTCCAAAGGATGCATGCCGCAGAAGGCCGCAATCTGATCGAAGGTCAGGGCGGTATTCTCGACCAGCCAGACAGCTGTGGCTTTGGGCATCAGGGGTAAGTGATCGGCCATAACTCTCCTCCATCGCATCGATCAGGATCGACCGGTGCTTGCATCGCGCCAAAGAGGCTGCAATGCCGTTGTGTAAATGAGCGGGAAGCTTGCTCGCTATATAGAGCTTGTGAGCCAACCACGAAAGCCCGTTTTACTCGGTGACGCGGATTCCCGTCTCTCCCGGCTTTTGCCGGGATGGCCACATGCGTTGGAGTACGGGCGATCCGAGAAGCCGGCCGTGCAGAATGGCGGCGCCGACATGAAGCAAGAGGAGACCGCCGAGCAGTGCGGCGCAGCCACTGTGCAGGCGTCGCGCAGTGTCAGCCAAGGCCGGATCGAGCGGCAAGGGCGGGAGTGCGAGCAGGCCGAGAATCTGGATCTCGAAACCAAGCGCGGCCAGTTTCACGTAGCCTGTAGCCGGCAGCACCAGGAGCAGCACGTAGAGAGTCCCGTGCAGGCTGCCGGCAAGCCGGCGTAGGGGCGGCGACATAGTCGCCGGTAGGCGCGGTGTCGCAGTCGTCGCGCGCAAGCCGATGCGTACGACCGTAGAGCCGAAAATCAGGGCGCCGAGCGTGAGGTGCGCTTGAACCGCTGCTTCGGCCAGCAGCGGATGGCCTTCGTAGACCAAGGCGTTGACAGCCGCCAAGACAACCTGGGCAGCGACCAGAAGGGCCGTACCCCAGTGCAGCAGCCGCAGAGAGAGCGGGTAGATGTTCGGCATGACGGTCACGGAGTTCGGCCGGCCATGAGGCGTCGCGGTTACGGGGGCGCGCCCTCCAGGTAGGTTTCCAGGCTGCAAGGCGAGCGCCCGCCGCGCCCGCAGACGAAGTCGGAGGGGCCATGCCCTCCAGCTGCTGCCGAGAGGCTTGGCAGGGTAAATGTGAAGTCCGTCTCCGCCGCGCGGGCGTGGCAGGACAGACAGGAGGCCTGGGGACGAACCGAGAGATCTGGCCGAGAGGCCGGGAAGGAGCCGTAGTGCCAGGCACCCTCTACCTTCTGCTTGTGGAACACCGTGCTGACCCGATCCGGCTGGTAATAGGTTTCCATCAGGATGCGTGTGCCGTTCGGCAGAACATTGCCCTGCGGGAGCTGCTCGAGAGCCTCCGGCGAAACCAGCATCCGCCGGTAGGTGCCGTCGTCGCGCCGAACGATGGCGTAAGGCGCAAGCTCGAGCCCGTAGAGCGAGTCGCTTCCAAGCGTGACATACACTTCGCTTCTGCCGTTGTCCTGCCCGGCCGTCGGCTGACTGGCCTGCCCTGGTCTCTGCTCACCGAGTGCGAGCAGCGCAGGTACCGCAAAGCTGGTCAGCAAAAGGATGCCGGTCGCGCGACGAAGCCACGCTCGTTCCATGATATGTCTCGATCTCCGTACGCTTTGTCGGCCCCATGAGATGTAGGGGCCTCCGCTGCGGGCGGAAGCGGAGGCCCGAAAGTCCGCGTCAGCGGGCGATCACCACAGAGTGCGCGCCACGGGTCACGGGGACCGAATGCTCTGTCTTGATGAGTTGGACGTTGGAGCGTTCGAGCGGATCGGCTTGGATCCGCCAGAAGTCGATCGACGACCCCGTGCGCCGGTCGTCGAAGTGGTCGTAGTTGACCACCGCCAGATAGTTGCCGGAGTTATCGAACACCGCCGCTTCGGGCAGGATACCGTCGTAGTTGAAGTCGCCGATACGGGTGAGCTGGCCGCTTTCCTGGTCCAGCCGTGCCAGGGTGATCGAGCTGAACCAGGTAATCCGCGGATCGTCGTAGGGCAGGTAGCTCCGCTCCAGGTTGGTGGTGGCGACCCAGCGGCCGTCGGGACTGATGGCCAGGCCCTCCGGGGAGACGCCGGTAACGATCCGACTGACGAAGGCATGGCGGACGGTGTCGCCGTCGACCTCTGCGTTCATGCGCACCGTCAACAGGGATCCGCGCGGCGCCTCGATCCAGGTGCCGGCGACATCGGGCCCCCAATAAAGGGCGTTGACCACAGCATGACGACCATCGGGCGTGAATTCGACGCGGTAGGGTGCCCGCTCGATGTCGACGACGTTGCCGAAGACCTCGACCTCCATGTCGTCGTTGACACGGGCAAAGCGCAAGGTGGCTCCGCCGCTGCTGTCGAGCAGCGCTAGAATGTTTTCCGTGGGGTGCCAGTTCGCTTCGATCAAGCGTTCGCCGGGAGACCAGCCCGCGATCGCAGGCGTGATCCGCTCGCCTAGCGCGCCGTCCTGGAAGCTGTAGAGCGCAAGCGGTGTCTCACTGCCTGCACCGGCCGGATGGTAGGTCACGGCCAGAATGTCGCCGGCCGGGTTGATGCGGATGGCGTCCGGCCGCTCCAGAGTTTCGTGCCGCTGCACCATCC
>JANQPZ010000288.1 GCA_028285215.1 Rhodovibrionaceae bacterium | reverse complement strand
GCTTTCCCTCCTATCACGGTGGCACCCTCGGCGCCCTGGCGGTCACCGGCTATACGCCGCTGACAGAGCCTTTCCGGCCGATGATGCAGACCATGCCGCAGATTCCGGCGCCGGCCGTGCATCTCGACCGGGACGACCTGAGCGACGAACAGCGCGGCCGGCGCTATGCCGACTTCCTGGAGCGCGAGATTCTGGCCCAGGGCCCGGAGACGGTGCTGGCCTTCATCATGGAGCCCATCGGCGGCGCCTCGACCGGTGCCCTCGTGGCGCCGGACAGCTACTACCCGCGCATTCGCGAAATCTGCGACCGTTACGGTGTGTTGCTGATTTACGACGAGGTGATGAGCGGGGCCGGGCGGACCGGCCGCTTTCTGGGCGGCGATCACTGGACGCCGACACCCGATCTGATCTCGCTGTCGAAAGGCTTCGCCGCCGGTTACATGCCGCTGGGCGCGATGGTGGCGCCGGGCTGGATGGTCGAGCCGGTGCTGGAGGCGGGCGGCTTCCTGCACGGCTTCACCTATGCCGGCAATCCCTTGGCCTGTGCGGCCGGTCTCGCCGTACTGCAAGAGATCGAGGCGCAGCAGCTGGTCGGCAACGCGGCCCTGCGCGGTGCGGATCTGAAGGCCCGCCTCGGCGGCCTGATGCAGCGCTATCCCTTCATCGGCGACGTCCGCGGCAAGGGCCTGTTGCTCGCCATCGAACTGGTCGCCGATCGCGACACCATGCAGCCGCTGCCGCCGGAGTGGCAGGCCCACAGCCGTCTGGTGGAGCTGGCCTACGCGCGCGGCCTGATTGTCTACTCGCGCCGCAGCCGCGGCGGCACGGCCGGCGACCACATCCTGGTCTGTCCACCGCTGATCGTCACGGCTGAACAGGTGGAGGAGATTGTCGGTCTGCTGGCCGAGGCGCTTGACGCCCTGGCCGAGGAACTCGGACTGCCGGTTGCGCGTGGCAGCTAGCGGATCGGGCAAGGCAGCAGGTCGCAACAATAACAACACGGGAGGAAAGGCGTGACGCAGAAGGTCATCGTCACTTGCGCCGTTACCGGCTCGGCCCATACGCCGAGCATGAGTCCCCATCTGCCCTGGACGCCCGATCAGATCGTCGAGCAGTCGGTTGCTGCGGCCGAGGCTGGCGCCTCGATCCTGCATCTCCATGCCCGCGATCCGCAGGACGGGCGCCCGACGGCCGATCCCGAAGTCTTCGCGCAGTTCCTCCCGCGCATCAAGCAGGCCACCGAGGCCGTCATCAATATCTCTACGGGCGGCAGCTCGCTGATGTCGCTGGCGGAGCGTCTGGCGGCTTCCCGCTGGGCCGCGCCGGAGATGTGTTCTCTGAACATGGGCTCGATGAACTTCGCCCTCTTTCCCGTGAAGGAGAAGATCGAGACCTGGCGTTTCGACTGGGAACCAGAGCTGTTGGAGGCCACGCGCAGCCGGGTCTTCCAGAACACCTTTGCGGATATCGAGGAGATTCTCTCAAGTCTAGGCGGTGCACGGGGCACACGCTTCGAGTTCGAGTGCTATGACGTCGGCCATCTCTACACCCTGAAACACTTCGCGGAGCGCGGGCTGGTCGAGCCCCCCTACTTCATTCAGTTCGTGCTCGGGATCCTGGGTGGCATCGGCGCCGATCCGGAGAACCTAACGCACATGAAGCGTATCGCCGACAAGCTGTTCGGCGACGATTACCGTTTCTCCGTGCTCGGCGCCGGCCGCCATCAGGTGCCTCTGATCACCGTGGCGGCGGCCCTCGGCGGCAATGTGCGTGTCGGCCTGGAGGACAGCCTGTTCCTCGGTCCGGGCCGCCTGGCGACCTCCAATGCCGAACAGGTCGAACGCATCCGGGCCATTCTGGAGGGCCTCTCGCTGGAGATTGCGACGCCTGAGGAGGCGCGTCAGGCCCTAGGTCTGAAGGGCGGCGACCGCGTGGCCTTCTAGGGCGCCCTCGTCCTCCAGGCGCCGCTCCGTAGACGCGATTTGTCGCAGCTCTCGAACTGACAGCAGTTCTCCAGAGGTCTCTGGACAAGCGGCGGCGAGCTTGCCT
This sequence comes from Rhodovibrionaceae bacterium, assembly GCA_028285215.1. GTDB lineage: Bacteria > Pseudomonadota > Alphaproteobacteria > Kiloniellales > DSM-21159 > Algihabitans. The sequence goes on along the minus strand of JANQPZ010000288.1, from coordinate 38,540 downwards.
CAATTATCGGATCAGGCGCGGCACAAGCGCTCGCATACCGATAACCGGGAGGAACATATGCTGGACACGACCCCGAACCTGGCCGTGAACAAGGTGCTGGGCGATCTCGAGGCTGCCCTGACCGAAGGCGACGTGCAGGCGGCCGCCGCGCTGTTCGAACCGGAGGGCTACTGGCGCGATCTGGTGGCCTTCACCTGGAATATCCGCACCATGGAGGGGCGCGAGGAGGTCGCGGAGATGCTGCGCGATCAGCTCGCCGACATCGTGCCGCGCGGCTGGAGCATCACGCCGGGCGAGGAGGCCGAGGACGGCGGCGGGTTCCTGCAGGCCTGGATCGATTTCGAGACCGGCGCGGGACGTGGGCACGGCCATGTCCGCATTCGCGACGGCAAGATCTGGACCTTGCTGACAACGCTGAAGGAACTGAAGGGCCATGAAGAGCGGCGCGGCCCGTCGCGTCCCAAGGGTGTCGCGCATGGTGCCGACCGGGCACGCAAGACCTGGGCCGAGCAGCGCGCCGAGGAAGATGCCGAGCTCGGCAGAGAGATCCAGCCCTACGTGGTGATCGTCGGTGGCGGTCAGGGCGGGATCGCGCTGGGCGCCCGGCTGCGTCAGCTCGATGTGCCGACGATCATCGTCGAGAAGAACGAGCGGCCCGGGGACAGCTGGCGCAAGCGCTACAAGTCGCTCTGCCTGCACGACCCGGTCTGGTACGACCATCTGCCCTACATCCCCTTCCCGGAGAACTGGCCCGTCTTCTCGCCCAAGGACAAGATCGGCGACTGGCTCGAGATGTACACGCGGGTGATGGAGCTGAACTACTGGGGCGGCACGCTGGCGGAGCAGGCCCGGTGGAACGACGACGAGAAGGAGTGGGAGCTGCGGGTCCGCCGCAACGGTGAGGAGGTTCTGCTGCGTCCCAAGCAGCTCGTGCTGGCCACCGGCATGTCGGGCAAACCGAACCTGCCGGTCTTTCCGGGCCAGGAGGTCTTCAAGGGCGAACAGCATCACTCCTCCCAGCATCCGGGGCCGGATGCCTACATCGGTAAGAAGGTCGTGGTGATCGGCTCCAACAACTCGGCCCACGACATCTGCGCGGCCTTGTGGGAGGCCGGGGCGAACGTCACCATGGTGCAGCGCTCCTCAACGCACATCGTGCGTTCAGAGCCCTTGATGGAGCACGGGCTGGGGGCGCTCTATTCCGAGCAGGCGCTGGCCAACGGCATCACCACCGACAAGGCCGATCTGATCTTCGCCTCGATTCCCTACGGCCTGCTGCCCGATTTCCAGAAACCGATCTACGACACCATCCGCGAGCTTGACGCAGATTTCTACGCGGGCCTTGAGAAGGCGGGTTTTATGCTGGACTGGGGCGACGACGGCACAGGGCTCTTCATGAAGTACCTGCGCCGCGGCTCGGGCTACTACATCGACGTGGGCGCCAGCCAGTTGATCATCGACGGTAAGATTCGCCTTAAGTCCGGCTCGGACGTGGATCGCCTGACCGAAGACGCCGTGATCCTGAAGGACGGGACCGAACTGCCCGCCGACCTCGTCGTCTACGCCACCGGCTACGGTTCGATGAACGGCTGGGCAGCCGACCTGATCAGCCAGGAGGTGGCGGACAGGGTCGGCAAGTGCTGGGGCCTGGGGTCCGGCACCACCAAGGACCCCGGCCCTTGGGAAGGCGAGGAGCGCAACATGTGGAAACCCACTCACCAGGAAGCGCTCTGGTTCCACGGCGGCAACCTGCACCAGTCGCGCCACTACTCGCAGTTCCTGTCACTGCAGCTCAAGGCGCGCCAAGTGGACATCCCGACGCCTGTCTGGGGCATGAGGGCGGTACGTCACCTGAGCTAGAGCGCGATCATCCTACGCGGAAGCGCTTCGGTTTCGCATAGGACGTGAACCGCTGTCTAATCTTAGGCTTGCAGCCGGATCGTCTTCGCGGTCGGATTCTAGGCAGACCCACGCCCCGATCTGCCTCGATGCACGCTTGGATTGTGTTTTCCTGGGTGCGGACGGCCAAGAGCTGTCGATCTTGCCGTGACAGTCCCGGGACGCCGAGGGTTGCGGCGCGCCGTTGCGGAGCCTAAACCTGCCGGGCTGAAGGCGAAGCCTGCCGCTTGGACTGCAGGTTTTTGCCTCAACGCCCGCCGCTGGGGTGCGAAATCGTCTCTTGCGGTGCCGCCCCCCACGTCTCTATGACAAGCGCGCTGATCTCAGCCTGTCTCCAAATTCCCAGGTCGTACCCCGGATTTCTCCGTCGGATAGGACCGCAACTCCCGAAAAGGCCGCGATGGACCGTCTCGATCACTTGGAATCTCAGTCGATCTTCATCCTGCGCGAGGCCTATGCGCGGGTCGAGCCCTTGTCGATGCTCTGGTCGTTGGGCAAGGACTCAAACGTGATGATCTGGCTGGCGCGCAAGGCCTTCTTCGGCCGTGTGCCCTTTCCGGCGGTGCTGCTGGACACCGGCAACGAGCTGGACGAGGTCTATGCCTTCCGGGACGAGTATGTGGAGAGTTGGGGGCTCAGCTACATCAACGCCGACTGCCCGGCACTGGAAGAGACGGATCCGAGCCTGCCGCTGAACTCCCGGCATGCGGCGCGCAAGACGCTGGGGCTGAAGCGGATCATCGCCGACCAGGGGTTCCGTGGGATCTTTCTGGGCATTCGGCGGGACGAACAGGCGGTGCGCGGCAAGGAGCGGGTGTTCAGCCCGCGCGACGAGTCGGGCACCTGGGACTACAAGGATCAGCCGGCGGAGTTCTGGGACCAGTACAAGACGGAGATTCCGCCGGGAGCGCACCTGCGCATCCACCCCTTGCTGGCCTGGACCGAAGTGGACATTTGGCGCTACATCCAGCGCGAGGGCATTCCGGTGGTGCCGCTCTACTTCGCGCGCGACGGTTGGCGCTACCGCTCGCTGGGCGAGAAGGACATCACCCGGCCGATTCGCTCGGACGCGGCGACGATCGAGGAAATCATCGCCGAACTGGAGACGACCCGTCAGCCGGAGCGCGCGGGGCGGACGATGGACCACGACAGCGAGGACGCCTTCGAGCGTCTGCGCGCCAGCGGCTATATGTGATCGAGTTTTCCCGGACATGACCCAACATCCCGTCAATCCCGCTCCGCGGGAGCTGCTCAAGCTTGTCGTCGTCGGCCACGTCGACCACGGCAAGTCGACCCTGGTCGGGCGGTTGCTTTACGACACCGACGCGCTGCCGGAGGGCAAGCTAGAGGAGCTGCAGGCGGTTTCGTCCAAGCGCGGCATGGAGCTGGAGTGGTCCTTCGTGCTGGACTCCTTCCAGGCGGAGCGCGACCAGGCGGTGACCATCGACACCACCCAGATCCGCTTCAAGACGGACAAGCGCGACTACGTGATCATTGACGCGCCGGGCCACCGCGAGTTCCTGAAGAACATGGTCAGCGGCGCGGCCGAGGCCGACGCCGCGATCCTGGTCATCGACGCTGCGGAGGGGGTACGCGAGCAGTCGCGCCGGCATGGCTATCTGCTACACCTGCTGGGCGTGAAACAGGTTGCCGTCGCGGTCAACAAGATGGATCTGGTCGACCACGATCAGGGGCGGTTCGCTGCGGTGGCGCAGGAAGTCACCGACTATCTGGCGGGAATCGGGGTCGAGCCGGCGGCGATCCTGCCGATCTCGGCGCGCGCCGGGGCCAACGTGGCGGAGCCGAGCCCGGAGCTGTCGTGGTTCCAGGGTCCAAGCCTGCTCCAGATGTTGGACCGCTTCCACAGCGTCACCAGACCGAGCCTGCAGCCGCTGCGCCTGCCGATTCAGGACGTCTACCACTTCGACCAGCGCCGCATTTTGGTCGGGCGGGTTGAAAGCGGAGTGCTGCGGGCCGGCGACACGGTGCTGTTCAGCCCCTCGAACAAGACGGCGCGGGTGCGCAGCCTGGAGGCCTGGAACGCGGATCCGCCGTTGGAGGCCCATGCTGGCCAGTCGGTCGGGCTGACGCTGGAGGAGCAGCTTTTCCTGGAGCGCGGCGAGGTCCTGAGCCACGAGGAGCGCCCGCCGCAACTGACCAACGTCTTCAAGGCGACGCTGTTCTGGCTCGGCCACAAGCCTCTGGAGCCTGGCGTCAAGCTGACGGCCAAGCTCGGCACCGCGCGCTATGCGGTGGAGGTTGTGGCGATCGAGCAGACGGTTGACACCGACAGCCTGGAACGACGGCGCGGCGAGGCGGTGCAGCGCAACGGCATCGGCGAGGCGGTGCTGCGCAGCCGGGCGCTGATGGCGGTCGATGAGGCGCAGGCCCTGCCGAACAGCGGACGGTTCGTGCTGCTCGACGACCTGGATCTGGTCGGCGGCGGCCTGATCTCGATGGAGGGCTATCCCGACCAGCGCAGCGTGATGACGGTGCGGACCTCCAACCTCTTCTCGGTCGAGCACAGCGTTTCGCGGGAGGAGCGTTGGGCGCGCAGCGGCCACAAGGGTGGGGTGATCTGGCTGACCGGACTGTCGGGAGCGGGCAAGTCGACCCTGGCCATGGCGCTGGAGCGGCTGCTGTTCGAGCGCGGCTACCAGGTTTACGTTCTGGACGGCGACAACGTGCGGCGCGGGCTCAACGCCAACCTCGGTTTTTCCCCCGACGACCGGGCGGAGAACATCCGCCGGGTCGGCGAGGCGGCGGCGCTGTTTGCGGACGCCGGTGCGCTCTGTATCACCGCCTTCATCTCGCCCTACCAGAGCGACCGCGACCGGGCGCGGGCGGCGACCGAACGTCTGGTGCCAGGGGGCTTCCACGAGATCTACGTGGCGGCCGATCTGGCAACCTGCGAAGAGCGGGACCCCAAGGGCCTCTATAAGAAGGCCCGGGCAGGCGAGATCACCGACTTCACCGGCATCAGTTCGCCCTACGAAGCCCCGCGAGATCCCGACTTCGTTGTCGACACCGGCGAACTCTCCATCGAACAGGGCGTGGAGCGACTGTTGGAGTTCTGCCGCTCGCGCATCGCCTTCGATCCGCCGAAACGCGGCTGATCTGTCGGAAGACCGCGACCGTCAGGCCTCGTTCTCCGGTTCCAGCGCGATCCGGACACGGCGGTTCTTGCGACCCTTGTTGTCGATTTTGACGATCCTGATCGCGGGCGATTGTCCGGTAGAGCTCAAGTGGGTGCCGCCACAGGCCTGACGGTCGAGGCCGACGATCTCGACCACGCGCAGACGGCCGTCCGGGTCGACAGGCGGATCTACGGACTGCGAGCGCAGCAGACCGGGTTCCCGGCGCGCCTGCTCGACCGGGATGCGGTCGCAGCGGATCGGCAGATCTTGTTGGATGACGGCGTTGATCTCCGGTTCCAGAGCGCGCAGAGCGGCACTGTCGGCGCCCGGCACGTCGAAGTCGATGCGCGCCGTACCGTCGGCGTTCATCTGGGCGCCTGTCACCAGAGCGCCGTCGAAGTGCCGGAAGACCAGCGCGTTGACGATGTGCAGATCGCTGTGAAGCTGTGTCTGGCGAGCGCGGAATGCCGGATCGACCACGGCCGCAAGCCGGGGCGGCAGAATGGTCTCCTCCAACAGCTCCAGCCAGAGCTGCCCGGCCATTTCCCGAAAGCCGACGACCGGAACCGCAGCGTCGGGCCAGCGGAGCTGCCCGCGATCCGGGAGCTGGCCGCCGCCACCGGGATAAAAGGGCGTTTCCGCGAGACGGACCAGTGTTCCGCGCTGTTCGATCACCGCGGTTTCGAGGGTCAGGACCGTCGGATTGTCATGGCAGAAGTAGGGCATCGGCGAAGCTCCCGGACTGGGCGCCGAAGACTAGGATGCGACGCCGGCGGGATCTTGGTGAGAATTGCTCCGTTCCGCACGGGCGAACTGGCCCGGCGTGACACCGAAGGCACGTTTGAAGTGCTTGTTGAGAGCACTCTGATCGTAGAAGCCGGCCTCCAGCGCGGCCTGGGACGGCACGGCACCGCGGCGCATCAGCCGGGCTGCGGCCTCCAGGCGGAATTGCAGCAGGCGCGCGTAAGGCGTCATCCCCAGCCGGCGCTTGAAACGGCGGATCAGTTGGAAGGGCGTCAGTCCGACTTCCTGGGCAAGCGACTTCAGAAGCAGCGGCTCCCCGAAGCGCGCCTGCATCAGCTCCAGCGCCAGACGCAGGCGGCGGTCGTCGAGCGCTTCCTCCGGATCGGTGCGGCCGGGCCGGCCATGGGTTAGGAACAGCGCGCCGAAGCTCTGCTGCAGCAGCTCGTCTGCCAGCAGTGGATCGCAACGGTCGAGCCGGCGATGCAGCGCGAGAAAGGCGACGACGAGCGCGGGATCGTCGATGGCGTTATCGCAGAAGCCGACGCCGCGCTCCAGGCTGGCCTCCGCACAGAGGTCGGTGAGCGCGTCCTCGCCCAGATAGAAGGCGCGATAGCGCCAGCCCGTGCTGTGGTTCAGGTGGCCGGCGTGGGGTTCCAGCGGGTTGAAGACCAGCAGGCGGCCGGGGCGCGCCGTCTGGTGCGATCCGCGGCTGTAGAAGGTCGAGCCGCCGGCTTCGGTTGCGGCGATCACGAAGGCCTCGTGACTGTGGGGCGGATAACTGTGGTCGATGAGCTCCGCCTGCATCAGGCGCAGCCGTGGCAGACGCCGGCTGCGCCAGTAGCGGGTTCGATTTTCTGCGGTCACTTTCTCCACGGTTCCGTCCGAGTGCGTTGGTCCTGGATCCGTTCGCGCTGCTTTAGACTACCACTTGTCCTCGGCCTCGGCGAAGCTCAGGCGGCAAGGAAGCCGCCGTCGACGCAGATGTTCTGACCGACCACGAAGGAGGCGGCCTCCGAAGCCAGCCACAGCAGTGTGTCGGCCACCTCTTCCGGCTGTCCCATGCGCCTGATCGGGAGGCTCTGGGCGATGGTCTCGGGATCGGCAACGCCGGAGTTCATCATCATCGGCGTGACGATCCGTCCGGGAGAGATGGCGTTGATGCGCACGCCCCGGGCGGCGTACTCCATGGCGGCTGCGCGCGTCAGAGAGAGAGCTGCGGCCTTGGAGGCGCTGTAGAGCGCGAAGCCGGGGTTGGGGTTGCGGACGCCGCTGACCGACGCGTTGTTGACGATGACGCAGCCTCCTGCGCTAGCCTCTTGCGGCAGCATGACGGCCAGCTCGGCCTTCATGGCTTGAAAGAGGGCACGGGTGTTCACCGCGAAAACGCGGTCGAAGACTTCGTCCGGCTGTTCGGCCAATGCCTTGCGCGGCTCCTGATAGCCGGCGTTGTTGAAGGCGATGTCCAGGCCGCCAAGCCGCGCGGCGGCGTCTCGGACCAGGGCGTCCGCCGCACCGGACTCGAAGAGATCGCAAGGCAGGAAATGGTGCTGGCCGTTCACGCCAGCGCCTTTGCGATCCATCTCCGCCACCACCTCCAGGCCCTGCGTGCGATTTCGCCCCGCGATCACCACGGACGCGCCTTCCGCGGCGAAGGCCACGGCCGCCGCGCGCCCGATGCCCGAGGTGCCGCCGCTGATAAGAACGCGCTTGCCCGCGAAGCGCGCCCGAGTTTCGCTGGTTGCCGCCAAGATGCACTCCTGTGAAGGGAACCCGAACACCAACCTACTGCGGGCTCCGGAACATCTGTCTTGGCGAAAATTGCGTCCCTTTCTCTGCCTGGCTCAGCCGGGTTGCCCTATGCCTCGGCCGGGGCGCGTTGCCATCCGTTTTCGAACCGCAGCGTCGCGCAGCCGGCGAAACCTCGAAGCCGCTCCAGTTCGGCTTCCAGCTTCTTCAGCCTCGGCTTGGTGAGACGCAGGCGCCCCTCCGGCCAGAGAGCGGTAACGGTCAGGGCATCGGCCTCCCGATCCGCTTTCATGTCGAGACGGCCGATCAGGCGGTCGCCCTCCAACAAGGGAAAGACGTAGTAGCCGAAACGGCGCTGCGCGGCGGGTACGAAAACTTCGATCCGGAAGGAAAAACCGAACAGCCGCTCGGTGCGCTGCCGATCGCGAAGCAGGGGATCGAAGGGGCTGAGCACGCGTAGCCGGCCGGGCGGCGGCGGTGTCTCGGCCAGGCGGTCTTCTATGTCCGCCCAGGCATAGGCCTGGCGCGGGCGCGCGTCCTGGGCGCCCGCGATCTCCACCACACGCAGATCGTTGCCTTGCGCCCTGCACCAGTCCGTCGCCTCGGCCGGGGTAATGCCGTCCCAGAAGCGCGCCAACTCGCCGGGCGTGGCGAAGCCCAGGCGGTCCAGGGCACTGCGGCAGGCCCAGTCCACCAGACCGGCGTCATCCGGTACGACATCCGGGGCCCGGTGAACGGCCGGGATCACCCTTTCCGTCAGATCGTAGACCTTCTGGAACCCCTCGCGTCCAGCGACTGCCAGCCGGCCGGTCCGCCAGAGATACTCCAAGGCCGTCTTGGAGGGCGCCCAGTCCCACCAGCCCTGACCGTTTCCCTGCCCCTCCTCGCGCAGGTGCCCGCTGCGCACCGCGCCGTGACGCTCGACATGCGCGAGCACCTCCTCGAGCTTCTGCACGAAGGTCTCGCCGCGCCAGCGTTGCCAGCGCTGGGAGAGGCGGGCCTCCTCGCGCGCGAAGCGCCGCTGCCAGATCGGATAGAATTCGGTGGGGATCACCGCGGCGTCGTGGGTCCAGTTCTCGAACAGGCTGCGCTCGCGCTCCAGCAGCCGATCGAGCTGTTTGGGGCGGTAGCTGCTCCTCCGCGTGAAAAGGATCATGTGATGAGCGCGCTCGACCGTGCGGATGCTATCGACCTGCACGAACCCCAGGTTCCGCACCAGCGACAGCAGAGCCGGGCCGCTCAACCGGCCGCCGGGCGGATCGCAGAGGCCGTGATGCTGCAGAAACAGCCGGCGGGCTTGGCGGTTTGAGAGTCGCAAGGTCACGATGCCCGTTCACATGTTCTCTGCGTTGCCGGAGCGGAAGCGGCAAGCCTCGCCCAGAATCCAGTCGCGGAAGAGCTCGATCTTGCGGCTGCCGGCGCGGTCGAGCGGGTAGACCAGGTAGTAGCTGAACTGTGTCTTCATCAGTTCCTGATCGCTGAACAGCCGCACGAGGCGGCCCGAAGCCATCTCGGCAGCCACGACCGTATCGTCGACCAGTGCCACGCCTTGGCCGGCCAGGGCGGCCTCGACCACCAGCGCCGAGGCGTTGAACTTCGGGCCGCGATTCGGGTCGATGCCGTCCAGCCCCGCAGCCTTCAGCCACATGCCCCAGGCCGGGGAGGCTTCGTTCGGTTGGAAAGAGGAAAGGTGGAGCAGGGTGTGGTGGCGCAGGTCGGCGGGCTGGCGCAGGGGCATCTCCCCACGCGTGAGCGAAGGGCAGCAGACCGGCAGCACCGAGACGGTGAAGAGCCGGTCGACGTGCAGCCCCTCGTAGTCGCCGCGCCCATAGCGCACGCCGGCGTCAACGTCCTCGGCATCGAAGTCGACCAGATGATCGGCGCCGGCGATCCGCACCTCGATCTCCGGATGGGCTTCCTGAAATCCGACCAGCCGTGGAACCAGCCACTTGGCGCCGAAGGAGGGTGCGACGCTGATGGTCAGGATGCCCTCCTCCGTCTTCGACTCCAGGATCCGGCAGGCGCGGGACAGATGCTCGAACCCCTGCTGAAGGTCGGGCAACGTCAGCTGCGCCGCCTCGGTCAGCACCAGCTGTCGGGTCAGCCGGCGGAACAGCTTCTGCCCGATCATGTCTTCCAGCGCCTTCACCTGATGGCTGATCGCCGCCGGGGTGACGTTCAGTTCCTCGGCGGCGGCCTTGAAGCTGAGGTGACGGGCGGAGGCCTCGAAGGCCCGCAGGCCGTTGAGAGGCAGAAGACGTCGGGCCATGGCTGAACGATCTTTGAAGGCTGTCGGAGAGGGTGGCTGAGATTTTCTATCGCCGCGGCGGAGGATTACTCGTTTGTCGCAGCAGTCGGAAAATAGCAAGTTATCGTCAAGTCGTTCAAGGACAAAGCTTGAGCGTAATCGTAAGCATAGCAGCCATGAAATCTTGTCATCAATGGATCATTGATCGACAAATATTGAGGTGGAGATCGAAAATGCTCTTTCATATGGTCTGGCTACTTTCGGAGCCTAAGGCAAATCGGCGACTGCAGGCAGCGACGCAAGAGCGCTCGGCGGCAGCCTGGCAGGCAATTGGGTCGCTTGGCCGGGCCATCGGCAAGAGCTTCAGGGCTTGGTCCGAGGCGGGTGCGCGCCGCCGGGCCGAAGCCGGCACGGTGCGCGAACTGCAACTGCTCAGCGACCGGGCGCTTGCGGACCTGGGCATTCATCGGAGCGAGATCCGCAGTATCGCCGGCGACTTGGTCGAGCGGGCGTCGAATGAAAAGTCCGAACCGCGACGCCCGAAGACTATCTGGGCGCCACCCGCGTGGTTTTCGCGCGAAACCGCTCTGGCTGTTGGGCAGGCTGTGCGTGAGGGGCGCTTGGTTGCCAAGCAAAGGGACTCGAAGGCTTGCTGTGGTTGAGGTGCGTTAGACGCAAGCAAGTCGATCCAAAGCCATCCGGCTTGACGGCCTGCTCGGGGGCGGTGCGCACCGAAGACGGCACCGCCCCTCGCCGGACTGGCCTTGTTGTCAATTAAGCTTTACAGTTAATGCCGTCCAGACGATGCGTCTAGCGAGTGGGGCGGTACGGTCTCATGAGTCCCGAAGGCGATTTGATCCCGGCCTTGTGGTCGCCTGCGGTGCGCAAGGCCGAGCATCGCGATCTCTGTACCGATTGCGGTATCTCGCGCAGCGACCAGCCAAAACGCTGCGGCCAGGCCTGCCAGTTCATCGCGCCCGACTATCCACGCCTGGAGGCCCAGGTGCACGGACGGGCGCGCGACCCCGGGCGTCCCGACGAACTGCATTTCGGTCCCTACCGCCGAATGCTGCGGGCCGCCCTGAGGCAGCCGCGGCCGGGCGCGCAGTGGACCGGCATTGCAACGCGGATCGGGGAGCGGCTGCTGGAGCAGGGGACCGTCGATGCGGTGCTGACCATGGCGCCCGATCCGGAGGACTCCTGGCGGCCGCGCCCGGTGCTGGTGACCCGGCCGGAGGCCATGGCCCAGTGCCGCGGCATGCGGATGGGCTACGCGCCGCTGCTGGCGCTGCTGGAGCCGGCAAAGGCGCGCGGCTATCGCCGCCTGGCAGTCATCGGTATTCCCTGCCAGGTCTATGCCTTGCGCGCGCTGGAGGCGGAGCTGGGGTTCGACCGGCTTTATGTCCTCGGCACGCCCTGCTCCGACAACACCACGACCGAGAATTTTCACCGGTTCCTTTCGCTGTTGTCGGATCGGCCGGAGACGATCACCTATCTGGAGTTTCGCCCCGACTATCACGTGGAACTGCGCTTCGCCGACGGCGCGAAGCGCGAGATTCCCTTCCTGCAACTGCCGATCTCCAAGCTGCCGAGCGACTTCTTCCCCCTGACCTGCCGCACCTGCGTGGACTACACCAACGTGCTGGCCGACCTGACTGTCGGCTACATGGGCGGCGAGGGCGAGCAGTGGCTGCTGGTGCGTAACCGGCGCGGCGAGGAACTGCTGGACTGCCTCGCCGGCGAGGTGACGCTCAGCGAGCCGGGCAGCGCCGGCAAGCGCGCTGGGCCGGTGAAGGGTTTTCTGAAGAACACTCTGCGAGCTGCCGGTGGCCTGCCCCTGCGCGGCACGCCCAATTGGCTGCGCCCCCTGGTCGCCAAGCTGATGCCGAGGATCGGCCCGCGGGGCCTGGAGTTCGCGCGGGCCCGTGTCGAGATGAAGGCGATCGAGACGGTCGCCCACCTGCGCCGCCGGGAACCGCGGCGCATGAAGTCGATGATCCCCGATCATGTTTGGAAGCTGGTCGAACCCTACGGCCTGAGGCCGGAAGAGGGAGAGCGGCATCGGTCGGAGGGCGACTAGGCCAAGGGTCGCTACCCCGCGTTTGATCGCGTCGTCCTGGCCTGCTGTGGCAGCAAGCCGCAGTTTGGACGCATTCCAGGACTTGTCCCAGTCCTCAAGTCAGTTATATGAATTTCAGAAATTTCTGAAATTTAGGGAAATCATGAATCTTCCCCCCTTGATCCAAACCTTCGTGCTGCATTTCGGGGAGATGGGCAGCCGTTGGGGCATCAACCGCACGGTCGGGCAGATCTATGCTCTGCTGTTCCTCTCCCCCGCGCCGCTCTGCGCCGACCAGATCGTTGAAAAGCTGGGTTTTTCCCGTTCCAACGTCTCGATCGGGCTGAAGGAGCTGCAGGCCTGGAATCTTGTGCGCTTGCGGCACCTGCCGGACGATCGCCGCGACTACTTCACCACCCCTGACGATCTTTGGCAGATCGTCCGCACTCTGGTGGAGGAGCGCAAGAAGCGGGAGATCGATCCGACCTTGTCGCTGCTGCGCGAAACGCTGCTGAGCGAGCCTGCGTCGGAGGAAGAGCGCCACGCCCAGGCGCGCATGCGTGAGATGCACGAGCTGATCGAGCTGTTGACGCGCTGGTACGACGACGTGCAGCGGCTGGAAACCGAGCGCTTGGTGCAGCTGCTCAGCCTCGGTGCGCGGGTTCAGAAGATCCTTGAGATGAAAGACCGCCTGACCCTGCTGCCGGGACGGAAGGGCAAGCCGGGAAGCAAACAGGGCGCAGAAGGTTAGGGGCGCAAAAGGCTTAGGAGCGCAGTTATGGACCTCGACCCCGTCACGCTGGCGCGCATTCAATTCGCCGCCAATATCTCCTTTCACATTCTCTTCCCGACCATCACCATCGCGCTCGGTTGGGTTCTGCTCGGCTTCAAACTGGCCTATCGGCGCAGCGGCGACGAGAAATGGATGGAGGCCTATCGCTTCTGGGTGAAGGTCTTCGCGCTGTCCTTCGCCATGGGCGTGGTGTCCGGCATCACCATGTCCTTCCAGTTCGGCACCAACTGGCCGGGCTTCATGGAGACGGTCGGTAACGTCGCGGGGCCGCTGCTGGCCTATGAGGTGATCACCGCCTTCTTCCTGGAGGCCGTGTTCATCGGGATCATGCTGTTCGGGACCCGGCGCGTGCCGAACTGGCTGCATACCCTTGCGACCTTCCTGGTCGCCGTCGGGACGACCATGTCGGCCTTCTGGATCCTGGCCCTGAATTCCTGGATGCATACCCCGGACGGTTTCGAGCTGCGCGACGGAGTCGTGCATGCCACCGATTGGCTGGCGATCATCTTCAATCCGTCTTTCCCTTACCGCCTGACGCACATGCTGCTGGCCTCGGGGCTGACGGTCGCCTTCCTGATTGCCGGCCTCTCGGCGTTCCGTTGGCTGCTGGGCGAGCGTACGGCCGCCCTGCGCGCCACGCTGCGCGTCGGTCTGACGATGGCGGCAGTGTTGATCCCGATACAGATCTTCGTCGGCGACCTGCATGGTCTCAATACGCTCGAGCATCAGCCGCAGAAGGTTGCCGCCATGGAAGGCAACTGGGAAACCCGCTCCGGCGTGCCGTTGTTGCTCTTCGCCCTACCAGACGAGGAGGCGCGGGAGAACCGCTTCGAGATCGGGATTCCCTACGGCGCCAGCTTGATTCTCAAGCACGATCCGCAGGGCGTGGTGCCGGGTCTCAATGACTTTGTCGGCGAGCATCCTCCGGTCGCTCCTGTGTTCTTCGCCTTCCGCGTCATGGTGGGCGTGGGGCTGCTGATGCTCGCCGTCTCCTGGGCCGGTGTCTGGCTGACGCGCCGCGGGCGGGAACCTCATCCCTGGCTGTTGCGCGGGCTGGTTGGCATGACCTTCTCCGGCTGGATTGCGACGCTGGCCGGCTGGTACGTCACCGAGATCGGACGGCAGCCTTGGCTGGTCGACGGCGTGCTTCGGACCGCCGATGCCGTTTCCTCGGTCGCCGCGCCAATCATTGCCGGCTCGCTGACCCTCTACCTGGCGGTCTACGGCCTGCTGCTGGCCGCCTACGTCGGCGTGCTGCTCCATCTGGCGCGCAAGGCGGCGAGAGGCGAAGGGCTGGGGCCGTCGCCTGACCCGGCGGGTCGCCTCACCACGGTCCCGGCAGAGTAAGGCGCGATGCTGACGCTCTTCGGCGACCCCACCGTCTGGCTGCCGATCGTGTTCGCCGGTCTGATGGGACTCTCGATTCTGATCTACGTGGTTCTGGATGGATACGACTTGGGCGTCGGGCTGCTGAGCGCGGTGGCGACGCCCGAGGAGAAGGACCGCATGATCGCCTCGATCGGCCCCTTCTGGGACGCCAACGAGACCTGGCTCGTACTGGCCGTCGGGTTGCTGCTCGTCGCCTTCCCGATCGCGCACGGGCAAATCCTTTCGACGCTCTACATCCCCGTTGTGTTGATGCTGGTCGGGCTGATTCTGCGCGGTGTCTCCTTCGAGTTCCGGGCCAAGGTGCGGGTCGAGCAGAAGCGGCTTTGGAACCGCAGCTTCTTCGCCGGCTCGTTGATGACGTCGCTGGCGCAGGGCTACATGCTCGGCCTCTATGTGATGGGGTTGGAGCAGACCCTCGGCACCTTGGCCTTTGCCGGCTTGACCGCGATCTGCCTGTCTGCCGGTTACGGCTTCATCGGTGCCTGCTGGTTGATCTGGCGAACCGAAGGGGAGCTTCAGCGCAAGGCCGTGGCCTGGGCGCAGCGACTGCTGCTGCTGGTGGTGCTCGGCATCTTCGCGGTCTCCCTGGCGACCCCGTTGGTGAGTCCGCGGATCTTCGACAAGTGGTTCTCGGTACCGGAGATTCTGCTGCTCGCACCGTTGCCGCTGGTCTCCGGGCTGACGGTGGCTGGTCTCTGGTGGGGACTGCGCCGCATGCCGGCCCGGCGCGATGCCTTCTGTTGGGCGCCTTTCGCTGCGGCCATGGGGCTCTTCCTTCTGGCCTTCGCCGGACTGGCCTATTCCTTCTATCCCTATGTCGTGCCCGAGCGGCTGACCATCTACGAGGCGGCCAGCGCACCCGAGAGTCTGCTGATCATTCTGATCGGCACGCTCTTCGTCCTGCCGGTCATTCTCGGTTACTCCATCCTGTCGTATTGGATCTTCCGCGGTAAGGCGCGCGCACTGACCTACGATTGAGATTTCGGCCGAGACTGCGAAGCGCTTGCACCTACAGCGAGATTATGCCACATAGAGCGCGCTCCGTAGGGGAGTAGCCGCCCCACCTGACAGGGGATGCGTGTCAACAGACTTGGCGCCCGTCGAAAGACAGACGCCATGGCACATGTGGCCGGAAATCGGCTTGGCGAGACCTATGGCGAGGGCGCATCGGCTGCTGGGAAGCCGAGGTGCGAGCCTTGCCATTGGTGTCGCAACCGGCTTCCCACAGAGATACTTCATGCACGGCTATCTGGTGGTTTTTGGAACGGTGTTCCTTGCGGAACTCGGGGACAAGACTCAGCTCGCCACACTCCTGTTTCTGTTCGACCAGCGCCATGCGCCGGCGATCGTCTTCTTCGCGGCCAGCATGGCATTGATCGCCTCGACCGCCGTCGCGGTGGTCCTCGGCAGCGCGGCCCAGCGCTATCTGACCATGCTGCCGTTGCAGGCCATTGCGGGTGTGAGCTTTCTCGCGATGGGTGTCTGGATGTTGGTTGAGCATTTTCGCCGTTAGCGAGATTCGGGGGTAGGCAAATGACTATCGCCGTTTCGACTCTCGGCGCGGGGTCTGCCTAAAAATCGCTGACAAAGTGAAACGTTTTTACGCTAGTCTTCGCGTTGGGAAGTTTACTGAATGATCCTGCGGTTGGTGAACGAACTCGGCGTGTGAAGCAACTCACAGTGCGGCTGTGTCCGTGGCGTTAGGACACGGCTCCAGCGATGATCGAACCGAGCGCTCAACGCAGATCCGAACGACTGGGAACGGTAGTATGACCTGCAACCTGTGGGGCGACAGCGGTCGCCGTTCGATACTTTTTCGACATCGCTCTTCCGTCTCTGTTCTACCTCTAGTCGTCTTGACCGCCGCGATGCTGTTGCTCGCTGGATGCGACGAAGAGCAGGCCGAGGCCAATGCACCGGCCGCGCCGCCGCCGCCGCAGGTCAGCGTGGCGCAGCCGGTGGTCAAGGACGTGGTTGAGGACGACGAGTTCGTCGGCCGCTTCGAGGCCGTCAGCGAGGTCGAAGTCCGCGCGAGGGTCGGCGGCTACCTGGAGAGCATCCTTTTCGACGACGGTCAGATGGTGGAGGAAGGCGATCTGCTTTTCACCATCGACCCTCGACCGTTCGAAACGACCCTCGGCCAGGCACAGGCGGAACTGGACAGCGCGCAGGCGGAACTGAACTTCACGCGGTCCGACCTTGCGCGGGCGGAGCAACTGGTCCAGCGCGGCAACATCTCCCGTCAGGCCGTTGACGAGCGGCGCGAAGGCTTCCTCGGCGCCCAGGCCCGGGTCGCCGCCGCCGAAGCGGCACTTGAGCGGGCGCGCCTCGATCTCGAATACACCCAGATTCGCGCGCCTTTGAGCGGACGCATCGACCGCAACTACATCTCCGAAGGCAATCTGGTCGAGGAGAACGATACGGTCCTGACGTCCATCGTCAGCATCGATCCGATGTACTTCTACTTCGATATCGACGAACGCTCCTTCCTTGCCTATGCCCGCGATGCGCGGGAGCGCGGGGCCAATCTGCAGGAGGGGGGCGGCGGTCTGGAGGTAACGGTTCGCCTTTCGGACAGTCGCGAGGCGCCCGTCAACGGGCGGATGAACTTTGCCGAGAACCGGGTGGATCCGGACAGCGGGACCATGCGGGTGCGGGCGGTGGTCCCCAACCCGGGCCTGGTTCTTCAGCCCGGCCTCTTCGGTGTCGTTTCCGTTCCCGGCTCGCTGCCCTACCTGGGCATTCTCTTGCCCGACGAGGCCATCGCCAGCGACCAGAATCGACGCATCGTCTACGTTGTCGGTGAAGAGAATGTCGTGACGCCCCGTGAAGTTCGGCCCGGGCCGCGCATCGATGGCTATCGGGTGATCCGCGAGGGCCTGACCGGAGAGGAAACCATTGTGGTCAACGGTCTGATCCGCGTTCGGCCAGGCGTGACCATCTCGCCGCAAGCCGTAGAGCTGCCGCCGGTCGCTCAGCAGTAGGGCGGCCCGATGAACTTCGCGCACTTCTTCGTCGACCGTCCGATCTTCGCGACGGTCCTGTCGATCGTCACGGTGATCACCGGCCTGATCGCCTTCCTTGCGCTGCCGATTTCTCAGTACCCGGAAATCGCGCCGCCGAACGTCGTGGTCAGCGCGACCTATCCGGGCGCGAATGCTGAGACCGTGGCGGAGACCGTCGCGACGCCGTTGGAGCAGGAGATCAACGGCGTCGAGGGCATGATCTACATGTCCTCCTACTCGACCAGCGACGGCCAGGTACAGATCACCGTCACCTTCGCGTTGGGCACGGACCTGGATCAGGCGCAGGTACTGGTGCAGAACCGGGTGGCCGTCGCGGAGCCGCGCCTGCCGGAGGAGGTGCGCCGCCAGGGTGTGACCACCCGCAAGTCATCGCCCGACCTGATGATGGTCGTGCATATGCTTTCGCCCGATGAGACTTACGATCAGCTCTATGTCTCCAACTACGCGCGTACCCGTGTGCGGGACGAGATCGTCCGGCTGCGTGGCGTTGGCGACGTGCGGCTGTTCGGCGAGCGCGAGTTTTCGATTCGCGTCTGGCTCGACCCCGACAAGCTGGCCGCCTACAGCCTGACGGCCGCCGATGTTGTCGAGGCCTTGCAGGAGCAAAACGTGCAGGTCACCGGCGGCGCCATCGGCGCGCCGCCCTCGCCGGACGGAACGCCTTTCCAGGTTACGGTGTCCACACAGGGGCGCTTTTCCGATCCACGCGAGTTCCGGCGGATCATCGTCAATGCGACGGACGACGGCCGCATCGTCCGAGTCTGGGACGTGGCGCGGGTGGAACTGGGCGCGCGCGACTACGTCACCAACAGCTACCTCAATGGCAAGCCGGCGGTTGCGTTGGGCATCTTCCAGCGACCGGGCACCAACGCCTTGGAGACCGCGGCACAGATTCGCTCGATCATGGAGCGGGTCTCGCAGGACTTCCCGCCGGGTCTCGATTACGAGATCGTCTACAATCCCACCGAGTTCATCTCCGAGTCTATCGACGCCGTTTACTCGACTCTGTTCGAGGCGTTGGTGCTGGTCGTTCTGGTCATCCTTGTCTTCCTCCAGTCCTGGCGGACGGCCGTGATTCCCATTGTCGCGATCCCGGTGTCGCTGATCGGCACCTTCCTCGCGATGGCGGCTCTTGGTTTCTCGATCAACATGCTGACCTTGTTCGGCCTGGTTTTGGCCATCGGCATCGTGGTCGACGATGCGATTCTGGTGGTGGAGAACGTCGAGCGGAACATCCGCAACGGCCTTTCGCCGCGCGAAGCGGCGCACCGCACCATGGACGAGGTTGGGACTGCGATCGTTGCGACGTCGCTGGTGCTGCTGGCGGTCTTCGTGCCGGTCGCCTTCATCCCCGGCATCAGCGGCCAGTTCTATCAGCAGTTTGCCGTCACCATCACGGTCTCCACCGTTATCTCGACCTTCAATTCTCTGACGCTTTCTCCGGCCCTCGCAGCTCTGCTGCTCAAACCGCACGATGCGCCCAAGCCCAAGTTCTTACTGGCCCGTGCCGCGCTCTGGGCAGGCGAGCGCTTCAACAAAGGTTTCGACAGGGTCAGCGGCGGCTATGCCGGCGGCGTGCGTTTGCTGGTGGGCCGCAAGGTGATGCGCCTCGGCATGCTGCTGATCTTCGCGGGCCTGATTTTTGGAACGGTGCAGGCGGTGGACAGCGTACCGCGAGGTTTCATCCCGCAACAGGATCAGGGCTACGCCATTGTCGTTGTGCAGTTGCCTGATGCTGCATCGCTCAACCGCACCGACGAGGTGGTGCTGCGGGCGACGGAGATCGTGCGCGAGACGCCCGGCGTGCTCAACGCAGTTGGTTTCGCCGGCTTTTCCGGCGCCACCTTTACCAATGCCACGAACGCCGGCGTGATCTTCGCCACCTTCCAGCCTTTCGAAGATCGTCTCGCCAACGGTTTGCCGGCCGGAGCGATCGTCGGTCAGCTCTTCGGTAATCTGCAGCAGATCCAGGAGGCCTTCATCATCGCCATCCCACCGCCGCCTGTGCAGGGAATCGGCACTGCGGGCGGTTTCAAGATGCAGCTTCAGGAACTCAATACGTCGGACATGCGCCGGGTCCTGGAATCGGCCTATCAACTGGTGGGGCTGGCGAATCAGGATCCGCGGCTGCAGGGTGTCTTCACCACGTTCAGCGCCTCCAGCCCGCAGATCTTTCTCGACATCGACCGGGTCCGCGCACAGATGCTGAACGTGCCCATCGACAGCATCTTTCAAACGCTGTCGATGAACCTCGGTACCACCTACGTCAACGACTTCAACGCTTTCGGTCGCGTCTATCAGGTGCGTGCCCAGGCCGACACGCCGCACCGGCTCGATATTGCCGACATCGAGCAGCTCAAGGTTCGCTCTGCGACCGGCGCCTTGGTGCCGCTCGGCACCTTGGCGGACGTGCAGTTGCGCTCCGGCCCCGACCTGGTGCAGCGCTACAACCTCTATACCTCGGTGCCGGTGCAGGGCTCGGCCGCGCCCGGGGTTTCCTCCGGCGACGCTCTTGACGCGATGGAAGAACTGGCCGCGCAGGTCCTGCCCGGCGGGATGAGCTTCGAGTGGACGGAACTTGCCTTCCAGGAGCGGCAGACGGGCAATACGGCAGTCTTCATCTTCCTGCTCTCGGTGCTGTTTGTCTTCCTGGTCCTGGCCGCCCAGTACGAAAGCTGGGTGCTGCCTTTGGCGATCATTCTGATCGTGCCGATGTCTGTGCTCTCCGCGATGATCGGCGTGATGACCCGCGGCATGGACAACAACATCCTGACCCAGGTCGGCCTGGTGGTTCTGGTTGCCTTGGCGGCCAAGAACGCCATCCTAATCGTCGAGTTCGCCCGTCAGGCTCAGGAGCAGGGCGCGTCAGTCATCGATGCGGCAGTGGAGGCTTGCCGCCTGCGCCTGCGGCCGATCCTGATGACGGCCTTTGCCTTTATCCTGGGCGTGGTGCCGCTGATGATCGCCACGGGCCCCGGTGCCGAAATGCGCCAGGCTCTCGGGACCGCTGTCTTCTCCGGCATGCTGGGCGTCACCTTCTTCGGACTGGTTCTCACGCCGGTCTTCTACGTGGTGCTGCGGCTGATTTTCCCGGACCGCAGCCTCGAGGCGAAGCAGGTTGCGGCGCCCCAGATTACGCCGAAGCTGGCGCCCGGGGACGACTAGATCCCGGCAGCGCCCCGAGAACAGCAGCGCCCCGACAACAAGTGTCGCTGTAGGACGCCAACGACAAACAACAGGGAGACGATGTCATGAGCGGACGAAGCTGGAAGGTCTATCTCTCCGGTGAGATTCACAGCGATTGGCGCGAGCGGATCGCCGCCGGCGTTGCCAAGGCCGGTCTGCCGGTCGAGCTGACGGCGCCGGTGACGGCACATGCCGACTCAGACGATTGTGGCGTTGCCATCTTCGGCGACGAGCCGGACAAGTTCTGGCACGACCGCAAGGGCGCGCAACTCAATGCGATCCGCACCTCGACTCTGATCTCGGAAGCGGATGTTGTGGTGGTGCGCTTCGGTGAGCAGTACAAGCAGTGGAACGCCGCCTTCGATGCCGGCTACGCCGCCGCGCTGGGCAAACCCATGGTTACGCTGCATCCGACGGAGCACGACCACGCCCTTAAGGAAGTGGACGCAGCGGCCAGCGCCGTGGCACGTGCGCCGGAACAGGTGGTGCAGGCCCTGGCCTATGTGATCCGGGGTCAGCTGCCGCAGCAGGCGGCCCGCGATGCGGCAGCCGAGTGAGCCTGCTCGTCGCCCCTAAATATCATCACATTCGAATATATTGATGTGGCTCAATTCGCCGCCTGACCGATCGGCGTAGAAGTCTTTCCTGCGCACGCCTCTTTTCTTCTCTCTGAGGACGCGCGGGGAAACGTCCGATCAGCGAAACCGGCGGAGACTGGTCCATGGAGCAACTCACTTATCCGGTCCACCCCTCGGTGAAGCCCGAGGTCACGACCTTTTTCGAAGCGGCCACCAATACCTTCAGCTATCTCGTCAGGGATCCGGGCTCGAAAGCCTGCGCTATCGTGGATTCGGTGCTGGATTTCGACCCGGCCTCCGGACGCACGGCCACGGTTTCGGCCGATGAAATCGCCGACGCCGTCGAGCGCCAGGGTCTGGAGGTCGCCTGGCTGATCGAGACCCACGTGCATGCCGATCACCTTTCGGCCGCGCCTTATCTGCAGGGGCGTCTCGGCGGCAAGATCGGCATCGGCGAGAAGATCGTTCAGGTGCAGGAGATTTTCGGCAAGGTCTTCAACGCCGGCAGCGAGTTCCAGCGCGACGGCAGCCAGTTCGACCGCCTCTTCAAGGATGGCGATACCTACGAGATCGGCGGCATGACCGCCTTCGCGATGCATACGCCGGGGCATACCCCGGCCTGCATGGTGCATGTCATCGGCGATGCGGCCTTCGTCGGGGATACGCTCTTCATGCCGGATTCCGGCACGGCGCGCTGCGACTTTCCCGGCGGCGACGCCACGACGCTGTTCCGCTCGATCAGGCGTGTGCTCGCCCTGCCGCCGCAGACGCGGCTCTTCATGTGTCACGACTACGGCGCCAACGGCAAGCGCGAGGTCGCCAACGAGACGACTGTGGCGGAAGAGCGGGCGAAGAACATCCACGTCCACGACGGGGTGGCGGAGGCGGACTTCGTGAAGATGCGCAGCGCGCGCGACGCGACCCTGGGGATGCCGCGTCTGATCCTGCCTTCGATTCAGGTCAACATGCGCGCCGGTGCTCTGCCGCCGCCCGAGGACAACGGTCAGCGCTACCTGAAGATCCCGCTCGACGCGCTGTAAGTCCGCCGTCTGTTTTTGCAGGAGACCTGTCATGGAGCCGAAGATCGTCTCTTCGCGCCTGTCCGTGTCCGGCCAGATCGCTCCGTCCGACGTGGCGGCTCTGGCGGCGGCGGGTTATCGCGCTATCCTCTGCAATCGACCTGACGGCGAAGGCGCCGACCAGGCGACCTTCGAGGAGATTGCGGCCGAAGCCGAGAAAGCCGGGCTGGAGGCCCGATACCTGCCCGTTGTCAGCGGCAAGGTCACCGACGAGGATGCCGCCGCCTTCGGCCGGGCGTTGGACGAGCTGCCCGGCCCGGTCTTCGCCTACTGCCGCAGCGGCACCCGCTCGGTCACGCTCTGGTCCCTGTCCCAGGCCGAGAGGCTGGAGCTGACCGAGATC
Organism: Rhodovibrionaceae bacterium; assembly: GCA_028285215.1. Classification (GTDB taxonomy): domain Bacteria; phylum Pseudomonadota; class Alphaproteobacteria; order Kiloniellales; family DSM-21159; genus Algihabitans. The sequence continues at coordinate 16,313 of JANQPZ010000288.1, read as the reverse complement.
CTGCAGCGCGCCAAGGCCGCGGGTTACGATATGTCCGGCGTGGTGCGCCGCATCGCCAACGGCGGCAGGACGCCGGTCGACCGGGCGGACGCGAGCTACGACGTGGTGATCGTCGGCGGAGGTGCGGCCGGTGTCTCCGTGGCGTCGAGCCTGCTGCAGCGCAAGCGCGACCTGAACGTCGCCGTCATCGACCCGGCAGACATCCACTACTACCAGCCCGGTTGGACTCTGGTCGGCGGCGGCGTCTTCACGTCGGGTGAGACGGTCCGCACCATGGCATCCGTGATTCCCAAAGGGGTGCACTGGCTGAAGGCCGCTGTTGCCGCCTTCGAGCCGGAGGAGGATGCCGTCATCCTCGACGGTTGTCGGGTGGTGAAGTACCAGCGCCTTGTGGTGTGTCCGGGCCTCAAGCTCGACTGGGACCGCATCGACGGTCTGGTCGAAACGCTCGGCAAGAATGGCGTCACCTCCAACTACCGCTTCGATCTGGCGCCCTATACCTGGGACCTGGTGCAGCAGCTCCGTTCCGGCAACGCGCTGTTCAGCCAGCCGCCCATGCCGATCAAGTGTGCCGGCGCGCCGCAGAAGGCGCTGTACCTCTCGGCCGATCACTGGCGCCGGTCCGGCCGGCTGAAGGATATCGATATCGGCTTCTACAATGCCGGTCCGGTGCTCTTTGGAGTGAAAGAGTACGTGCCCTCCCTGATGGACTACGTCGAGCGTTACGGCGCCGAGCTGAACTTCAAGCACAATCTGACCGCCGTGGACGGCCCGGCCAAGAAGGCCTGGTTCGCCAAGACGGACGACGAAGGCAGGACCGAGACGGTCGAGCGCGACTTCGACCTGTTGCATGTCTGTCCACCGCAAACCGCGCCGGACTTCATTCGGGTCGGTCCTCTGGCCGACGCCGCCGGCTGGGTCGATGTCGATCAATCGACCCTGAGACACAAGAGCTTCGAGAAGGTCTACAGCCTGGGCGATGTGATGAACGCGCCCAATGCCAAGACTGCGGCGGCCGCCCGCAAGCAGGCGCCGATTGTGGCCCAGAACCTGCTTTACGACATGGGACATGCGCGCTTCCAGGCGCATTACGACGGCTATGGCTCCTGTCCGCTGACCGTCGAGCGCGGCAAGATCGTGCTGGCCGAGTTCGGCTACGGCGGTAAGCTGCTGCCCAGCTTCCCCTCCTGGATCATCGACAGCCGCAAGCCGAGCCGGCTGGCTTGGTGGTTGAAGGAGCGCATTCTGCCGCCGGTCTACTGGCAGGGCATGCTGAAGGGGCGCGAATGGATGGTGAAGCCGGAGCGCCTGCCCGAAGTGTCGGTGCAGTAGGAGCGAAGCTTGAGAAAAGGCGCCTTCCTCGTGCGGGCTGGTCGCTGGCTGCCGATACTGCAATGGGGGCGCAGCTACGGGCGGCATGCGGCAGTCAACGACCTGGTGGCGGCGGTTATCGTCACCATCATGCTGATTCCCCAGTCGCTGGCCTATGCCTTGCTCGCCGGCCTGCCGCCGGAGGTTGGGCTCTATGCCTCGATCCTGCCGCTGGTGGCCTATGCGGTGTTTGGCACCAGCCGCGCGCTGGCGGTCGGGCCGGTCGCCGTGGTCTCTCTGATGACCGCCGCTGCGGTCGGTCAGGTCGCGGCCCAGGGAACGGCCGACTACCTGAGCGCCGCCATCGTGCTCGCCCTGCTCTCGGGCCTTTTCCTGATCGCCATGGGGCTCTTCCGGCTGGGATTCCTGGCGAACTTTCTCAGCCACCCGGTGATCTCCGGCTTCATCACCGCGTCCGGTCTGATCATCGCCACCAGCCAGGTGAAGCATATCCTCGGCATCTCGGGCGGCGGCCATACCCTGGTCGATCTGCTGGCCGGTCTGGCGGCCGGGATCTCCGAGACCAACCTGCCGACTCTCCTGATCGGGGCGGGTGCGCTCGCTTTCCTCTTCTGGGTCCGCAGCTCTCTGAAACCGCTGTTGCTGCGTCTCGGGCTCAACCGGCGCCTCGCCGATGTGATCGCCAAGGCCGGCCCGGTCTTCGCCGTCGCCGTCACCATCGCCCTGGCCGCCGGGTTGAATCTGCGGCAGGCAGGCGTGGCCATCGTGGGCGAGGTGCCGCAGGGTCTGCCGCCCTTTGCGGTGCCGCTCTTTGATTTCGAGCTCTGGCAGTCGCTGCTGGTGCCGGCCGTGCTGATCTCCATCGTCGGCTTTGTGGAGTCCGTCTCTGTGGCTCAAACCCTGGCCGCCAAGCGTCGGCAGCGGATCGATCCCGATCAGGAGTTGGTCGGGCTGGGCGCTTCGAACATCGCTTCTTCCCTGTCCGGAGGCTATCCGGTGACCGGCGGTTTCGCACGTTCGGTGGTCAACTTCGACGCCGGCGCCGAAACGCCGGCGGCCGGTGCCTTCACCGCCGTCGGTATCGCGCTGGCGACGGTTTTCCTGACGCCGCTGCTTTTCTATCTACCGAAGGCCACCCTGGCGGCGACCATTATCGTCGCGGTGCTGTCGCTGGTGGACCTGGGCGCACTGAAGCGCACCTGGATTTACTCCAAGGCCGACTTCGCGGCCATGGCGGCGACGATCCTCTTGACTCTGGTCTATGGCATCGAAGCGGGAATCGTCGTGGGGGTCGGTCTGTCTGTTGCCCTTTATCTCTTCAAGACCAGCCGGCCGCATGTCGCGGTCGTCGGGCAGGTTCCGGGAACCGAGCACTTCCGCAATGTGCTTCGCCACAAGGTGATCACCAGCGAGACGGTGGCGACCTTGCGCGTCGACGAGAGTCTCTATTTCGCCAACGCCCGCTATCTGGAGGACAAGGTATACGATCTGGTGGCTGTCAACCCGCAGCTCGACCACTTTGTCCTCATGTGCCCCGCGGTCAACGAGATCGACGCCAGCGCCCTGGAGAGCCTTGAGGCGATCAACCACCGTCTTAAGGATGCCGGGGTCACTTTCCACCTCTCGGAGGTCAAGGGCCCGGTAATGGACCGTCTGCAGCGTTCGCATTTCCTGGAAGAGCTGACCGGACAGGTCTTCCTCAGCCAGTACGACGCCTTCCGCACCCTGGCCAGCGACCTGCCGTTCGAAGCGCAGATTGCCGCCAAGTAGGACAGGGTCTCATTGCACATCCGCCTCGAGTTCCGGCGTCACGGCCAGACGTTCGGCAAGCAGAGGATCGAGGCGCCCCAGGCGCGGCAACGTCTCCTGCCGCAGGCTTCGGCGGCAAGCGGCCGCCAGAGCCTCAGCCTCCAGGTCGCAGCGGCCGGGCCGCGCGATCATGACGAAGGCCTTGGCGAGGCGCGGGCCGGGCAGGGGAGCCAGCCTGATCTTGGGCAGCCAGGTCTGGCCCTGCAGCACGCAGAGCGGCGTGGTGATGGCGAAGCCGCGCGCCGCGGCGACCATCGCCAGGGTCGGCTCCGCATCGTCGAACTCCATCCGCCGCGGCGGCGCCAGGCGCAGACGTGCCAGGTGCCGTTCCACTTGCTGTCCGATGGCGGAGCGCGCCGAGTAGCGGATCAGGTCCACTTCGTTGCAGAGCCGCTCCAGCCGGTCGAGCGGCCCGCCGTAGCTCTTGGGCACGGCGAGCAGATAGGTCTCGCGGCAGATGTCTTGCTGTGCCAGCGGAAGTCTGCGGGGCAACGCGGGTTCAGAGATAACCGCAAGGTCGAGGGCCTGCTCCAGGAAGGACTCGGCGAGTTCGTGACTCAGGCCCGCCTGCAGCGACCAGACTTGCGCCAGGCCGTCCAGCGCCGGAACGATACCCGGGCCGACGGCAGCGCAGATCGAGTCCACCAGTCCGAGTTGCAGGCGCGGCAGACCTTTGCCCGAGGCGTGTCCGACCAGCGCCCGCAGGCGCTCCGCATCGGCCAGCAGAGGACGGCTTTCGCTGTAGAGGGTTTCTCCGGCTGCCGTCGGGCGCACCGGTTTGCGGCTGCGGTCGAGCAGCTCGGCGTCCAGGTTGGCCTCCAGCGCCTTGATCGCCTGCGATATGGCCGATTGACTCACCCCGAGCTGCGCCGCGGCCTCGCTCATGGAGCCCGCCTCGACCACCGTAGCGAACAGTCTGAGGCTGTGCAGATTCATAGCCTTATCATAAGGTAAGCCATTTTCTTTTCGCAATTTTTCTTAAGTCTTTCTGGGTGGGCCCATCTTGTTTTAAGGACAAGGCGAGCAAATCCGAGCAGGAGACTGGGGCCTTTGCGTTACGGGTGGCATTCCATCGTCAGGCAAGCGCTGGGTGGACTCTCGGCCGTCGCGCCGGCTTGGCGTAACCCCGAACCGAAACCGGCCTACGACGCGGTGATCGTTGGTGGCGGCGGGCATGGTCTCGCCACGGCCTACTATCTGGCCAAGGAGCACGGGTTGGCCAACGTCGCGGTGCTGGAGAAGGGCTACCTCGGCTCCGGCAACATCGGGCGCAACACCACCATCGTGCGCTCCAACTACCTGCTCGACGGCAACGTGCAGTTCTACGAGAAGTCGATGCAGCTCTGGGAAGGGCTGGAGCAGGACTTCAACTTCAATGCCATGGTCAGCCAGCGCGGTGTCCTGAACCTCTATCACTCGGACGCCCAGCGGGACGCCTATGCCCGGCGCGGTACGGCCATGCGGCTGCACGGGATCGATGCCGAACTGCTGAACCGGGACCAGGTGCGCGCGCTCGTGCCTTTCCTGGACTTCCACAACGCGCGTTTCCCGATCCACGGCGGTCTGCTGCAGCGGCGCGGCGGCACCGTGCGTCACGATGCGGTGGCCTGGGGCTACGCCCGCGGCGCCGACAGCCGTGGGGTCGACATCATCCAGAACTGCGAGATCACGGGCATCTCGATCGAGCAAGGCCGAGTCACCGGAGTCGAGACGTCCCGCGGCCGGATCGCCTGCGGGAAGCTGGGGCTGGCCACGGCCGGCAACTCCTCGCGCACGGCGGCCATGGCGGGGCTCAAGCTGCCGATCGAAAGCCATGTACTGCAGGCCTTCGTGAGCGAGGCGATCAAGCCCTACATCGATCAGGTCGTCACCTACGGCGCCGGCCATTTTTACGTTAGTCAGTCCGACAAGGGCGGGCTGGTCTTCGGCGGCGACATCGACGGCTACAACTCCTACGCCCAGCGCGGCAACCTGCCCATCGTCGAGCATGTGGTCGAGGCCGGCGTCGCCATGATGCCTGGCGTTTCGCGGCTGCGCCTGCTGCGCTCCTGGGGCGGCATCATGGACATGTCCATGGACGGCAGCCCGATCATCGACAAGACGGCGGTGGAGGGGCTCTATCTGAACTGCGGCTGGTGCTACGGCGGCTTCAAGGCGACGCCCGCTTCCGGCTGGTGCTTTGCCCACACCATCGCCCGCGACGAACCCCATGCGTTGAACGCCAAGTTCCGGCTCGACCGTTTCCGCAGCGGCCGGGTGATCGACGAGCGCGGCGGCGGCGCCCGCCCGAACGTGCACTAGGAGGCGGAGACCATGCTGATTCACTGCCCCTTCTGCGGCGCCCGCCCCAGCGAAGAGTTCGCGGTTCTCGGCGATGCCGGGCCGAAGCGTCCCGAAGCGCCTGGCGATGATACCGGGTCCGATCCTGAGGCTTGGTACGACTACGTCTATCTGCGCGACAATCCGCGCGGTGTGCATCGGGAGTTCTGGCAGCATGTCGGCGGCTGCCGCGCCTGGCTGGTGGTGGAGCGGGACACGGCCACTCATGAAGTGCGTTCGGTGGAGCTGGCGCGTAAGGCGACCGCCGGGAGGGAGGCCTCGTGAGCGGCTACCGTCTCGACAGCGGCGGACGGATCGACCGCAGCCGGCGTCTCGATTTCACCTTCGACGGCGAGGCCTTCGGCGGCCACCCCGGCGACACGCTGGCCAGCGCGCTGACGGCCAATGGCGTCCGGCTGCTCGGCCGCAGTTTCAAGTACCATCGCCCGCGCGGCCTGCTGACCGACGGGCCGGCCGAGCCCAATGCCCTTGTTGAGCTGCGCGGCGGTGCGCGGTTGGAGCCCAACAGCCGCGCCACCACGGTGGAACTCTACGACGGCCTGGAGGCGTGGAGCCAGAACGCCTGGCCGTCGCGCAACTTCGATGTCGGCGCGGTCAATCAGCTGCTTTCGCCTTTCCTGCCGGCCGGTTTCTACTACAAGACCTTCATGTGGCCCGCTGCTTTCTGGGAACGGGTCTACGAGCCGCTGATTCGCCGTGCCGCCGGCCTCGGTCGCGGCACCCACGCACCGGACCCGGACAGCTACGAGAAGGGAAATCTGCACTGCGACCTGCTGGTCGTCGGTGCCGGGCCGTCCGGCCTGATCGCTGCCCTGGCAGCGGCGCGCGCTGGACTGCGGGTGATCCTGGCGGACGACCAGCCGGAGCCGGGCGGCCAGTTGCTCAGCCGCGCGACACCTCTGGGCGAGGAGGGGCCGTTGACCTGGCGCGACCGCGTTCTGGCCGAGCTGGAGACCGCGCCCAACGTCCGGCTGCTCAGCCGCACGACGGTGTTCGGCTGGTACGACGGCAACCTCTTCGGCGCGCTGGAGCGGGTGGCCGATCACCTGCCGGTACCGCCCGAGCATCTGCCGCGTCTCATTTACTGGCGGATCCAGGCGAAGCGCGCGCTGCTCTGCGCCGGCGCGGAGGAGCGGCCCCTGGTCTTCGGCGGCAACGACCGCCCCGGCGTGCTACTGGCTTCGGCCGGACAGACGCTGGTCAACCGCTACGGCGTGGCGCCGGGCCGCAAGGTCGCGGTCTTCACCAACGGCGACAGCGGCTACCAGGTGGCGCGCGATCTGCAGGCCGCCGGTGTGCCCTTGGCCTGTGTGATCGATGCGCGTGCGGAGGGACCTGCCGACCACGGCTTGGACTGTCGCGTTCGGCAGCAGACGGTGGTGGCTGATGCCAAGGGCGGTCGCAGTCTTAAGGCGATTGAGATCGTCGACCGGGGGCAGGGCCGTCGGATTCCGCTCGAGTGCGATACCCTGCTGATGTCGGGCGGCTGGAACCCGATCCTGCATCTCACCTGCCATCGTGGAACCAAGCCGGTCTGGGACGAAGAGATCGCTGCGTTCTTGCCGGCCGACGTCGGGACCGGCTTGCGCGTCGCGGGTGCGGCGGCCGGTCACATGACCACCGCTGCCTGCTTCCAGTCCGCCTTGGCCGCGGTGACGGAGATTTGCGAAGACTTGGGGCGCAAGGCGCCGGAGGTTGCGCTGCCGGCCTGCCCTGAGGAGCCCTGTGCCGTGGCGCCGCTCTGGTGGGTCAAGGAGGCAAAGGGCAAGGCCTTCGTCGACTTCCAGAACGACGTCACCACCAAGGACATTCCGCTGGCGGTAGCCGAGGGCTACAGCTCGGTCGAGTTGATGAAGCGCTACACGACCCTCGGCATGGCGACCGACCAGGGCAAGCTCTCCAACGTCAACGGGCTGGCGATCCTGGCCGAGGTCACCGGCCGGCCGATCCCCCAGGTCGGGACCACCACCTACCGCCCTGCCTATACGCCGGTTCCGCTGGGTGCCCTGGCCGGGCCGCATGTCGGCGCCGAGTACCGGCCGGTCCGCCGCTCCCCCTTGCATCGTTGGATGCTGCGCCAAGGTGCGGAGATGATCGAGGCCGGCGCCTGGATGCGCCCCTCCCACTATCCGCGCGGTGAGGAAGACTGGTTCGCCGCCATGTGCCGGGAGGTGCGTGGCGTGCGCAGCCGTGTCGGCCTCTGCGATGTCTCTACCCTGGGCAAGATCGACATCCAGGGCGCGGACGCTGCCGAGTTTCTCAACCGCGTCTACTGCAACGGCTGGAAGACCCTGCCGGTCGGCAAGGCGCGCTACGGCCTGATGCTGCGCGAGGACGGCTTCGTCATGGACGACGGCACCACCAGCCGGCTGGGCGAGCAGCACTATCTCATGACCACGACCACGGCCAATGCCGGCCCGGTCATGGCGCACCTGGAATTCTGCTTGCAGTCGCTCTGGCCGGATCTCGACGTACAGGTCGCCTCCGTCACCGATCAGTGGGGCCAGGTCGCTCTGGCCGGGCCGCAGGCGCGCAAGGTGCTGCAGCGCATCCTCGACGACCTTGACGTCTCCAATGACGCCTTTCCCTTCCTGGCGGCGGCCGAGACGACGGTGCTGGGCGGTCTGCCGGCGCGGCTGTTCCGCATCTCCTTCTCCGGCGAGCTGGCCTACGAGATCGCCGTGCCCGCCGACTACAGCGAGGAACTGGCCGACGCCCTGCTGCGCTACGGCGCCGACTTCGGCATCCTGCCCTATGGCGGCGAGGCACTCTCCACCCTGCGCATCGAGAAGGGCCACCCGGCCGGCGGCGAACTGGACGGCCGCACCACGGCCCAGGACCTGGGGCTCGGCAAGATGCTCTCCGGCAAGAAGGACTACATCGGCCGCGCCATGAGCCGGCGCGAAGCCTTCGAGGCGCCCGATCGGCCGGTCCTGGTCGGGCTCAAGCCCTTGAGCCGCGGCGCCAAGCTGCGAGCCGGCGCCCATCTCCTGACGCCGGGCGAAACGCCTGCGGTCGAGAGCGACCAGGGCTTCGTCGCCTCGGTCGCCTACTCGCCGATCCTGGAATCCTGGATCGGCCTGGCTTTCCTGAAGCGTGGGCGCGAACGGCTGGGCGAGGAGATCACCATTTACGACCCCTTGCGCGAGGGACTCTACCGCGGCCAGATCTGCGACCCCGTCTTCGTCGACCCGGACCACGAGCGTTTGCATGCCTGAGCTGAGCGCCGCACGCCGCCTCGGTCCGCTGGCCGGTATCGCTTTGCCGACCCGGGTCGAGCTGGACGGCGGGATCGGCATCCGTCTGAGTTTGCCGCCCGCGCCTTCGATCGTGACGGCCGAGGCCAGGCGCGGTGCGGCCGTGGAGATGGCGCAGCGGATCGCCGAGCGCTTCGGCCGCATGCCACAGCCCGGGCGCAGCATCGGCGAGGCAACGTTGGTGTTGCACAGCGCGCCCGAGACTCTGCTGATCCTGGGCGAGGGCCGGGCGGAGGGCGAACTGGTCGCGGAGCTGCGGGCGCTGCTGGGCGAGACGGCCTCGCCGGTCGACAACAGCCATGGCCGGGCCTTGATCCGCCTTGGCGGAGCCAAGGCGCGCGAACTCCTGTCCTTCGGCACGGCGGTCGATCTTGCGGTCGAGAGTTTCCCGCCTGGCGCCTGTGCCTCCACACTGCTCGGCCACATTGCCGTGACCCTGCTCCTGCGCAGCGACGATCCGGAGGCCGGACCTGTCTTCGATCTCGTCGTGGCCCGCGGTTTTGCCGAGAGCCTCTGGGACTGGCTGATCGGCCGCGCCCGCCGCTTCGGCTACGAGGTGACCGCGCCGGCCGGTTAGGGCAGGATCCCGCCTTTCGAATCCAAGCAGTGAACATGTTGGGGGAGCTGGAGCAAGCGATGCAGCAAAGATGGTCTGTGGAGTCCGAGACGGGGCGGCTGCGCGAGGTGCTCTTGTGTCGGCCTGACCATTACGCCTGGCAGCCGACCAACAGCATCGCGCAGAAGACCTTGGCGGAGGGAACCTCCGCCCCGGCGCGGGCCGACCTCGTGTCCCAGTACGACGGCTTGGTGCGGGCCCTGGAGGCCGCCGGGGTCGTCTGCCGCTACAGCCAGCCCGAGCCGCATCTGCCCTACCAGGTCTACACCCGGGATTCCTCGCAGATGACCCCCTGGGGACCCGTCGTCACCCAGCTCTTCCGGCCGCAACGCCGGGGCGAGTATGCCAGCGTCATCGATTTCTACGGGCAGGCCGACGGCGTCTGGCGCTACTCCACGCGCGGCACGCTGGAGGGCGGCGACATCCACATCATCCGCCCGGGTCTGCTGCTGGTCGGTCACTCCGGCGAGCGCACGGACGAGTCCGGCGCGCGGCAGTTCGCCGACTGGTTCGCCGCAGAGGGCTGGGAGGTACGCCTGCAGCCCTTCCCCGAACACTTTCTGCATCTGGACGTGCTCTTCTCCATGGTGACGCCCTCCCTGGCGCTGGCCTGCAGCGAGGTGCTGGATGACGGCTTGCTGGACTGGCTGCAGGCGCACCAGATCCGCCTGCTGCCCGTCAGCTACAAGGATGCCATGACCATGGCCTGCAACGTGCTGGCTCTGGGCGACGAGCGGGTGATCTCGGCCGCCCATGCCACGGCCGTGAATGCGGCCATGACGGCAGAGGGAATCGAGGTGATCGAACTGCCGCTCGACCTCTTTACCCGCGGCGGCGGCGGCGTCCACTGCATGACCATGCCGCTGGTGCGCGATCCGCTTTAGACGCCGGACCCGCAAGCTCGTCTTATATGCACTGCAACATCTTGAGCCGGCGAGGATTTATCCGTAACGTCTGCGCCAAGAGCGCTCGACGCTCGCAATGAACAGGGAAGCCAAATTCATGATCGAAAAGACGAAACTGCCGAGCAAGAGACCGAGCCGCCGCACGGTCAGCCGCCGGACGCTGCTGGGCGGCCTCGGGGCGGCCGCCGGCGTTGCGGCCGTCGGGCTGCCGGCCATCAAGACGCGTGCGGCCGAGCCGCTGAAGGTCGGTGTCTACGGCGGTTATTTCCAGGAGTCCTTCGACAAGTTCATCTTCCCGGACTTCACGGCCGCCACCGGTATCGAGGTGGAGTCCGTGGCTGAACCGACCGGCGAGGCCTGGCTGGTCCAATTGGAGCAGGCGGCCCGGGCCGGACGGGCGCCGGCCGACGTCAACATGATGGCGCAGACGCCCATGTTGAAGGGCCAGTCGACCGAACTCTGGGTGCCGCTCGATCCTGCAAAGCTGCCGCACATGGAGAACCTGCTCGAGCAGTTCGTCCACACCTACCCGGACGGCCGCATCGACGGCATCGGGGCCGTCGCCTGGTACATCACGCTGGTGAGCAACACCGACGTCTTCGCCGAAGCGCCGACGTCCTGGGCGGATATGTGGGCTGAGGACAAGCGCGACACGCTGGGCCTGCTGGCCCTGGCCACCAACTCCTTCCTGCTGGAGATCACGGCCGAGACCCACTTCGGGGGCCAGGACATCCTGGGCAGCGAGGAGGGTATCCTGGAGGTGCTGGGCAAGCTGGCCGAGCTGAAGCCGAACGTGAAGCTCTGGTACCGCGACGAAGGGCAGTTCCAGCAGGCGTTGCAGACCGGCGAAATCCCGATGGGTCAGTACTATCACGACGTCGCCGGCCTGGCCGCGGCCGAGGGCTTCCCGGTGCGCTCGACCTTCCCGAAGGAAGGGGGCGTGAACGATTCCGGCAGCTGGGCGGTCACCCGCGCCTCGACCATGATCGAGGAAGCGCATGTCTTCATCGACTACATGTGCCAGCCCGAGATTCAGGCGTCGCTGTCGCGCAACGTCGGCACCGCGCCCACGGTCAGGCGCGACCTGCTCGACCTGACCGAGGAGGAATTCTCCGCCGTGGCCAGCGATATCCCGCCGATCGTTCCGAACTATCAGATGTACGCGGAGCGTGGCGACTGGCTGGAGCAACAGTGGATCGAGACGATCACCAGCTGAGGGGTCTGATCTCAGGTCGAGGCGGCTGCAGTCGCGGCCGCCTCTTTCGCGGCTCTCCAGTCGACAGTCCGGTATGTCCGATCTTCGCCTAGACTCCATCGTTAAGCGCTTCGGCGCGGTGACGGCCGTCGATCATGTGGATCTGACGGTGCCCCAAGGCTGTTTCGTCTGCCTGCTCGGCCCCTCGGGCTGCGGCAAGACCACTCTGCTGCGGATGATCGCGGGCCTCGAGATGCCCAGCGGCGGGCGCCTGCTCCTCGACGGAGAGGACATCACGGCGCTGCCGGCGCACAGGCGCGGCTTCGGCATGGTCTTCCAGTCGCTGGCACTCTTCCCGCATCTGACCGTGGCCGAGAACGTCGCCTATGCCCTCTCCATCCGGGGCGCCGACAAGGCAGCGCAGCGTGCCAGGGTGACGGACCTATTGGAGTTGATTCAACTCCCCGATATCGCTGAGCGCCAGGTGTCCCAACTCTCCGGAGGGCAGCGCCAGCGTGTCGCCATCGCGCGGGCGCTGGCGGTCGATCCGCGCCTGTTCCTGCTGGACGAACCCTTGAGCGCGCTCGATGCCAAGCTGCGCGAAGCCCTACAGGTGGAACTGCGGTTGCTGCAGCGGCGGCTCGGCGTCACCACCATTCTGGTTACCCACGACCAACGCGAGGCCATGACCATGGCCGACACCATCGTGGTGATGGATCGCGGCCGAGTACAGCAGTCGGGACGTCCCCTGGAGATCTATCGCAATCCCGCCAACGCCTTCGTCGCGGACTTCATCGGAACCTCCAACCTGCTGGACGGCCGCGCGCGCGGGGGCGGACGGATCGAACTGCCGGGCGGCGAGGTCGCGGCGTCAGGCGGGCCCGAGAGCGGCGCTGTGACAGCCTCCATCCGGCCGGAGGATCTCCGGCTCAGCGCCGGCGCGCCTGCGGGCGCGAACTGTCTCTCCGGCGAGGTCGTTTTCGTCCGCGACGTCGGTCAGACGGTCGAGACTCACATCGACTGTGCTGGTCAGCGCCTGGTCGCTGTCGCGATTCCGGAGGGCGATCCGCCCTTCTCCAGCGGCGATCGCGTGACGGTCGAGCTGCCGGCCGAGGCCATCGTGGTCTTTCCGGCATGAGATCGACGGACACCGGACGGACGCCGCGAACGCTGGCCGACCATGCGCCGGTGATCTATCCGGCGCTGATGCTGCTGGTCTTCTTCGTCGTGCCTTTCGGCATCATGGTCACCATCAGTTTCTTCGAGCGCGTGCCGGGCGGTTTCTACCAGCCCACCTTCACCTTCGACAATTACGGGCGCTTTCTGTCGGCTTTCTTCGGCAACGTCCTGGGCTTCTCGCTCGGCCTCTCGGCCCTGGCGGCGGTGATCTGCGTCGGATTGGGCTTTCCCTTCACCTATCTGCTGACGCGTCTGGCGCGGCGACGGCAGATCCTCTGGCTGGTTTTCCTGCTGTCCGTCCTGAGCCTCTCGGAGGTGATCGTCGGTTTCGCCTGGTCCACGCTGCTCAGCCGTTCGGCCGGCCTGTCCAACCTGCTGGTCGCCGTCGGCCTGCTGGAGCAGCCGGAGAGCTGGTCGCCCGGCTTTGCCGCGCTGCTGGTCGGCATGTGCTATCTGGCCTTTCCCTACACCGTGCTGCTGCTCTATCCCACGCTGGTCCGTCTGGACCGCGAATTGGTGGAGGCGGCCATGACCATGGGCGCCTCGCCGCTGCGCGCCTTCTTCACCGTCGTGGTCGGGGCATCGCGGAACGCCATCCTTTCCGGCCTGATCCTCGCTTTCGTCTTTACGCTGGGCATCTACCTCCTGCCGCAGCTGCTCGGCCGGCCGCAGCACTGGACCATCTCGGTGATGATCACCGATCAGGCGATCTTCCAATCCAACCTGCCGTTCGGCGCCGCGATGGCGCTGTTCCTCATGCTGGTCAGCCTGTCGCTGGTCGGCCTGACTTTGCTGCTGGGGCGGCGGAGGGCGGCATGATGGGCCTCTGGGGCATCCGCGTCTTCATGGCTGCTGTCGCTCTGATCCTGGCTGCGCCTCTGGTGGTGATCGCCGGCGTCGCGCTGAACGAAGGCCGGGTGCTCCATTTCCCGCCGCGGGGGTTCAGTCTGCAGTGGTTCGCCGACATCCTTCGCGACAGCGGCTGGTCGAACGCGCTGCTCAACTCCCTGTCCATCGCTGCGCTCTCGGCGACTCTGGCTGTCTCCATCGCCCTGCCGCTGGCCTACTTCCTCTGGCGCTGGCGGGTGCGCTACGCGGCGGCGCTCTACACGCTCGGCACGGCGCCCTTCGTGCTGCCGCCTGTGATCTCGGCTTTGGGCTTCCTGGCGTTCTGGGCCACCGTTGGGCTCTACGGCAACTACGTGACCGTGGTGATCAGCCACGCCATCTTCTTCGTTACCCTGCCGATGGTGACCATCAGCCTGGGCTTTCAATCCATCGACCGCGGCCTGGTCGAGGCGGCTGCCACCATGGGTGCGACCCCCGGGCAGATCTTTCGCAGCGTGATCTTTCCCCTGGTGCGGCCCTACATCGTCAGCGGCTTCGCCTTCGCCTTCGTGCTCAGCCTCAACGAGTACATCGTGGCCTACATGGTCGCCGGCTTCACGGTCGAGACCCTGCCGATCAAGATCTTCAATTCGCTGCGCTACGGCTACACGCCGGTGATGGCGGCCGTGGCCGTGGTTTTCGTCGCCGTCGCGCTGCTGGTCTTTGGGTTGATCGCCCGCTTCGGCAACCTGCCCCGGCTGTTGGGTGCCCTGCAGGGACGAGAGACGTGAAGGTCGCGCTGTTCCAGACCGCCGGCGCCGGCTCCGTGAGCGCCAACCTGGACCTGCTGGAGACCAAGGCTGCCGAGGCGGCGGCTCAGGGCGCCCGATTGCTGATCGCGCCGGAGATGTTTCTCACCGGCTACAATATCGGCGAGCAGACCTGGGAACTGGCCGAACGGGCCGACGGCCCGGCCGCGCAGCGCGCCGCCGGGATCGCCGCCCGGCACGGTCTGGCTCTGCTCTACGGCTTTCCGGAGTATCACGGGGAGGAGGTTTACAACGCCGCTCTCTTCGTCGACCGCGACGGCCGAAGGGGGCTCTACCGCAAGGCGCACCTCTTCGGCTCGCAGGAGCAGCGCCTCTTCGTGCGCGGACCGCGCCGGCCCCCACTGGTGGAGCTTGACGGCCTGAAAGTCGGGCTGTTGATCTGCTACGACGTCGAGTTCCCGGAGGCGGTGCGCGCCCTGGCGGTCGCTGGGGCCGATGTGATCGCCGTGCCGACCGCGCTGATGGCACCCTACAGCATCGTCGCCGACACGCTGGTACCAACCCGTGCCTACGAGAACGGAGTCTTTGTCGCCTATGTCAATCGCGTGGGGACGGAAGGCGATCTCGCTTACGTCGGCCGCTCCTGTCTGATCGGTCCCGACGGCACCGCGCTGCTGCGCGCCGAGGCGGATGGCGAAGCCTTGTTGATCGCAGAGATCGATCCTGCGGATATCGCACGGCTGCGTCGCGTAAATCCCTACTTCGCAGATCTGCGCGACGATCTCTATTCTTGATCTGGCAGTCGGTGCACGATGAAACGAGTAGGAGGAGGAGCGAATGCCGGATGCAGTAGAACGCCGGGGACAGTGTCTTTGCGGCGTTGTCAGGATCACCGCAAGACGCGCAAGCGGCAGCGCTGGCGCCTGTCACTGCAAGATGTGCCGGCGATGGAGCGGCGGGCCTCTGCTGGCTGTGGACTGCGGCACGGAGGTCGCTTTCGAGGGTGAAGACGAAGTGAAGGTCTTCGACTCCTCCCCCTGGGCCGACCGCGGCTTCTGCGGTCGTTGTGGAAGCCATCTGTTCTACCGCCTCAAGGAAACGGGCCAGCTCATGGTTCCCGCCGGGATCTTCGAGAACGAGGAGGGGCTGATCTTCGACCATCAGGTCTTCATCGACGAAAAACCCGACTTCTATGACTTCTCCAACGAGACGCAGAACATGACCGGGGCGGAGATCGCCGCGCAGTTCGGTGTCTCTGAATAGAGTTCCGTTTCGTACGTGGAGTAGGACGGTTTAACGGTGCTATGAACAGCGGCGACTTGCGGCGGGCAGCTCTTGTCGAGTACGGAGGATGATATGGGTATGTCTCCGGCCCTGTTCTTATGCTTGTTTCTTGCCGGTTTGGGCCTGTTCTTTATCGGTGCGGGCGTGCTCTGGTGGGTGTCCCTGCAGGCGCGTGCCATGAAACGGAGCGAACCGCGAGACTCAGCGCAAAGGGATTGAAGCTGAGCCTCCCCGATTGTTCGATCCTGTTCTACTCATAAGGTTGGAGGGCACATTCACGTCTCAGGCGGAAGCGAAGCGCTTCCGCCTGAGACGATCGCGCTTTAGCTGGCCAATGCCGCCATCACCCGCTCCGGCGTGAAGGGCATGTGCCGCAGCCGCTTGCCGGTCAGGGTATGGAACGCGTTGGCGATGGCGCCCGCCGTCATCGGTGTGCCCACCTCGCCCATGCCGGTCGGCGGACCGTCGCTGACCTGAAACTGCACCTGGATCTCGGGGATCTCGTTGGCGCGCAGGATCTCGTAGTCGTAGAAGTTGTTCTGCTCCACCTCGCCGTTGCGGATCGTGACCCGCTCCTTCAGGGCGCTGCCGAGGCCGTAGACGATGCCGCCTTCGACCTGCGCCTGGGCGTTGTCCGGCGAGACGATGAGACCGCCGTCGACGGCCGCCCAGAGGCGGTGCACGGTGATCCAGCCGCTATCCCGGTCGAGCGAGATCTCGACGACGCCGGCCGCCATGGAGCTGCCGTAGCCGGCGAAGGAGAGACCCAGCGCACGGCCCTCAGGCGGGCTGCCGCCC
>JANQPZ010000281.1 GCA_028285215.1 Rhodovibrionaceae bacterium | reverse complement strand
AGGGGGCGTAGGGGAACCGCAGAGCGCCTGCCGCGTAGCGCGCCAACGCCATACGTGCGCCGCCTCGGGCCTGGTCGCTGGTGAGTTGCGGATCCTGCGTGAGCTCGTCGAGCAGAGGCGCCAACTCCGCTTCCGCCAGGCTACGCGCTTGCAGGAAGCGAACCGTCGTCTCCGGGGTCCCCTCTGGAATCAGCAGCCGTCCCGGCCCGACGATGGGACGGTGGAGATCTGCGCTCACGGAGAGTTCCAGGTTGTGGCGGCGCGCCAACCGCTCTTCGATAGCTGCGGCCGGATTGGTGCCCGCTGTTCGGAAGTCCGCACGAAGGTCGTCGCAGGCCGCCTCGATCCGGGGGAAATGGTTCCGGTGGGCCATAAGGAAGTCGTCGACTTCCTCACGAGGCGTCGAAGGGTGCGTTTGTCCTGCAGCGCTGCCAAGCACGTCGAGCATCTGACGTGCACTCGCGGCGAGTTGGTCGCTCTGGTTCGCAATGATCTTGGAGAAGCGGCTGCGCTCCTCGGGCGCCAGATCGCCATGAGCCTCCAAGATCTCGGCGAAGGAGCGGATAGCCGTCACCTGGCTTAGCACCGCGTGGCTCAACTCGAGCAGCGCCGGGTCCTGGCTCAGACGGTCGGACAAGGCGAGCGCGGACTCCGTCGCCTCGCGATACCGCCGGTGCAGTCGCACGAACGCTTGCGCCCAGTCCGGAAAACGCGCCACCAGTGCCAGTGCGCTCTCGTCCTGCAAGGCCTCTCCACCGAGCGAGCGCGTCAGCTCCAGGAGATCCAGCGCCAGGTGCATATCGTCGGCGCCGCTGATCTGGCCGATGTCGCTCTCGAGAAGCTCTGCGATGCGCCGCAGCAAGGCGCCGCCGATCGGCCGTTTGTCGTGCTCGATGAGATTCAGGTAAGACGCCGATATGCCGGCCGCTGCCGCGAGCCCGGACTGGGTTAGGCCGCAGGCGCGCCGACGATCGCGAATACGGGCGCCGATGGGCAAGCGCGCCATGGCCTCCTTTTCCTCCCTGCTTGCGGCGTCTCTCCGCAGTGCTGCGGCGCAGCAATTTTGTCAATTTATTGACCGGACTATACCCTGTTGTTCTGCCGTTTTTACAAAACTTTTCATTCAGAACAAATGCCGGTTGCAGATGGATGTTCGACGACGGCTAGTCTTTAGAGAAGACGGGCGAGAGCTGTGCGGACCAAGGAGCCTGACGCACCGTCGATGTCATAATGGGAGGAACCACGTCATGAGCAGCTTCAACAGGAGCACGACCCGCCGGCGTGTGCTGAAGGGCGGTGCCGTTCTTGCCGGCGGCGCCGTTTTGGCGCCGACCGTCTTTACCCGCGGTGCCTGGGCCGAGGCGTTTCGCAATAACCCGGGCGACGCCGGCAGCGTGACCCTGGGTTTCAATGTGCCGCAAACCGGTCCCTACGCAGATGAGGGCGCCGACGAACTGCGTGCCTATCAACTTGCCGTCAAGCACATCAACGGCGAGGGCGACGGCGGCATGCTGAACACCATGCAGCCGTTGGCGCTCAAGGGGAACGGCATTCTCGGCAAGAAGGTCGAATACGTCACCGGCGATACGCAGACCAAGTCCGATGCCGCGCGTGCCTCGGCCAAACGTATGATCGAGCGCGACGGCGTGGTCATGGTGACAGGCGGTTCCTCCTCGGGTGTGGCCGTAGCCGTCCAGTCCCTGTGTCAGGATATGGGCGTGATCTTCATGGCCGGCCTGACCCACGCTAACGACACCACCGGTAAGGATCGCCGTCGCTACGGCTTCCGGCATTTCTTCAACGCTCATATGTCGGCCGCCGCCCTCGGCCCCGTGCTCGAGGCGCAGATGGGCAAGGAGCGGCGCTCCTACATGCTGACCGCCGACTACAACTGGGGATGGTCGGTCGAAGGCTCCATGACTCAGGTGACCGAGAACATGGGGTGGGAGACGGTCAGTCAGGTTCGCACCCCGCTTGGCGCCGGCGACTTCTCGCAGTACATCACGCCGGTTCTCGACTCCGGTGCCGACGTGCTGGTGCTGATCCACTACGGCAAGGATATGGTCGACAGCCTGACCCAGGCCGTGCAGTTCGGTTTGCGGGACAAGCAGGTCAACGGCCGGAACTTCGAGGTCGTGGTCCCGCTTTATTCGCGCCTGATGGCCCAGGGCGCCGGCAAGAACGTGGCCGGTATCTACGGTTCGACGAACTGGCACTGGTCGTTGCAGGACGCGGGCACCCAGGCCTTCGTCAAGTCCTTCGGCCAGGAGTACGGTTTCCCGCCGTCCCAGGCGGCCCACACCTGTTACGTTCAGGCGCTGCTCTACGCCAACGCCGTGGAATCCGTCGGCACCTTCTATCCGGTCGAGGTCATCAAGTTCCTGGAGGGCTTCGAGTTCGACGGCATGGGCAATGGCCCGACCCTGTACCGGGCCGAGGATCACCAGTGCTTCAAACCGGTCCTGGTGGTGAAGGGCAACGAGAATCCCAGCAGCCAGTTCGACCTGCTGGAAGTTGTCCAGGAGGTTCCGACCGAGCAGATCACCTATCCGCACGATCTCTATGCCGGTGACCTCGGTCCCTACGACGTCTAGGCCGTTCTTCGCGACGGGACCCTCGGCACACGGCAGTCGGTCCCGTCGCCCTTTCTAAGAACATAAGCCCCGCGGGCGGTGCGCTCTTGCGCGCCCCAAGGCGGGCAGGGGACGCGAAGCGATGGACTCTCTTCTCCTCCAGCTTCTCAACGGCCTGGACAAGGGCGGCGCCTATGCCTTGATCGCGCTGGGCTTGACGCTGGTCTTCGGCACCTTGGGCGTGGTCAACTTCGCTCACGGCGCCCTGTTCATGCTCGGCGCCTTCGTCGCGGTCAGCGTCAACGCGCTGTTGAACACCTCGAAGCAGATCCGCGACGAGAGCATCACCTTCTTCGAAGCCTTCATCGACCAGCCCTACCTGGAGATCTGGTTCGGTGAAACGGGCACCACCATCATAGAGTGGTCGGCACCGATTGCGATCGTCGTGGCGGTTCCCGTAATGCTGCTGGTTGGCCTGGCGATGGAGCGCGGCCTGATCCGCTTCTTCTACAAGCGCTCCCATGCGGAGCAGATCCTTGTGACCTTCGGGCTGGCCATTGTGCTCGGGGAGATCATCAAGGTCATCTTCGGGGCGAATCCGATTCCGCAAAGTGCCCCTCCGGTTGTTGCCGGCGCGGCCCCCGTCGGCAGTTGGTTCGGCCTCAGCGAGACTCTGGTCTATCCCTGGTGGCGCCTGATCTATCTCTTTTGCGCCTTCGTGATCATCGGCGCTGTCTTCGCCTTTCTGCGGTTCACCACCTACGGCATGGTGGTGCGTGCGGGCATGGCCGACCGGGAGACTGTCGGCTTGCTCGGCATCGATATCGAGAGGCGCTTCACGGTGGTCTTCGGGATCGCCGCCGTGGTGGCGGGCCTGGCGGGGGCGATGTACACGCCGATCGTGCCGCCCGACTACCATATCGGCATGAACTTTCTGGTTCTCTCCTTCGTGGTGGTGGTGGTCGGTGGCATGGGATCGCTGCCGGGCGCCGTGGCCGCCGGCTTCCTGCTCGGCGTGATCCAGTCCTTCGCATCGATCGGCGCCGTGAAGGAGATTCTGCCCGGTATCGATCAGATCATCATCTACCTCATTGCCGTGCTGATCCTGCTGACCCGTCCGCGCGGGTTGTTGGGGCGCAAGGGCGTGATGGAGAGCTGACGTCATGGCGAGCATCACCGAGTTCAACCCCTCCACGCCGAAGCGCGACGCAATGATCATGACGATCTTTGCCGTGGCCGTGCTGACCGCACCGATCTGGCTGACACCGATCGGTGCCAACTATCCCGATCTGCTGCAGCGCTTCGCGATCTTCGGAATTTTCGCTATCGGCTTCAACATCCTGTTCGGCCTGACCGGCTATCTCTCTTTCGGCCACGCCGCCTTTCTTGGCATCGGTTCCTACGCCGCCGTCTGGATGTTCAAGCTTCTGACCATGAACGTCCTGGTCGCGCTGAGCTTCGGCATTCTGGTAACGGCGGTCTTCGCGCTGGTGATCGGGTTCGTGTGTCTCCGGCGCTCGGGTATCTACTTCTCCATTCTCACCCTCGCCTTCGCGCAGATGTCCTACAACATGGCCTATTCGGTCCTGACGCCGATCACCAATGGCGAGACGGCTCTGATTCTGGAAACGGCCGACCCGCGGATCATCGATCGTGCGATCCTGGGCGACGCAAAGGAGGCTCTGCCGTCGCCGTCGCTTTTCGGGCTGGAGCTGACGGGCTATCCCGCCTTCTACTTTTGCGCGGTGATGCTGATTCTGGCTTTCTGGGTGTCGCTGAAGATTTTTCGCTCGCCCTTCGGGCTGAAGCTGCTGGCGATGAAGTCCAACCAGAACCGCATGCTCTACACCGGCTACAACACGAAGCCCTACCTACTGGTCGCCTTCGTGATCTCCGGTATGTATGCGGGACTCGCCGGTTCCCTGATGGCGGTCACGGACCCTCTGGCCGGCGCCGAGCGCATGCAGTGGACGGCATCCGGAGAGGTGGTTCTGATGACCATTCTGGGCGGGGCCGGTACCCTGATCGGCCCGTTGCTGGGCGCCGGGATCATCAAGTATTTCGAGAATATCTTCTCGGCCGTCAACAGAACCCAGCTTGGAGAGGTCTTCGGCTTCCTACCGGAGCCGGTGGCAGATGCGCTGGTCAGTATCTCCAGCCTTTTCGTCGGCGAAGGCTGGCATCTGACACTGGGGATTCTCTTCATGCTCGTCGTCATCTTCCTGCCGGGCGGGTTGATGGAGGGTTTCTCACGGCTGGCTCAGTGGTGGAGGCGGCGGCGCGAGACTTCCGCGACGGTCGGCGACGGTGCCGTCCAGCCGTCAGAGTAGGGAGCGGCCTGTACCATGGAAGATATCGTTCTCAACGTCACCGACGTGAACAAAAGCTTCGGCGGCCTGCGCGCCCTCTCGAACATCAATTTGCAGATTGAGCAGGGACGCACCCATGCGGTGATCGGACCGAACGGCGCCGGCAAGTCTACGCTTCTGAACGTCTGTGTGGGCCGCCTGCCTCCCGACACCGGCTCGGTGGTGTTTGACGGCCAGGTTCTGACCGGCCGGCAGCCTTACGAGATCAATCAGCTCGGCGTCGCCCGGGTTTTTCAGACACCCGACATCTTTCTCGATCTTACCGTTGTGCAGAATGTGGAGATTGCCGCCTTGGCCAAGCGCGATGGCGCCTTCAAGTTCCGGCCCTTCAAGTCGATGTTCAAAGACCGGGAGCTGACCGGAGAGGCCGAGCATATGCTTGAAGACGTCGGCCTGCTCCGCATGAAGGACGAGCACACTGGCAATCTCTCGCGCGGCGATAAGCGGCGCCTGGAGCTGGCCATGTGTCTCATCCAGCATCCGCGCCTGCTGCTGCTCGACGAGCCGACGGCCGGTATGTCGCGGCACGACACAAATCGGACGATCGATCTTCTCAAGCGCATCAAGGAACGCGGTATGACGAAGGTGATCATCGAACACGATATGCACGTCGTTTTCTCTCTGGCCGATTGGATCACCGTCTTGGCCCAGGGCACCATCATCGCCGAAGGTACGCCGGACGACATCCGCGGCAATCCCAAGGTACAGGAAGCTTACCTCGGCGGAGCGCACCTATGACCGACGCAGCCGCTGATCTGGTTCCGCCGCGCGACAAGCGCGCCTCGTCGCCGCCGGCCTACTTTTCCTGCTGGGATCTGCATGCCTACTACGGCGAAAGCTACATTGTGCAGGGTATCGGCTTCGACATCCGCGAAGGCCAGATCCTGGCTCTGCTCGGGCGCAACGGTGCCGGTAAGACCTCGACGCTGAGGACCATCGCGCGGGTCGGGTCGCCCGAACTGAGGCATGGCGAGATCTGGCTCGACCACAAACCCCTGCATCAGATGAAGAGTCACGAGGCTGCGCGGAACGGAGTCGGTCTGGTGCCGGAGGATCGCCGGATCATCCCCGGCCTGACGGTCGAGGAAAACCTGCAACTCGCCCAGATCGCCGAGCCGAGAGGCTGGTCGTTCGAGCGAATCTACGACGCCTTTCCGCGGCTCGGCGAGCGACGCAGGCAAGACGGCGTAACTCTGTCGGGGGGCGAGCAGCAGATGCTGGCAATCGCCCGGGCTTTGGCGCGGGACGTCAAGCTGCTGCTGCTCGACGAACCCTACGAAGGCTTGGCGCCGGTGATCGTTCAGGAAATCGAGAAGATTCTGAAGGGCGTGCGCGAACTCGGCATCACCGCCATCATCGTCGAACAGAACGCGGTGGCCGCACTGCAGCTCGCGGATCGGGCAATCATCCTGGATATGGGCGAGGTGGTCTACGAGGGCGCGGCGAAGGACGTGCTCGAAAACGAAGACCTGCGCCACGAGTATCTGGCGATCTGATTCCCTACCTCAGCTGGCGGTTATGCGCTGTCGCCGGTCGTCCGCTCTTGCGGGGCCGGTCGTCACGAATGTGCCCGCTTTTCGGGCCAGACACAGCGGCGCCTTCTTCATCCGAAACGCGTTGCGGTGGTCGATCTGACGGTCTGCTCGTGCTATGGGGCGAACGAACTCTCGCAACCGAAGCCGTGAAAGGAGAGCAGCCGCATGTTGACCACTGCCATTTTCCCGGGGCGCTATGTGCAGGGCGCCCATGCCCTGGCATCATTGGGCGAAGAGGTCGAGCGCTTCGCCACGGCGGCCCTGGTCCTGATCGACGGCTTTGTCGATGGGCAGTTGCATGACAGCGTGGTCGCCGGCCTCGGCGCTCTGCCCCATCGCCTGGAGCGGTTTGGCGGCGAGTGCAGCCAGAACGAGATCGACCGGTTGGTCGCGCTCGCCAAATCGGGTGAAGCCGGAGCCGTCGTGGGCGTCGGTGGCGGCAAGACCATGGACACGGCCAAGGCCGTGGCCCACGAGTTGGGTTGCCCGGTGGTGATCGTGCCGACGCTGGCATCGACCGATGCGCCCTGTTCCGCGCTCTCGGTTATCTACACGCCGGACGGACAGTTCGAGCGCTATCTGGTTCTGCCGCGCAACCCCGATGTCGTGTTGGTCGATACGGCGGTGATTGCCAAGGCGCCCGTGCGCTTTCTGGTGGCCGGCATCGGCGATGCCCTGGCGACATGGTTCGAGGCCGAGAGCTGCCGCATCCGCCGCGCCGGCAACATGACCGGACGGCCCGGAACCATGACGGCCTATGCTCTGGCGCGCTTGTGCTACGACACGCTGATGGAATACGGCCGTCTCGCCAAGACGGCCGGCGAGCAGGGCGTGGTCACGCCGGCTTTCGAGCATGTGGTCGAGGCGAATACGCTGCTTTCCGGGTTGGGTTTCGAGTCCGGCGGTCTGGCTGCTTGTCACGCGATCCACAATGGACTGACCATCCTGGAAGAAACCCATGCCTACTGGCATGGTGAGAAGGTCGCCATCGGCGTGGTGGCCGCGCTCTTCCTGACCGATCAGCCGGCCGAGCGGGTCGAGGAGATCTACGACTTCTGCCTGGACGTCGGGCTGCCGGTCACGCTTGCCGAGATCGGCCTCGAGGGAATCTCCGACGAACGTCTGATGCAGGTGGCCGAAGCGGCCTGCGCCCCGGGGGAGACCATTCACCACGAGCCGCACGAGGTGAAGCCCGAGACGGTCTTCTGGGCCTTGAAGGCGGCCGATGCGGAAGGGCGCCGCCGCAAGGAGTTTCACGAACTCCTCTAGAGGGCGACTCACGCCTGAGGTGGGATCGCGCGAGCGATTCCACCTCAGGCGATCCTGCTCTAGCTGGCGTAGACGGCTCTCTCGAAGTCTTCGTAGAGCTTCAGGAAGCGGGGTTCGACGAAGGGCAGGGACTGAGTCATCAGTACCGCGGCGATGTCCTTCCGGGGATCGAACCAGTAGTGCGTGTTGAGCACTCCGGCCCAGCCCTGCGCGCCCGCCGAGCGCATCTCGGGCACGTCTTCTTCCACGCGTAGGAAGGCGAAGCTGTGGGTCTTGGGTGTGTTGGGGAAGAGGTCGACGTCGGCCGTCAGGGTCGGTGCTATGGTGATCATCTTCTCGAAAGAGAGATCGCCGATCTGGTTCGCCAGCATCTGTTCCAGTCCGGATCTCGACAGAAGCTGCTGACCGTCGAGCGTTCCGCCGTTCAGCAGCATGCGGAGGAAGCGCATGTAGTCCGGTGCCGAGGCGTAGAGGGCGTAGCCCATCCCGTAGACCTCGGGATTGGGCGGTGGTGCGATCTCGAAAGGACCGAAGGCCCCGTCCTCCCCGCGGATGACCACGTCTGCCAGGCGGGCTGTCATTGCGTCCGTCGGCTCGAAGGCCGTGCTGGTCATCCCGAGCGGTTCGAAGATTTCTTCGCTGCAGAAGCGGTCGACTCGGCGGCCGTCGACCGCCTCGACCACCTGGCCGAGCCAGTCGATGCCGATCCCGTAGGCCCAGCGCGTGCCGGGGTCGGTCATCATGGGGTAGAACAGGCCGTCTTTGGTTCCGGACAGGACGCTGGGGTGCGCCGTGGCCTCCAGGCATCTGGCCATATCCGCGTTCCAGAACTCGTACTCCAGGCCGCAGGTGTGCGTTGCCAGGTGGCGTACCGTGGCCGGCCGCTTCGGCGGCCGCAGGATCGGTGTGTCGCCGTCGAAGCGATCGAGCACCTGGATCTTTGCGAAGTCGGGCAGCACTTCGGCGACGGGCGTGTCGAAGCCCAGCTTTCCGCGGTCGATCAGGATCATAGCCGCCAGCGAGCCGATCGCCTTGGTCATGGAGAAGATTCTGAAGACGGTATCTTCGTCGGCAGCCCGACCCTCCGCGGCGTTGCCGGCGGCGCCGGACCAGGCGATACCCTTGGAAGTGCCGACCATTGCGACGGCGAAAGGCACGTCTCCCTTGGCGACCGCTTCTTCGAGCATGGATTCAAGTGCAGCCATGTCATCCTCCCCCGAGAACCTGTTCGTTGTTGAGGCCGTTCGATCCGACCTTCGACGATCTTCGAGGGCTGCCGCGCTTTTGTCGATAGCTGGCGAACAACCTGCGATCCTCCGTGCGTCGACCTCGATCGCGACAAAGTACCTCGGTTCATTGGCTTTTTTGCTGAGCAGTTTGACTTGAACTGCAGCGACCGCATCACCTGTTCAACAACAACGAGAGCTGACACTGTGCGGTCCGCAGAAGGTCTGCGGCGCGGAAAGAGTGGAGTAACAATGCCGAAGCGGGACGTCATGGAAGGGCTATCTTCCGAATCAACCTGGCATGACCGCCCGGCAGAAGAGGCCCTGGAGGCCTTCGAAGTGTCGACCGACGGCCTGGACGACGCGGAGGCCGACCGGCGGCGCCAGCTCTATGGGCCGAACCGCCTGCCGGAACCGAAACGCCAAGGCCCGCTGCTCCGCTTTCTGCGTCAGTTCCACAATCTGCTGATCTACGTGCTTCTTGCTGCCGCGGGGATCACGGCGCTGCTGGGCCATCTGGTGGACACCGTGGTGATCCTGGCCGTGGTGGTCGTGAACGCGATCATCGGCTTCGTCCAGGAAGGCAAGGCGGAACAGGCGCTCAAGGCCATCCGCGACATGTTGGCTCCGAAGGCGACGGTGTTGCGTGCCGGACGGCGCCGGACGATTGCTGGCGACGAGATCGTACCTGGCGACTTGGTCATCCTGGAAGCCGGTGACCGCGTGCCTGCCGACCTCCGGCTTCTCGAGGTGCGCGGGTTGAGGATCCAGGAAGCCGTGCTGACGGGTGAGTCCGTTGCCGTTGAGAAGGCAACCGACTCCGTGGCTGTCGAGGCGCCGTTGGGCGATCGGCGATCCCTGGCCTTCAGCGGCACTCTGGTGGCCGCCGGGCAGGGGCGCGGTCTTGCGGTCGCCACCGGCGCCGGCACCGAGATCGGGCGTATCAGCAGTTTGATCGCGGAGGTTCGCACCACCACCACGCCGCTGATCCGGCAGATGGCCATCTTCGCCAAGTGGTTGACCGGCTTCGTTCTTCTGTTCAGCGCCTTGATCCTGGTTTTCGGCCTGACCGTGGCCGGTTACAGCTTCAGCGAGATCTTCATGGCCGTGGTCGGACTGGCGGTGGCCGCGATTCCGGAGGGACTGCCTGCGATCCTGACGGTCACCCTGGCCATTGGCGTGCAGGGAATGGCGCGGCGTAAGGCGATCGTGCGTCGCCTGCCGGCGATCGAAGCCTTGGGGTCGGTTTCGGTCATCTGTTCCGACAAGACCGGTACGCTGACCAAGAACGAAATGACGGTCGCCTCGGTCGCGACGGCGCAGCGCCTCTTCACGGTCTCGGGAAGCGGTTATGCTCCGCACGGCGGTTTCTCCCAGGCAGGCCGGGATGTCACGGTCGCCGATCACCCCTTGCTCGCCGAACTGGCGAAGGGTGCCTTGCTCTGCAGCGAGGCGGAACTGCACCGGGACGGCGAGGCTTGGACCGTCGTTGGCGATCCCATGGAGGGAGCCTTGCTGACGCTCGCCGGCAAGGCTGGCCTCGATCTGGACTACGAACGGCGGGCGCATCCGCAAACCGATTCGATTCCCTTCGATTCCCAGCATCGCTTCATGGCGAGCCTGCATCACGATCACGACGGCGAGGCGGAGATCTTCGTCAAGGGTGCTCCGGAGCGCCTGCTGCAGATGAGCCGCCATCAACGGCATGAAGACGGCGCGGCATCGCCCCTCGATCTCAACTATTGGCAAGAGCAGGCAACGGCCATCGCGGCGCGCGGTCAGCGGGTGCTGGCGATTGCCAGCAAGATCACCCATGCCGACCATGCGGAGCTGCGCTTCGCCGACGTGGAGGGGGATCTGACGCTGCTGGGGCTGGTCGGTCTGATCGATCCGCCGCGGGAGGAGGCGATTGCGGCTGTCGCCGAGTGCCGGGCCGCCGGCATTCGCGTCAAGATGATCACCGGCGATCATGCCGGCACCGCTGCGGCCGTGGCACGGCAACTGGGGCTGGAGAACCCCAACGACGTGCTGGAGGGCGCGCAGATCGACGAATTGGGGACGGAAGAACTGCGGCGGCGGGCGAGCCAGGTTGACGTCTTCGCCCGCACCAGCCCCGAGCACAAGCTGCGCCTGGTCGAGGCCCTGCAGGAGGGCGGCGCCGTGGTGGCCATGACCGGCGACGGCGTCAACGATGCGCCGGCTCTCAAGCGTGCCGATGTCGGCATCGCCATGGGCGGCAAAGGCACGGAAGCGGCCAAGGAAGCTGCTGAGATCGTGCTCGCCGACGATAACTTCGCGACCATCGCGGCGGCGGTGAAAGCGGGGCGGACGGTCTACGATAACCTCAAGAAGGCTATCGTCTTTCTCCTGCCGGTCAACGGCGGCGAATCGCTCAGTCTGGTCGCGGCAATCCTGCTGGGCCTGACCCTGCCGATCACGCCCGTTCAGATCCTTTGGGTCAACATGGTCAGCTCGGTCTTGCTGGCGATGACCTTGGCGTTCGAACCGGCTGAAAAGGGGGTGATGCGCCGCGCGCCGCGGCCTGCCGGCGAGCCGATCCTCTCGCGTTTCGTTCTCTGGCGTGTCGGCTTCGTCTCGCTGCTCTTTTCTATCGGCATCTTCGGCAAGTTCACCTTGGCCCAGGCTCAGGGGGCCAGCGTCGAAGAGGCACGGACCATCGCCGTCAACACGCTGGTGGTGATGGAGATCTTCTACCTTTTCTCGGTGCGCTATCTTCACGACACCTCATTGAGTGTGAGGGGTTTCTTGGGGACCCGACCGGTCTTGATCGCGGTCGTCGCCGTCACGGCTCTGCAGTTCCTCTTCACCTACGCGCCCTTCATGGAGGCCTTTTTCGGCACGCGCCCCTTGAGCCTGCTTCAAGGGCTGCAGGTCTTCGCCGTCGGTGTGGCCGTTCTGCTGGTTCTGGAACTGGAAAAGCGGGGGCGCCGGGCTCTGTTCGGCAGCGAAGCTGCGGGTCGGTCTCCGGTCTCCGACGTTGAAGCGAACGCAGATGGAGCGTCCTGAGTCTCTGACCGGAGTCGCCTTCCTCTCACGAGCTTGTCTCCAATCAGCGCGACGGTGTGCTGAAGGTCGCGATCACGCCGTGACAAAGCTGGCACAGCGAAGGCGCTCCGGCTTCTGCCCTGGCAACTGGCCTCGGTAGCTCCCGTGCGTTTAGGCGAGCTGGCCTGAACGCACGGGAACTGGCCGGGGCAGCCGCCCTGAGAAGACACTGCGGCCTGGGTTTCCGAGAGCTGACACCGCTGCGTCTGGACCGGTTCTGCCCGATAAGCGCCCCTGACCTGCTTGATAAAGACGCCGCATAGGCATGCGCTATATCCATAAAATTCTCATGGTATTTGTGACAAAAAGAAGGATTGTTAATCAACTTCATCCTCCTGTCACTGGGTTGTCATCGCTCCCGGGCAACAACTCCCACGGAAAACTGGTCGGAGCCACCGGGCAAGGCGCACTCAAATAGTTGGTGTGCGCACTATATTACGGTGCATCTATTTGATGCTGCCGACGGTATTGCTTTGCCTTGGCTAGCGGCTCTGTGAAACGAGAGAAAATGGCAAGGGAAAGCTCATGATCAACTTGCGGCCGATTGGTGCCTATGCCTCCGGGATTTTCGACGAAAGTGCAGCGGAGAGCGTCGCGCACGACCCTCTGACTCAGAGCCTCTTTGTCACCAACGCCGAGACGAACAGCCTCGACATCCTCGGGCTCGACGCTGCAGGCGCTCCCAGTTTTCAATCTTCGTTCGGCCTGGAGGCCTTCGGCGCGGGTGTCAATTCGGTCGCCGTGTTCGGTGATCTCGTGGCCGTAGCCATGGAAGCCGACCCGGTGACAGATCCGGGGACGGTTGCCCTGCTGCGCATCGGCACGGACGGCGGCGGGAACACGACGCTGACCGAGGTTGCGACCTACGAGGTCGGTGCGCTGCCGGACATGCTGACCTTCACGCCGGACGGCACGAAGCTTCTCGTGGCCAACGAAGGCGAAGCGGATGAGGGCGTCGACCCGCGCGGCTCGATCAGCATCATCGACCTTTCGGCAGGTGCGGATGCCGGCGAGATCGACACGGTCGGCTTCGAGATCCTGGACTTCTTCGGCGAAGACGCGCTACGCGACCTGGGTTTGCGCATCTTCCCCGGCGAGCAGCCCTCGCGCGACGTCGAGCCGGAGTACATTGCGGTCTCGCCGGACGGCACCACGGCCTTCGTGACGCTGCAGGAAGCTAATACGGTCGCCGTGATCGACATCGAGACCAAGGAGTTGGTCGATCTGCATCCGCTGGGCACCAAGGACCACAGCCAGCCAGGCAACGGTCTGGACGCCAGCGACCGCGACGGCGCCATCGACATCCAGCCCGAGCCGGTGCAGGGCCTCTTCATGCCCGACGCCGTGGCCGCCTACGAGGCCGGTGACGGGCAGCTTTACTACATCACGGCGAACGAAGGCGACGCGCGCGACGAGGATGCGCGCGTCAGCGATCTCGCCGAAGACGGCCTGCTCGATCCGGCGCTGTTGCCGCTGGCCGCGGACGAGGAGCTTGGCCGGCTGGAAGTCTCGACTATCGACGGCGACACCGACGGCGACGGTCTGATCGATCAACTGGTTGCCTACGGCGGCCGCTCGTTCAGCATCTGGGACGATGAGGGCAATCTGGTTTTCGACAGCGGCGACGCCTTCGAGCAGCAGATCGCCCAGTTGATCACCGACGGCGTTCTGCCGCCGGAGGCCTTCAACGCCACCAACGACGACAACGACAGCTTCGACTCGCGCTCCGACGCCAAGGGTCCCGAGCCGGAGGGTGTGACGATCGGCGAGGTCGGCGGTCAGACCTATGCCTTCATCGGTCTGGAGCGGGTCGGCGGCGTCATGGTCTACGACGTCACCGACGCGGCGGAGCCGAGCTTCGTGCAGTACATTACGACGCGCGATTTCTCGGGCGATCCCGAGGCGGGCACCGCCGGCGATCTCGGTCCCGAGATCCTGACCTTCGTTGCGGCCGACGACAGCCCGACAGGCCGGCCGATGCTTGTGGTTGCCAACGAAGTCAGCGGCACCACCACCACCTTCGACATCACGCCCGAGGTGCCGATCTACGACATTCAGGGCGAGGGTCACAGCTCCGCCTTCGAAGGGCAGACCGTCATGACCCGCGGCATCGTGACCGCCGTGGACAGCAACAAGTTCTTCATTCAGGACGCCAATGGCGACGGCAACGACGCGACCTCCGACGGCCTGCTGATCTTCGTCGGCGGTGGCAATGTCACCGTTTCCGTGGGTGACGAAGTGCGTATCACCGGCGAGGTGATCGAGCGTTTCCCCGGCGGAGAAGACACCGGCAACCTCAGCACCACCCAAATCTCTTTCCCCGGAGAGATCGAGGTGTTGAGCAACGGCAACGCGCTTCCGGACGCCGTTGTACTCGGCCAGGGCGGCCGGGCGATCCCGACCCAAATCGACGACGACGGCCTGACCGAGTACCAGCCTGACGAAGACGGCATCGACTTCTTCGAGTCGCTGGAAGGCATGCTCGCCGAGGTCAGCGATGCCGTGGTGGTCGGGCCGACCTCTCGCTTCGGCGAAATCGCCGTTCTTGCCGACAACGGCGACGGGTCCGACCTGCGCAGCGTCAACGGCGGTATCCTGCTGGGCGAAGACGATACCAACGCCGAGCGGATCATTATCGACGACGACCTGGTCGCCGCGGAGCCGGACGTGAATGTCGGAGACACCTTCGACGGTCCGATCACCGGCGTGTTCGACTACAGCTTCGGCAATTTCAAGCTGCTCAACACCGCGCCGCTGCCGGGCGTCACCGAGAACCCGGACCTGGAGCCGGAGGTGACCGATCTGACGGCCGGCGAGGGCCAGCTCACCATCGCCACCTACAACGTGCTCAACCTCGACCCGGGGGACGGCGACCGCTACGACCAGCTGGCGCAGCAGATCATCAACAATCTCGGCACGCCGGACATCGTTGCCCTGCAGGAGATTCAGGACAACAACGGTCCCACCGACGATGGGACGGTCGATGCCGACGTTACCTTGCAGCTGCTTCTCGATGCGCTGGAGGCGGCCGGTGTCGACACCTACGACGTCATCACCATCGCGCCCGAAGACAAGGCCGATGGCGGTCAGCCGGGGGCCAACATCCAGGTCGCCTATCTCTACAACACGGCGCGCGTGAACCTCGCCGACGGGGTGGCCGGCGGCACAAGCGACGACGTCGCGTACGATGCCGACGCCGATGCCTTGAACTTCAATCCTGGGCGGCTGCTCGACCCGGCCTTCGATGAAGGCGGCGACGGTTCGCCGGAGCAGGAGGCTTTCGAGGGAACGCGCAAGCCACTGGTGGCCACCTTCGAGTTCGAAGGAGAGACGATCTACGTCGTCAATACGCACTTCAAGTCCAAGTCCGGCGACAGCCCGCTCTACGGGGCCGAGCAGCCGATCGAGCAGGTTACGCTGGAGCAGCGGGTGGCCCAGGCGCAGGCTGTCAAGGATCTGGTCGACTCGATCCTGGCCGACGATCCCGACGCCAAGATCGTTGCGCTCGGCGACTTCAACGACTTCGAGTTCTCCGACACGCTGGAAGTCTTCGACGGCTCCTTGACCAACCTGATCGAAGACTTGCCTGAAGACGACCGCTACAGCTTCATCTTCAACGGCAACTCGCAGACCCTGGATCATATCCTGGTCAACGAGGACGGCTTTGCGGAAACCGAGGTCGACGCCGTCCGCATCAACGCCGACTTCGCGAACGACGGCCGGGCCAGCGATCACGACCCCATCGTCGCGCGCCTGACGCTCGAGGATGAGGCCGAGCCCGCCTTTACCCTGCAGATGCTGCATGCGGCGGACCAGGAGGCCGGTGTGCCGGCGCTGGGAGATGCCGCACGCTTCTCCGCCGTGATGAACGCCTTGGAGAACCAGGACGCCGACAACGACGGCGAGGCCGACTTCGCCAACACCATCCGGCTTTCTTCCGGCGACGCGTTCATCCCGGGTGTCTTCTACAGCGCCAGTGAGGATGTGTTCGGGGCTGCCGGCCGCGGCGATATCCTGATCCAGAACGAGCTGGAGTGGGATGCCATCGCCCTGGGCAACCACGAGTTCGATCTCGGTACCGGCGCGCTTGCCGACCTCTTGCAGCCGGGCACGACCCCGACGGGTCTGATCTATCCCGGCGCCCAGTTCCCCTATCTGAGCGCCAACCTCGACTTCTCGACCGACCCGAATCTCGCGCCCTTGGAAGTGCCGGGCGGTCAGGCGCCCCAGCCCGGCACCGTCACCTCCTCGATCGTGCTTGACGTCAACGGCGAGCAGATCGGCGTGGTCGGTGCGACCACACCGATCCTGGACGAGATCGCTTCGCCCGGCGGCGTCGGCGTGAACCCGCCGCGCCTGCCGGACGGCTCGCCCGACTACGACGCCTTGGCCGCCATCATTCAGGCCGAAGTCGACCAGCTGCTCGCCGACAATCCCGGGCTGAACAAGGTGATCCTGCTGTCGCACATGCAGCAGATCCAGATCGAGCTGGAGGAACTCGCGCCTCGCCTCACGGGTGTCGATATCATCCAGGCCGGCGGATCGAACACGCTGCTGGCGGACGACACCGATCGCTTGCGCGATGGCGACAGCCGGGACGGCGACTATCCGCTCTTCGTCGAGGGGGCCGACGGCAATCCGGTGGCCGTGGTCAACACCGACGGCAACTACCAGTATGTCGGCCGCCTGGTCATCGACTTCGACGAAGACGGTGTGATCATCCCCGGCAGCTACGACCCCGAGGTCAGCGGCGCCTATGCCACCGACGAACAGGGCGTGGCGGATCTGGGCGCGGAAGATCTCGTCGATCCGGAGATCCAGGCCATTGTGGAAGAGCTGCAGGACCAGATCATCGAACTGGACAGCAACTTCTTCGGCGTCACCGACGTTTTCCTCAACGGAACACGCGGCGATGTGCGCACCCAGGAAACCAATCTCGGCAACCTGACGGCGGACGCCAACCTGGCCGAGGCTCAGAAGGCCGATGCCTCGGTCCTGGTATCGCTGAAGAAC
This sequence comes from Rhodovibrionaceae bacterium, assembly GCA_028285215.1. Lineage (GTDB taxonomy): Bacteria > Pseudomonadota > Alphaproteobacteria > Kiloniellales > DSM-21159 > Algihabitans. Next base: position 4,158 of record JANQPZ010000281.1, on the reverse strand, counting down.
GGCGGCGGTATCCGCGACAACATTGGCCGGATCGAAACGCTGCCCGGCGATACCGAACCCAGCCAGCTGCCGCCGGCCGGAAACGAGCTGACCGGCAAGCCCGAGGGCGGTGTGTCGCAGCTCGACATCGAAAACAGTCTCCGCTTCAACAACACTCTCACCCTGCTGACGGTCACGCCCGAGCAGCTGCTGCAAGTGCTGGAGCACGCGGTTTCGGCCAGTGGCGACGGCGCAACGCCGGGTCAGTTCGCCCAGGTCGGCGGGCTGTCCTTCAGCTTCGACGACGATCTGCCGGCCGGCAATCGGGTGGTTTCCGTCGCTTTGATCGACGAAGACGGCAATCCGACCCAGGCGATCGTCGAGAACGGGGAGGTTGTCGACGGCGCCCCGGGTGCGATCCGCATGGTGACGCTCAACTTCCTGGCCAACGGCGGCGACGGCTATCCCTACGACGAGTTCGTGGCGGCCGATCCGGTCTTTGCCAACCGTGTCGACCTCGTCGGCGAGGATGCCAACGGCAACGGTATCCTGGACGAAGGCGAGGACCGCAACCTCAACGGCGTGCTCGACGATCCTGTCTTGACCGAACCCGGTGCGGCAACCTTCGCTGAAGCCGGCAGCGAGCAGGATGCCCTGGCCGAGTATCTGGCGGCGAACCATCCGGAAGAGACGCCCTTCGGTCAGGCCGACGTCGAGCCCGACCAGGATACCCGCATCCAGAACCTCGACTTCCGCGAAGACACGGTCCTCGACGGCCTTGGCGGCGGCGGTGGAGAGCCTGGCGAACCGGTCGAGATCGACGTTTCCAACGCGCTCTCGACCGACCAGGGTTTCCGCGTCTTCGGTCAGTCGGTCGTCGACGGCGCCCTGACGGAACAGTCGGCAGACGAGCTGACGGTCATTCCGGGCCGGGGCATCGGCGTGATCGGCGAAGGCGGCGTCGGAACCGAAGAGCTCGGCTACAACAGCGAGTTCGAGCTGTCCGAGCGGATCACCGTGGTCTTCGATGATCCGATGGCGTCTGCGACGGTCAAGGTGAGCTGGTTCTTTGCCAGAGAAGGCGACACCGGCGAGTCCGGTGTCTGGCGGGCCTTCAACGACGGACAGGAAGTGGCCAGCGACACCTTCGTGGCCCAGTCCGGGTCGCGGAAGACCTTCGAGATCGATCCCGGGGAAGCTTTCGATACCCTCGTTTTCGAAGCTCTGCCTCTGGTTGGCCCGAAGGCCGAAACCGATACCAGCGAGTACTACATCGAATCCATCGTCACCGTCCCGGCGGAAACCGGCGAGGACATGGAGCCGAGCGTCGCGGCGAACGACAGCGACGATACGCCGGAACAGCCCGAGGTCGTTCCGGCCGCCGTCGAGGCTTCGTCCGATGCGGCGGTGGAGCTGGCAGGCGGGATCGGCGACGACGATCTGCTTGGCGGGGAGGGAGACGACGCCCTGGCCGGCAGCTTCGGCGACGATCTCCTGGAGGGCGCCGGCGGCGACGACGCGCTCGACGGCGGCTTCGGTGACGATGCGCTGGCCGGCGGGGAGGGCAACGATGCCTTGTCCGGTGGCTTCGGCAACGACACCCTGGCCGGCGGTGCGGGCGACGATCTGCTGACGGGCGGTTTCGGCGACGATCGGCTCGATGGCGGTGTCGGCAGCGATCTGCTGGTCGGCGGCTTTGGCGCGGACAGCTTCGTCTTCGGTCCGAGCGGCGGGTCGCAGACGGATGTCGTGCAGGACTTCGGGGCCGACGACCTGTTGGATGTTTCGGCCTACGCCTTTACCAGCTTCGAGGCCTTCCTGGGTCAGGCGAGCGAGACGGCGGACGGCGTCTCGATCGAGCTGGACGATCAGGGCGACGAGATCCTGGTGCTCGCCGGCAACGACCTGAGCGATCTGAACGACGGCAACGTTCTGATCTAGAAGTTGGTGCGGGGCAGCGCCGAGTGCACTGCCCCGTTCCGACAGAGCGTATTACGATACGATCAAGGGCGCTCCGAGGAGGTCGGAGCGCCCTTGGCTCGCCGGTTTCGGCGTTGGTCGGTTTCGGCACAGCGAGAAACAGCTTTGCGGCCGGTCGGAACCCGCTCCCTAGAGCATGGCGCGGGCTTCAGCGCAGTGGTTCAGCTCTCGCGCCAAGCCTTTGCCAGCGTGTCGCTGATCGGCTGGACCAGATAATCGAGGGCGGTGCGGGCGCCGGTCTCCACCATGACTTCGGCCGGCATTCCGGGCAGGACCGGTTGGCCCTCCAGCCGTGCGATCTGATCGGGGTCCAGGGCGACGAGCGCGAGGAAGTAGGGCTCTCCGGAGCGCTGCTCCTCCAGCCGGTCGGCGGAGACGTAGATCACGCGGCCTGTCAGAGTCGGTGTGGTGCGCTGCACCAGGGCCGTCAGGCGCAGGCGCGCCGTCTGGCCGACGGCGACACTGTCGATGTCGTCGGGTCGCAGTTTTGCCTCGATCACCAGGCGCGTGTCGTGCGGCACGATTTCCAGGACCGTTTCGCCGGGCTGCAGAACCGCCCCCTCCGTGGTAATGGCCAGACTGACCACCACGCCGGCGGTCGGGGCGCGTAGCTCGATCTTGTCGACGCGGTCGCGGGCCGCGGCGATGCGTTCCGAGAGATCGAGGATCCGGGTTTGAACTTCGCGCAGGCTGGTGGAGATCTCTTCCTGGCGCTGCAGGGTCGATTGCAGGATCTCCAGTTCGGTTTCGCCGATCGCCTTCTTTGCACGTGCGATGGCGGCCAGATGCTCTCCACGCTCGCCTTCCAGGCGGGCTTGATCGCGTTGCAGGGCGAGGATGCGCGGCTTTTCGGTCAAGCCCTTGGCGAAGAGCTCCTGCAGTCCGGCCAGTTCCTCGCCGATCAGCGCGACCTGTCGCGTTTTGGAACGCTGCTGCGCTTCGATTCCCGTGATTTCCTCTTTCAGCTGGGCGATCCGCTGGCGGAGCACCTCGACGCGGCCCTCGAAGGCCGCCAGGCGCGCCTCGAACAGGCGGTTCTGGCCGGTCACCGTCTCTTGAACGCCGGGATCCTCGCCTCGCTCGATCAGCGCATCCGGAAAAACGACGGCCGCCTTCTCTTCGCGCTCGGCGACCAGCCGCGCGCGCTCCGCCAGCGCGGCGTCGAGATTGGCACGAAGCACGCCGAGCGAGGCGCGCACCTGTGTCGCGTCCAGGCTCAAGAGCAGTTGGCCGGCTTCGACCGAGTCGCCGTCCTTGACGAACAGCTGCGATACCACGCCGCCTTCGAGGTGCTGCACCAGCTTGCGATCGCCCTCGACCACGAAGGTTCCCGGCGCCAGGACGGCGCTGGCAAGATCTGCCGATGCCGCCCAGGTGCCGAGTCCGCCGAAGGTCAGGGCGGCCACACAGACGCCGGCGAGAATCGCCTTGCGCGCCGAGCGTTTGAACTCGGGCCTACGCTGCGGCTCCGGCGGGTGCTTCATCCTGCTGCCTCTGCTGTGATCGCCTGGCGTGACGCGGGCGTATTGCCCGAAGCTTCGACCGCACGCGGTCGCGTGACCTTGGGAATGACCTCCTGCGGCGTTCCGAACTCCTCGATCCGGCCATCGCGCAGCAGCATGACCTTGTCGACAACGCTCAGCACGCTCGGTCGGTGAGCGATCACGATCGAGGAAACGCCTTGCTTGCGCAGGCCCACCAGGGCCCGGCGCAGCGCCGCCTCTCCCTCGTTGTCCAGGTTGGCATTCGGTTCGTCGAGCACGACCAGCTTCGGTTCGCCGTAGAGCGCGCGGGCCAGACCGATCCGCTGGCGCTGCCCGGCCGACAGCCGCGCGCCGCTGGCGCCGATGCGGGTCTCGTAGCCGTCGGGCAGGCGCAAGATCATCTCGTGGGCGCCGGCAAGCTGGGCGGCGGCGACCACTTTCTGGGCATCGGCGGCTCCCATGCGCGCAACGTTCTCGGCCACGGTGGCGTCGAAGAGTTCGATGTCCTGAGGCAGGTAGCCGAGATGGCGGCCGAGCTCCTCCGGTTGCCAGGTCCAGACCTCGGCGCCGTCGAGGCGCACGCAGCCGCCCTGGGCTTGCCAGACGCCGACCAGCAGGCGTGCCAGGGTCGACTTGCCGGCGGCGCTTGGCCCGATCACGGCCAAGGCTTCGCCGGGGTCCAGCGCGAAGGAGATGCCTCGCAGGATCGGCCGGG
>JANQPZ010000267.1 GCA_028285215.1 Rhodovibrionaceae bacterium | reverse complement strand
TGAGGTCGCGCACTTCGAGCAGCGCGGTCATCGCCCGGCCTCACCGTCCACTTTCCTGTCGAACGTGACCTCGCGGATGTCCTGGTTCGCGCGCCGCATCGTGTCGTGCGCCCGGTGAACGGGGTGTCACTGACCTTGGAGAAGGGGCAGACACTGGGTCTTGTCGGCGAAAGCGGCTGCGGCAAGAGCACCCTGGGCCGCACTCTGCTGCGCCTTCACGAGCCCACAAGCGGACGCATCTACTTCGACGGCACGGATGTGACAGCGCTCACTGCCCAGGCCATGAAGGCCATGCGGCGCAAGATGCAGATCATCTTTCAGGACCCCTACGCGTCGCTCAATCCGCGCAAGACGGTGGGCGAGATCGTCGGGCAGCCCCTCAAGGTGCACGGCCTGGCCAAGCGGGCCGAGGTGACCGACCGCGTCGCCGCCATGTTGGAGAATGTCGGCCTCAAGGCTCATCACATGAGTCGCTACCCGCATCAGTTCTCCGGCGGCCAGCGCCAGCGCATCGGCATCGCCCGGGCCCTGATCCTGAACCCGGAATTCATCGTTTGCGACGAGCCGGTCTCCGCCCTCGACGTCTCCATCCAGGCCCAGATCATCGAGCTTCTGGAGGTTCTGAAGCGGGAGTTGGGTCTCACCTATCTCTTCATTTCCCATGACATTTCCGTCATCGGCTACGTCAGTGACCGGGTCGCGGTGATGTACCTGGGTGAAGTGGTGGAGCAGGGCCCAACGGCCGCTATCCTGGAACAGCCACGGCATCCCTATAGCCAGGCGCTGCTGTCGGCCGTGCCGAGGGTGGAAACGACAACCGACGAGCGCGAGCGTATCCGCCTCACCGGAGACCTACCGTCGCCGATCGATCCGCCGAGCGGATGCAAGTTCCACACGCGTTGTCCCCACGCGACAGAGATCTGCCGCCGTGAGCAGCCGCAACGCAAGACAGTCGGCCCGAACCATGTGGCGGCCTGCCACCTGCTCGACGGCGAACCCGCAGCGCGATGATGGAAACTGAGTTTGCGGTAACGGCGAGGGGCCAGCCGGTCCGGCTGACCGGAAGCGCCCTTGAGCGCGGCCGCGCCCAGGGTGCTACAGGAATGACTGAGTCCGTCGTACAAGCCGTCTCCCGCCGTCTTGCCGAACAAAGGGCCCCCCGGCAGCGGCAAGACGTCTGCGCTTATCTCCGCAAGCAATGGGCCTTTGCCTTGGAAAACTGCGGCGAAGAGCTTGCGGAGGTGCTTGGTATTGCCGAGGGCTTCGGGCTCGAACCGCGCGACCTCTTCGACTTCCTGCACCTCGGTATCATCGCCGACCTGGCAGGCAGCGAAGGGGCTTCGCAAGACGGCTGTAGCGCCTGGGCGCTCAGCCGTTCCGAGGAGGGCCCGCTGGTCGGCAAGAACCGCGACTTTCGCGGCGAACACGCCGGCCTGCAGCGGGTCTTTCTGCACAGCGACCCTGCTTGGCCGGCCGGGCGCAAGGTGCTCTGCGTCGGAAGTCTCGGCGCGCCGGGCGCGTTTTCCAGCGGTATCAATTCCGACGGTCTGGCCGTAGCCGACACACAGATCGCGACCAGGGACCACGGTATCGGCTGGCTGCGCTACTTCCTCATGACCCGGCTGCTGATCCGTCATGCCACCGTGGCCGACGCGCTGGATGGCATCCGGGGCCTGGAGCACGCCGGTGGTGGTGCCCTGGTGCTGGCTGACGCCGGCGGCGCCCTGGCTGCCGTCGACCTGGGACACCGCAGACAGGTCGTGGCGGCCGCGCCGGCGAACTGGGTTGCGCGGACCAACCACTTCGCCCCCGGCTCGGTCGTGGGGACGCCGGACCCCGCCGTTCCCGGCGCTGCCCGAAGCGAATCCGAGGGCCGGCTGGCGACCTTGCAGAGGGACCTTGCCGAGGGCGGCGACCGCCTGACCGGGCTGTGTCGGATGATGGCCGGCCACGATGGGGAGGGTGTCACGGGCCTCTGCCGCCACGCGCAGGGCGGCGAGTCGCGCACGCTCTCGGGAAGCGTCTTTGCCTGTCGCTCGAGGCTGCTGTATTTTTGCCCCGGCAATCCCTGCGAAGGCGGGTGGCTGCGCTACACCCTGGACTGACAACGCGAGCGGCAAGGTGGCCTATCCGGGAGAACTGGTCGGCGAATCGGACGAGATTCAAGCCGTTCGCCGGCTGATCAAAAGGGTCGCGGAAAGCCCGGCCCGCGCCGTGCTCGTCTATGGCGAAACCGGGACCGGCAAGGGGCTGGTGGCGCGCATGCTGCACGAGCAGTCGCGGCGCGCGCGCTGCGAGTTCATCGACATCAACTGCGCCGCCATCCCGGAGAACCTTGTTGAGTCCGAGCTCTTCGGCCACGAAAAAGGGGCCTTCACCGGCGCCCTGTCCCGCAAGACCGGCCTGATCGAGGCGGCCAACGGCGGTACCGTGTTTCTCGACGAGCTGCGTGAGCTCGACCATGTGGTCCAAGCCAAGCTTCTGACCTTGCTGGACGCCCAGCGCTTCCGTCCCGTTGGCGCGACCCGCGACACCGAGGTGGACGTCCGTTTCATCGGAGCCACCAACAGCATCCTCTACCGCGACGTTCAGAAGGGCCGCTTTCGCGACGACCTCTATTTCCGCCTGCAGGTCGCGGCGATCAATATCCCGCCGTTGCGCGAGCGGGGGGACGATTGCTTGCTCCTGACCTCTTATTTCATCCGCAAGCTCAACAGCCGCTACAACCGCGAGGTAAAGGGCTGGGAGCCCGGCGTCGAAGAAGTGTTCCGCCAACACCGCTGGCCCGGCAACGTGCGCGAGTTGGAGAACCTTCTGGAACGAATCTTCGTTCTGGAAGACGACAACAAGGTGTTGGTGAAGCATATTCCCCCCCGCATCATGCGGGAGGTGGAAGACGGCCCGGCCGCTGACCCAGAGAATGCGGACCCGATGGATGCCTACGACGGGCTGTCTTTCCAGGAGGCGACAGCCGCCTTCCAGGTTCGCTTGCTCGAGGCCGCGTTGGCCGCCAGCGGCGGCAATCTGACCGCTGCCGCCCAATCGCTCGGCATGAGCCGCCATGCCTTGCGCCACCAGATGATCAAGCTGGGCCTGCGTTGAAGTCACGCGAATCGGCGTGAGAATCACGCGAGTCTTGGCGAGTTGGATGTCGGATTCCCAGGTGGGTCTGCTGTCACCCTTCAAGATCGCGGTCTTTTGGTCTGCCTGCATCTTGGCACAGTCCATGCAAGCGATGGGAGCAGAGGAACCGCTGGTCGCTGGAGGCGCGCGCATGGCATCGATGAAGATCATCTCCCCGAACGGGCACCTCGGCTTTGCGCCCCTCAGGACGGAGAGTTTCAGGAGAGGGATCGAGGCCGGTCCCGACTACATCGCGGCGGATTCCGGCAGCGATGACGTCGGCCCGGTGCCGCTTGGCAGCGGTCAGTCCACCAGCCCCGAGGCGTGGCAACGTCATGACCTGAAGGAAATGCTGCTGGCGTCCCGCAAGCTGGGCGTCCCAATGTTGATCGGTTCAGCCGGGGACACCGGTGCCAACTGCCGCGTCGACCGCTATGTCGAGATGATCACGGATATCGCGGCGCAGTGCGGCCTCAAGAAGTTCAGCGTCGGGTACTTTTACTCTGAGGTGGAGCGCGACTGGCTCCGCGGGAAAATGCAGGCAGGCGAGGTTGTCGAGGGGCTGGACGGCTTCGCGGATCTGACCGAGGAAGAGCTGGACGCCACTGACCGCATCGTCGCCATGGCCGGCGTGCATCCCTATCTGAAACTTCTGGACGAGGGCGCCGATGTCATTATCGGCGGCCGCAGCAGCGACAGTGCGATCTTCGCGGCACCGGCCCTGGCCCGTGGCTTTCCCGAGAACCTCTCCTACTACCTCGGCAAAGTCCTTGAATGTGCCTCTTTCTGCGCCGAGCCTTACGGCGGGAAGGAGACCGTGCTCGGCGAGATCACCATGGACGACGTCAAGGTGACCGCCATGCATCCGGAACAGCGCTGCACCGTCGCTTCGGTTGCGGGGCATGCGATGTACGAGCGCTCCGATCCGTTCCATGAACTCGTCGCCGGCGGAAGGCTCGATATGACGGACTGCCGTTACGAGCAACTGGACGGGAAGACGACCCGCATCACCGGCCCGGTCTTCGAGCCGGCCAACGAGTTCCGGGTGAAGTTGGAAGGAGCCGGCAGGATTGGTGAACGCTACGTCGGTATCGCAGGCATCCGCGATCCCTACACCATCGCCAATGTCGATCAGGTCATGGACTGGGCCAGGCAGCAGGTGCGCGAGCGCTTCGGAGAGAACGGTTACGAGCTGCACTACAACGTGTTCGGACGCAACGGCATCATGGGCGACATGGAGCCGCGCAGGGCCCATCCCGGCCACGAGCTCTGTATCGTGGTGCAAGGCGTAGCCCCCACCGCCGAAATGGCTGAAGAAGTGACCATCACCGGCACCCGGCAGCTGTTCTATGCCCGCCTGCCGGACGTCAAGGGCACCGCCGGCGGCGTGTCTTTCGTCTTCGATGAAGTGATGCGCGCCAGCCCCGCCTACCGCTGGACCCTCAACCACACCGTGCCGGTGAACCACGGGCTTGAGATCTTTCCCACCCACATGACCGAAGCCGGCGTTTGAGGGGGTACAGGATGCCAAACAGGAAGCTTTCGGACCTTGCCAAGACAATCCGTTCGAAGAACGCCGGCGTGAACAAGATCACCTTCGATGTGATCTTCCGTACCGCCGAGGTCTACGAAGAGGTCAAGCGCAGCGGCGTTCTGAGCCGCGCCTCGGTGGCCGCGCTCTTCAACATCCCGGACGAGCGCATCGCCAGTTTCGTCGAATATGACCCCGGCTACGCGATCAAGTTCACCATCTACCGCACGCGGCCCAGCGGCAGCCCCGGCGATCCCGATATCTTCGGCGCCCAGCAATACGCTCCCTTGCTCGACATCGACGTTCCCGTCGCGGCCGGTTAGCTGGGTGATTATGGGAAAGAGGGTGAACTTCTCCTGGCGCGATCCCCTGCTGTTGGACGACCAGCTCAGCGAAGAGGAGCGCATGGTCAGCGAGGCCGCGCGCAGCTACTGCCAGGAGCAGTTGATGCCGCGCATCCTGGAGGCCAACCGCCACGAGACCTTCGACCGCGCCATCATGACCGAGATGGGCGCCCTGGGCTTCCTCGGGTCAACCATCCCGGAGGACTATGGCTGCGCCGGGGCAAACCACGTGAGCTACGGCCTCATCGCCCGCGAGGTCGAGCGGGTCGATTCCGGC
>JANQPZ010000244.1 GCA_028285215.1 Rhodovibrionaceae bacterium | reverse complement strand
CGCAGGTCAGCTCCGCCATCACGCGGAACTGGCTGTCCAGCGTCTTCGCCTGGTGATGCAGCAGCAGGCCGGAGGCGCGCTCGGCCCGGCCCGGGGCTCCGGAGATCACCACCAGCGGCGAGCGCTCGGCCAAGGCGCAGGCCACGGGGTTGACCAGGTTGAAGGCGCCTGCCCCGTAGGTCACGGCGGCGACCCCCAGCCGGCTGCCGAAGCGGGCCGCCGCATCGGCGGCGAAACCGACCGCCGGTTCGTGGCTGAAGGTGTAGAGCGGCAGGATGCCCGACTGCTCCACCACCTTGAAGAAGGGCAGGGCGAAGTCGCCGGGGATGCCGAAGATCTCGCGCGCGCCATGGTCTTTGAGCGCATGCAGCAGGGACTCAGCGAGGTTCATGCTGGGAACTCTCCGATAGGTGAAGCGAGTTTCGCAGAGATATCGCAATGCTGGCGGCACAAAGAAAGGCGGGCGGTGACCGAAGTCACCGCCCGCCCGAAGAAACCGGAGGCTGTCCGCGGAGATCAGACGCCGATCTTGCCGCCGTCGTCCTTGGTGATCGTCACCACGGAGGGACGCGGGGGCACGCCCTCCTGGAAGTCCGGCCAGCGCGTCGCCGGATCCTCGAAGGTCGAGTTCCGCTCGAAGCCCGGGTAGGCCTTGGTGCCGTCCGTGGCCGGGTGCTGCACCGCGACGAACAGGGTCGTGTCGTCGGGGGTGAACTTCGGCCCGCACATCTCGGCGCCGACCGGCACGCGGAAGAACATCTTGCCGGTGCCCCGCAGCTCGCCCTCGGTCTCCAGCGCCCAGACGCCGTCGGCCGTTCCGCTGCGCGACCAGCCGCTGCCCTGGTCGGTGGTGATCCAGAGGCGGCCCTGGTTGTCGACGGCGCAGTTGTCGGGAGAGGCGAACCAGCCGTTCTCCGTGGTCGCCGGGTTCCACATCGCCCCGACCTCGCCGTCGGCGGGGTCGCCGCAGACCACCAGCATCTCCCAGGTGTCCTCGGTCGAGCTGTGGTCGCCGTTCGCCGCCGAGATCTCGACGATCTGGCCGAAGCGGTTTTCGGCGCGGGGGTTCACCGCGTCGACCTGCTCGGGCGTGCGCCGGCTGTTGTTGGTCAGCATGACGTAGATCTTGTCGGTGACCGGGTTGGCTTCGACGTCTTCGGGCCGGTCCATCGGCGTGGCGCCCAGGGCGTCGGCGGCCAGGCGGGCGTTGATCACCACTGTGGCCTGGTCGGGGAAACCGTTGGCGGCCGTCAGCGGGCCTTCGCCCTGCACCAGCGGCAACCAGGCGACGGTGCCGTCGGCATCGAAGCGGGCCACATAGAGCGTGCCCTCGTCGAGCAGGTCCATGTTGGCGGCGCGGTCGTCCGGATTGTAGGTCCCGGCACTGACGAACTTGTAGAGATAGTCGAAGCGCTGGTCGTCGCCCATGTAGACCACGACGCGGCCGTCGCCGTTGACGATCGACTCGCCGCCTTCATGCTTGAAGCGGCCGAGCGCGGTGCGCTTCTTCGGCGTCGACGTCGGGTCGAGGGGGTCGACCTCGACGATCCAGCCGAAGCGGTTGCTCTCGTTCGGCTCCTTGCTGACGTCGAAGCGGTCGTGGAAGCGGCCCCAGGCGTACCAGGCGCTCGGCACGCCGTAGCGCTCGAGCGCGGCCTGCTGCGGGTGGCCCTCCACGTCGCCCCAGAAGTAGCCGTGGAAGTTCTCCTCGGCCATCAGGTAGGTGCCCCAGGGGGTGATGCCGCCGGCGCAGTTGTTGATCGTGCCGATCACCCGGGTGCCGCCGGCATCCGTCGAGGTCTTCATCAGGTCGTGGCCGGCGGCCGGACCGGTCAGATCCATCGGCGTTTCCAGCGCCGTGATGCGGCGGGCGTACTGGCTGCCGGACACCACGCGCCAGGCGCCGTCGACCTTCTCGATCTCGAGCACCGAACCGCCATGGGCGGCCATCTCGACCTCGACCAGATCCTTGGTCATGCCGGTAAACTCGGCGTCGCCGTCCTGCTTGCCGAGGCCGGGGAACATGACCTCTTCGTTGGTGTATTCGTGATTGACGCAGAGCAGGCCGCGCTCGGGGTTGTCGGAGCCGAAGGGCAGGCCGATGTAGCCGACGTAGTCGTTGTTGTAGCCGAACTGCGTCGCCTGGGCGGCGGCGGTCTGGTTCATCGGGTCGAACGCGGGCGCGTCGGGCAGGACCGGATCGCCCCAGCGGATCAGCACCTCGGCGCTGTAGCCGGGCGCCACGTGATGGGTCTCGTCGACGCCGTGCGAGATCTCACTGAAGTTGAAGGAGGCCGAGGCGGCCAGCGCCTTCTTGCCGCCCATCGCGGCTAGGCCGGTGCCGGCGATCGCGCCCATGGCGGCGACGCCCAGCGCGCCCTTCAGGACGTCCCGGCGGCCGAAGCGGCGGTTGATGACGTCGCCGATGGTCGGCGCCTCGGAGCGGTTGGACGGCGTGTCCTCGGACGCTTCGTAGGCCTCAGCGCGACAGGAGTATCGCGACAGGTCGGTGTTCTTCATGGAATGACCTCTCCCAAGGATTGCACCTGCGGGTTGTCGCAGGCTCGTTGTTTTCAGCACGAAGGGCGGCCGGGCTTCCCGCGACCCAACCGTCGGCAGCAGAGTTACGCGGCGGTTTTGACGGTTCTGTTACTGACTGGTGAAATTCCTCCGTCAGTTCTGCGGGCGTCAGTTCTGCGGGCGTCAGTTCTGCGGGATTGCCCGTAACAACCTGCAAGGAGACAGGTGGCGGGGCCGGAGACCGTCCGGGACATGCCTGCCGGTTCGTCCGGAAGCGCCCGAGGTCGGATCCGGCCGCGCGTCCCGAGGTGCTTTTGAGGTGACTTATCGGAGTGGACTGCTCACCAGAGATACTTGGGGGCGCCGCACTCCGGGCACTCCCAGTCGTCCGGCAGATCGGCGAAGGCGACGCCCGGCGGAATCTCGTGCTCCGGCACGCCGATGGCCGGATCGAAGAGGTAACCGCATTCGGTCTCGGGACAGCGGTAGCGCTTCAGGTTGGCCGCCAGCGCCACGGTCGGACCGCGTACTGCGAGGATGGGCAGGCTGGCGGTTGCGGCGAAGAGCCCAACCAGCGCGTCCCGGCGCGTCACGAGGCGGCTGTCCGCCTGTTGGCTCTCGGTCGTCTCGCGTGTCGTCATGGTCAGGCCACCTCGGGCGGGTCGTAGGCGGTGACCTCGGGCAGGGGGCCTTCGAGCTTCTCGATCTGCACCAGCGCGGTCTGGGCGGTGCAGCCCTGACCCAGGCGCGAGGTGCCGATGTCCTTGGTCACCAAATTCGGGTTGCCGTGCTTGTCGATCGAGCCCGGCACGCCCGGCTCCAGGGGGTCGATCCAGGCGCCTTCCTGAAGCATGGCCACGCCCGGCGTCACGCGATCGCTGACGATTACGCCGACCTGGCAGGCGCCGCGATCGTTGAACAGCCGCGCCACCTCGCCGGTCTTCAGGCCGCGCGGCGCGGCGTCGTCGGGATGCAGCCACAGGGGCTCTCGGCCCTGGATCTTGCTGGCACGCGCCAGGGGCCCGTTGTCCATCTGGCTGTGCAGCCGGTGCTGCGGGTGGCTGGAGATCAGGTGCAGCGGCGCCTCCTCGCCGGCCCTGCCCAGCCACTCCTCGGGCTCCAGCCAGGTTGCCTGGCCGGGGCAGTCGTCGTAGCCCATCGCCGCGATCCTTTCGGAAAACAGCTCGATGCGGCCGCTAGGGGTGCGCAGGGCATTGGCTTCCGGGTCGGCGCGGAAGTCGGCCAGATAGATATAGTCGTCCTCCGGGCGCGGCAGGACGATCATGCCCTCGCTCCAGAAGGTGTCGAAGTCCGGCAGCACGATGCCTTCGACCACGGCGCGTTCGCCGGCGCGGGCGTAGAGATGGCGCAGCCAGCCCATCTCGTCGCGGCCCTCCGTGAAGTCGGCGCGGTAGCCCAGGCGCTCGGCGATGTCGGCGCAGATGTCGAAGTCGTTGCGGGCCTGGCCGACCGGGGCGACCAGCTGCGGCATGGCGAAGACGTAGCGGTCGCGCGGGCTGGCGCCGATGTCGTTGCGCTCCAGCGTCGTGGTGGCCGGCAGGACCAGGTCGGCCCGCCGCGCGGTCGGCGTCCACCAGGGTTCGTGCACGATCACGGTTTCCGGCTTGGCCCAGGCGCGGGTCAGGCGGTTCAGGTCCTGATGATGATGGAAGGGGTTGCCGCCCGCCCAGTGGATCATGCGGATATCCGGGTAGGTCATCTGCCGCCCGTTGAACTCGAACTCGGCGCCGGGCTGCAGCAGCATGTCGGCGATGCGGGCGACCGGGATGCGCGTCTTGACGGGATTCCGCCCGCGCGGGAAGCCGGGAACGTTGAAGCTGCTGGGCGGGAAGGCGTAGCCGTTGATCGAGGTGTAGCTGAAGCCGAAGCCGCCGCCCGGAAGCCCGATCTGGCCCAGCATTGCGGCCAGCATGATCGTGCCCCACCAGGGCTGCTCGCCGTAGCGAGCGCGTTGCAGCGACCAGGCCGTCATGATCATGCTGCGCTTGGCCGCCATCTTGCGGGCCAGGTTGCGGATCCAGTCGGCCGGCACCTGGGTCACGGAGGCGGCCCAGTCGGCGTCCTTCGGCTGGCCGTCGCTCTCGCCCAGGATGTAGGGGCGGACCTTCGCGAAGCCGACCGTGTAGCGTTCGACGAAGGCGAGATCGGCCAGACCTTCCGTCAGCAGCGTGTGGCAGAGCGCCAGCATCAGCGCGACGTCGCTGTTCGGGCGGATCGGCTGCCATTCCATGTCCAGCGCGACGACTTCGTCCTCGCGTACCGGGTTGATCGAGATCATCTCGATCCCCGCCGCGTGGCACTGGCGCAGCCACTTCTCGGTGGTGTGCTCGCCGCTGCCGCCCCAGGTGATCTGCGCGTTCTTGAAGGTGGCCCCGCCGAACATCACGATCAGCTGCGTATTCTGCACGAGGGAGGGCCAGGTGGTGAAGGGGCCGCCGATCGCCTGGCTGCTGCCCAGCAGGTGGGGCAGCAGCACCATGCCGGCCCCGAAGGAGTAGTTCGTCAGATCGTCGACATAGCCGCCGTAGAGCGCGTAGAGACGATTCATCATCTCGTCGCAGGCATGGAAGCGGCCGCCCGAGGCCCAGCCGTAGCTGGCGGCATAGAAGGCCTCGTTGCCATAGCTGTCCTTGACGCGTTGCATCTCCTCTGCGGCGAGGTCGAGCGCCTGATCCCACTCCAGCTCGACGAAGGCTTCGCGGCCTCGATCCGCGCCGTCCGCCTTCTCGCGCTTCTCCAGCCAGGACTTGCGCGCCATCGGCTTGGCGATGCGCGACTTGTCGTAGAGGATCGACGGGAAGTTCTGGATCATCGCGGTCGGGAAGGGGTCGCGCTCGAAGGGCGCGACGGACACCAGTCGCCCGTCCACGACCCTTGCCCGGAAGGCGCCCCAGTGGCTGGAGGTCAGGGCCTCGCGGTCGCCTGCGAGGGCAAAGGCCGGTTTCACGCCGCCGGCGCCCAGAACCGCCGCCGCGCCGCCCGCAAGCAGGAAGCGGCGTCGATCCAGGCTCGGACCGCGGCCAATCTTGAAAAACTCCCGCGCCGCCATGCTCGAGTCTCCCCTGCAGAAGTCTGTTGTCTTGCCGTTTTGGCTAAACTGCAGGCTTCGCTGCGGGAAGACATTGACGTGCGTCAAGTTCGACTGTGTACGAAGCAGACTTTATTTGTCTATTTCATCAATATTACATGAAACTGTCATATCGAGATCATGGCGGCCAAGGCCGTCAGGTCGCTGTCGCGGCCCGGCTCGGCGATCAGGGACAGCCCGACCGGGCCGCCGTCGACGCGCCCGGCCGGAAGGGTGATCTGCGGTGCGCCGGCCAGTCCTGCGATGCAGGTGAGCTGTGCAATGCGCGGCCAGTCCCGATAGGCCTCGGCGGCCGTCAGGTCGCGTCGCGGCGCCGGGTCCGGCACGGTCGGGAGGCACAGCAGAGTGCTGTCGGCCACCAGTTCCAGAACGGCGCTGCGCATTGCTGGCCAAGCATGGACGGCGACCTCGTGGACCTGCGGGTCGAGCGCCGCGCCGGCGGCGAAGTTGGCGGCGACGTTGTAGGCAAACCTGGGGTTGGTCTGCAAAATCCAGTCCTGGAATCCGGCCCAGGCCTCGCGTTGCTGCAGGGCGATCTGCCGGTCGCGCCAGAGCGTCAGGCCCTCTTCGGCGAGCGTCCTGCGCTGGACCTCCGTGGCGGCCTGTTCCAGTCGCGTCAGCAGCGGTTGCAATGCCGCTTGGGTCGCGTCGCTTGCCACGGCCCAGGCCTCGACGGGCAGTATCACGCGAAAGGGCCCGACCTCGCCGCTGCCCAGCAGCGTTTCGGTCACGCGGTGCAGCGTCGCCGGGTCGCGTGTCATCCAGCCCAGCGTGTCGAAGCTGGGGGCCTGGGAAAGCACGCTGTCGAACGGCAGGCGCCCGTGGGAGCTCCGCAGGCCAAAGAGACCGCAGTGGGCGGCGGGCACGCGCACCGAGCCGCCGGTGTCGGTCCCCAGCCCGATGTCCGTCAGGCCGCCGGCCACGGCGGCTGCGGAGCCGCTGGAGGAGCCGCCGGGCAGGCGGTCGGGTGCGGCGGGATTGAGCGGGGTTCCGTAGTGCGCGTTCAATCCGAAGATGCCGCGCGACAGCTCGTCGGTGTGGGTTTTGCCGACCAGGGTGGCGCCGGCGGAGAGCAGGGCCTCGACCAGGGGGGCGTTCCGCTCCGCGGCCGGATGACTGGCCGCCCAGTCCGGATTGCCGGCGCCGGTGACCTGGCCTGCGGTGTCGTAGAGGTCCTTGGCAGCGAAGGTCAGGCCTGTCAGAGGGCCGTCCGGGCGACCTTCGATACGCCGGCGCGCTCCCGGGACGAAGGCGCCGAAGTCGTCCGCTGCTGCGGTCACGCCGCCGCCTCGCCGCCCTCGGCGGTCAGGCCGGGAAACAGCGGTGCGATGGTCTTGTCGTAGGTCTGCAGGTAGTCGCGGAAGGAGGTGCCGCCGGTCCCGACCTCGACGCCCACGATCTCGAGCTGCCGGGTCGCGAGCTGCAGGTGCGCCCGATGGAACTGCAGTTGATTGCGATCGTAGGCGGCGAGTTCCGTCAGCAGGGGGGCCGTGGCCTCGTCTTCGCGTAAG
>JANQPZ010000235.1 GCA_028285215.1 Rhodovibrionaceae bacterium | reverse complement strand
CGTCCTTCTTCGCCTCGATGCGGACGATGTTTACAGCGCGGCTGTAGGCGACCAGGAGATTGGCGCCGTCGTCGGTCTTCAGGAAGTCCTCCAATGCCTCGACCCGCCGCAGCAGGCGCACCAGATCGTCCTCTCCGCCCAGGTTGAAGACGGCCTGGATCAGGTCGTGACGCACGCCCTGCTCACGCAGCGCCACCTTCAGACGATCCGCGAAGAAGGTCACCAAGTCGCCGGTCACCTCGTCGCCGTCGGACCGCAGGCCGGACGACTGCGCGAGCCGGCAGACGGCGGCATGCCCATGGCGGACCAGAGCTGCCAAAGGCAGCCGCAGCTCATTCTCGACGATCAGGCGGATCACGCCCAAGGCAGCGCGGCGCAGGGCGAAGGGATCCTTGCTGCCGGTCGGCTTTTCGTCGATGGCGAACATGCCGACCAGCGTGTCGAGTTTGTCAGCCAACGCGACACAGACGCTGACAGGCGCGGTCGGACAGAGATCGTTGGGCCCCTGGGGCGCATAGTGTTCGGCGATGGCCCGGGCGACCTCCGCCTGTTCGCCATCGGCCTGCGCGTAGTACCGGCCCATGACCCCCTGCAGCTCCGGGAACTCGCCGACCATACCGGTGACGAGATCCCCCTTGCAGAGCCGGGCGGCAGAACGCACCCGGTCCACATCGGCGTCCGGCACGGCCTTCGCAATCTCGACCGCCAGCGCCGTGATCCGGTCGACCTTGTCTTCCACGGTCCCAAGGCGCGCGTGGAAGACGATCTCGCGCAGCGCCGTGACCCTGCTCTGCAGACTCTGCTTTCGGTCCTGATCCCAGAAGAACTCGGCGTCGGCCAAGCGCGCCCGCAGCACCCGCTCATTGCCGCCTACGATGTTCCGACGGCGGAGCGACCCCTCGGCCGCCGTCATGTCCGCAACCAGCAGGAACCGCGGCGCGAGGCTTCCATCAGGCTCCACGAGGGAAAAATACTTCTGGTGGCTGCGCATGGAGGTCGAGAGCACTTCGTCGGGCAGTGCCATGAAACGGTCGTCGATGCTGCCCGCCAGCACTTCCGGCCACTCCACCAGGCCTGTCACCTCCTCGACCAAGGGCCCGTCGTCCCGAACCGCCAGCCCGGCGGCGTGGGCAAGCTTCGAGCACTGCTCGACGATGGCCTTGCGGCGCTCGTCTCTGTCCACCAGGACGTAGGCCCGCTCCAGACGCGCCTTGTAGTCGCCGTAGCCGTCGACTTGGAAGGCGTCGGGCGCCATAAAGGGATGACCGCACGTACGATCAGTAAAGACCAATTCCC
This sequence comes from Rhodovibrionaceae bacterium, assembly GCA_028285215.1. Taxonomy (GTDB): domain Bacteria; phylum Pseudomonadota; class Alphaproteobacteria; order Kiloniellales; family DSM-21159; genus Algihabitans. Next base: position 18,455 of record JANQPZ010000235.1, on the reverse strand, counting down.
GATCGCCGAGCGTCAGCCCGCCGTCCAGACGGCGACCGGCGAAAACGGCCAGCACGGCTTGCAGCGGGCGTACCCAGCGGAAGTCAGTTTCCGCCCAGCGCATGGACTTCGGCCAGCCGAAGGCGCGGATCGTCTCGGCGAGAAGGCCCGGCAGGACTTCGGCCGTTGCCTGGCCCGCGATATGCCGTACGGCGAAGAAGAACTCGCCCTTGGGCGTTTCGCGCAGCTCCGCCTCGTCCGCCGAAGCAAATCCGTTAGCCTTCAGAAAACCCTCGATGGCTTGCTGCGGCGCGCCGAGCTTCGGCCCTTTCTTCTCCTCCGTCCGATCCGGCTGCTTCGGCGGCAGTCCCTCGACAACCAGCACCAGACGGCGCGGAGAGACCGTGGCAAAGGCATGATCGAACGTCAGCCCGGCAGCGCCAAGCCTGTCGCAGACGGCCTGACGCAAAGCGTCGGCGGCCTGAGATTGCATGCGGGCCGGGATTTCCTCGGAGCGGAGCTCCAACAGCAGTTCAGGCATCGCCTGCCCCCGCTGCTGTCTCCGCCGCAGGGCCCGTTCGTGCGAAAGACGCGACCCAGGCTTCGCAGCAACCCTTGGCCATGGCACGCACACGACCGATGTAGGCCTGGCGCTCGGTCACCGAGATCGCGCCGCGCGCATCCAGCAGATTGAACAGATGACTCGCCTTCATGCAGAGATCGTAGGCCGGCAGGGCCAGCTGCGCTTTCAACAGCGTGCCGCATTCCGCTTCCATTTCCGCAAAGTGGCGGGTCAGACGCTCGGTGTCCGCCAACTCGAAATTGAAGGCGCTGAATTCTCGTTCTGCCTGCAGAAAGACGTCGCCATAGGACTTTCCGCCCTGTTCCGTCGGCACGCCGTCCCAATCCAGGTCGTAGATGTTGTCCACGTCCTGCACGTACATGATCAGCCGTTCCAGCCCGTAAGTGAGTTCCACCGGCACCGGATGGCAATCGATGCCGCCAACCTGCTGGAAATAGGTGAACTGCGTGACCTCCATGCCGTTGCACCAGACTTCCCAGCCCAGGCCCCAGGCGCCGAGAGTCGGGCTTTCCCAGTCGTCCTCCACGAAGCGGATGTCGTGCTCCAAGGGTTCGATGCCCAGCGCGCGCAGGGAGCCCAGGTAGAGCTCCTGAATGTTCGAAGGACTGGGCTTCATCAGCACCTGATACTGGTAGTAGTGCTGCAGCCGATTGGGGTTGGCACCGTAGCGCCCGTCCGTCGGCCGCCGCGACGGTTGCACATAGGCACAGTTCCACACCCGATCCGGCCCGAGGGCGCGCAAGGTGGTCGCCGGGTGGAAGGTACCGGCGCCAACCTCCAGATCGTAGGGTTGCAGAACGACGCAGCCCTGTTGGGCCCAGTAATCCTGAAGCTTCAATATCAGGCGCTGGAAGCAGGTGTCGGGATTGGCAGCGCGCTTGGCCATAGCTGTGCGGGACGGTCCGGGGGTTTTCGCAGGTGCGGTAAGGCGGCGTGACCCTACTGGTCGGCCCGTCGCAAATCAAGGCGCGCCGCCGGCCGTGCCAGCCTCGGCCAGACGGCGCGTAGCCTCCGATCAACCCAGACCGGCAAGTCGCAGGCTAATAGGGGCAATCGGCACGTCCGCAGTTGCGAACACTGCCGGCCGCCACGTAGGCCTGACAGGCAGGGCACTGAACCATCTCTTCGGCTTTCGAAGCGTCCGAGGTCGAGGAGGAGCTACGATCGGCCCCTCCGCTCTGCGGCATCTTGCGCTCGCTCTCGGCCTGGCGGCGCAGCTTCGCCTCCGTCTTGCGCGCCGCGTCCAGCCGGCCGACCAGCTTGAACCCGTACCAGACCACCAGAATAACGGCGGCAAGCACCAGGAGTTTGGAAAGGCTGAATCCGAACATGCCCGCCCTTGTAGAAACGCCGAGGCGCCGGGGCAAGCGCCACAAGCGCCTTTGCCGAAACAGCGAAAAACGACATCACGCGCCCGTGAACAATGACCATCTTTCACAGATGACGTGCAGATTGCGCTGCTTCAGAGACCAGAACTCCCGCCCCAGATGAACCGGGAGCGGGGCGGAGCAGGGGCTCTGTCCCACCTACTCAGCTTCAGGCATCCGCAAAGGAGGCGCCACCGATGGTCGACTTTACCCTGCATACTCCGGAAACCGCACCGAAAGAGGCGGGAGAGCGCCTGGCTGCGGCCAAAGCGAAGCTCGGCTTCGTGCCCAATCTCTGGGCGATCCAGGCCGAGGCGCCCGGACTGCTGGAGGCCTATCAGACGGTGAGCGCGATCTTCGACCAGAAGACGTCTTTCACGGCAACCGAACGGCAGGTGGTCATGATCACCGTCAACTTCGACAACGAGTGTCACTTCTGCATGGCCGCGCATACCGGCACCGCCAAGTCGCAGGGCGTTTCGGATGCGGTCATCGACGCGCTGCGCAACGACACACCGCTTCCCGACGCCAAGTTGGAGGCCCTGCGGACCTTCACCCGCGCCATGGTCGCCAAACGCGGCTGGGCCGAATCGTCTGACGTGGAAGCCTTTCTGGCGGCCGGCTACAACCAGCGTCAGGTGCTGGAGGTGATTCTCGGCGTCGGCCTGAAGGTGTTGTCGAACTACACAAACCACGTTGCCGAGACGCCGATCAACGAAGCCTTCCAGAAGTTCGCCTGGACCAAACCTGCCGTGCAGGCGGCGGAATAGAGCGGCCTGATCGCGTCGTCCCCCTTCTCCGTTCCAACTGTTTGGAGTCCACCGGACCGCCTCTTCAGGCGGTTCGGCTTCCGTGGCGATAGGCCCTGTCCGAAGCCGGCGCATCCTTGCCGTCTTGGTGCCATCTTCGCGTGGTGAAAAGACTCCGACGCTCGGGAGGCGAACTCTAGAGGGCCACCAACGGGACAACCGCAATGAAGGTGGATCGACGCCAGCTGCTTCTGGGTGCACTCGGGCTCGCGGCCGTGCGGCCGCGCTCGGAGGGTGCCCACGCGCAGACAGCGCATGAGGTCTTGCGCCGCATTCCCTCGACCGGACAAGCGATCCCGGCGATTGGCCTGGGCAGCTGGATCACCTTCAACGTCGGCGACGACCCGCTCCTGCGCGGCGCAAGCGCGGAGGTCATTGCCGCCTTCGTAGAAGAAGGCGGCGGAATGATCGACTGCTCGCCGATGTACGGCTCCTCCCAAGGCACAATCGGCTACGGTCTGCAACGGCTGGGGTACCCGAGCAGCGTGTTCTCGGCGGAGAAGGTTTGGACCAACGCCACCGGCGACGGGCCGGGCCAAATCGCCGAAACACTGGACGAATGGGGGGTTCGACGCTTCGATCTGTTGCAAGTTCACAATCTGGTCGCTTGGGAAGGCCATCTCGAAACCCTCTTTGCCATGAAAGCCGAGGGCAAGCTTGGCTACGTCGGCGTCACGACGTCGCACGGTCGACGTCACGACCTGCTCGAGCGGATCATGCAGCGCTATCCGATCGACTTCATCCAATTGACCTACAACGTCCTAGATCGCGATCCGGAAGCGCGTCTGCTGCCTCTTGCGCAAGAGCGAGGCATCGGCGTGATCGTCAATCGACCGTTCCAGGGCGGGGCTCTGACCCGCCGACTGCGGAACGAAAGGCTCCCGGCCTTCGCCGGCGACCTTGGCGCGGAAAGCTGGGCACAAGTTATTCTGAAACACCTGCTTTCTCACCCGGCCGTCACCGTCGTCATCCCGGCGACAACTCAGGTCGCGCATCTTCGCGAGAACAAGCGCGCGGCCCACGGCTCCCTGCCCGATCCCACGTTGCGCGACCGTATCGTGGAGGAGATTCGTTCACTGTGATGTCGCGGTGTCGAGCGCTGCGTCGCGAAACGGCGGATCGCTAAGTGACGGATTGGTGGAGCTATCGGCCCTCGGACTTTCTGCTGTTCTCGCCGACCACCTACTGGCGCCTCTTCGAACTCGAGAACGCAGCCGTCTGGCCGCTGCCTCTTGTGACGCTGCTTGCCGGCCTTGCTGTCCTCGGGTTCACCTTTCGCCCGCCGACCTGGAGCGGCCGACCGCTCGCGCTCCTTTTCGGACTTGCGTGGGCTTGGGTGGGTTGGAGCTTCCTGTGGCAGCGCTATGCCCCGATCAACTGGGCCGCCGGCTACGTCGCGCCGCTCTTCGCGCTCCAAGCCTTGATCTTCGTCTGGATCGCGGCCGCTGGAGCAGGCTGCCGGCTCGGAACGCGGTTCACTCTGTCGGCTCTCCCGGGCAGCCTGCTTCTCGGCTACGCCGTGATCCTGCATCCCCTGACGGCCCTTCTCGCCGGACGTCCGCTGGCAGGCGCAGAGATTGTCGGCATCGCACCGGATCCGACCGCGATCGCCACGGTCGGGCTCGCGCTCCTCATGCCGCCGGGAGTCGAGAGATGGCTTCTGCTGATCGTGCCGTCACTCTGGCTATCCGCCAGCGCTGTGACGCTTCTGACACTGAGCACATGGGAAGGCTGGATCCCGATCGCCGTCCTCGGCCTGACGCTATTAACTGTCCGCCGGTCGCCCGCAGCCTGAGCGCGGCACAGGTGCGATCCAGGAGGCCTGAGGTTGCATATTGGCAGTTTGCCTGATTCTATCTCTTGCATCGCCTTCCTCGCCGTGGCGTAACGGAACTGCGATGAAGTCTCTCGACCGCTACATGCTGTCCCAGTTGGCCGCAACCACCTTTGCCACCAGCGTGGCATTGACCTTCATGGTGTGGCTTTCCCAGTCGATACGGTTGTTCGATCACATCGTAAACCGCGGGCTCCCGATCGAAACCTTCGTCTGGTTCGCCGCGCTCCTGATGCCGAGCTTTCTGACCATCGTCCTGCCGGTCGCGGTCTTCGTATCCGTGCTGTTCATCTACAACAAGATGACGACGGACAGTGAACTGATCGTCATGCGGGCGTGCGGTCTGGGTCACATCCAAGTCGCACGACCAGCGCTTCTGCTCAGCGTCGCCGTAACGCTGATTATATACACTATTACACTGTATTTCTTGCCGCTGTCTTTCCGCAACTTCAAGGATCTGCAGCACGAGATCCGGACCAACTACGCGTCGGTCCTGCTTGAGGAGGGCGTTTTTACGGAAGTCGACACCGGCATGGTCGTTTACATCGGATCCCGGACGCCGGACGGTCAGTTGCTGGATGTCCTCGTCCACGACATGCGCGATGCCGAGCAGCCGACGACCACGGTGGCTCAAGTCAGCGAGTTGATCGCGGGCGAGTCGGGCCCCGTGCTGATCCTCTACGAAGGCCAACGCCAGCAGTTCGACAGGACGGAGAAAGAGCTGACGACGCTCAGCTTCGACCGCTACGCCCTCGAACTCAGCGATGGCACGCGGCGAGAGCGAAGCTGGCGCGATCCGTCCGAACTCTTTCTGCACGAGATCTTCAAGACGCCCGAGACGTACGATGAGATTACACGGAGAGATCAGTTCTTGGCCAACGGGCACCAGCGCCTGGCGCTTCCACTCTACGTGTTCGGGTATGTCCTGCTGGGAATGGCTCCCTTCGTGCTGGGTGAATTCAGCCGCCGCGGATACTGGAAGCGGATCCTAGTCGCCGTGGTCATCGTTGGCGTCCTGCAAGTTCAAGCAGTTGCGCTCGAGGACATGGTATCTAGCCGCATAGCACTATGGCCGTTACTGTATGTTGGACCGCTCGTACCTGCAGCTCTGCTTGCCTGGATTGTGTTTTTTGGGGGGCTGCGGTCAAAGCGTCGGCACCGGCGCCTGCAGATGGCACAAGCCTAGCCAGCCTCTCGTAGCAGGTGTTGGCCAGCAAGGAACGCGATACTTGCCAGCAAGACGCCCGGCAGCAGAGATTGGCAATAGGCGGGTTCGAGGGGCGGAACGTTGAGAGGGGCCGTGCCGAAATTCCTCAAGTCGACTTACCTGCACCGCGCAGGCCTGGCCTTCGTTCACGACGTCGTCGTCGCCGCTTTCGCGTTTGCGCTCGGCGTGGTGCTACGCGTCGGAGTCAGCGACGCGCACCTGCTGCTGACCCAGGATCTCTGGGCCGCGATGCTGATCTTCGCGGTCGTGTCCGGCATGGTGTTCGTTGCGACGAACCTCTATCGCGGCATTTGGCGCTACGCATCGCTCGACGAACTGGTGAACATCCTGCGGGCGGCCACTCTGGCGGTTCTGGTGTTTCTGCCGATCACCTTCATGGTGACGCGCCTCGACGCGATGCCGCGGTCGTCGCTCTTGATCACCTGGTTGGTCTTGATCGCCCTGCTCGCTGGCCCGCGCCTGATTTACCGTGTGGTCAAGGAAGGGAGCCTGGCGAAGCTTCTGGACAGCAGCGCCCATTTGAGAGTGCCCGTTTTGGTGATCGGGGCAGGCGATGGTGCGGGACTCTTCATCGCCGCACTCAAGCGCGATCGCATGGCCAGCTACGAGGTCCTGGCAGTCATCGACGAGAAGGGACGGCGTGTCGGCCGACGCATCCACGGTATTCCGGTTCTCGGGGATCTCGACGACCTGCCCAAGATTTTTCAGCGCATGCGCCACGGCCGTTTGCCCCAACGCCTCATTCTGACGAAGGACTTACCGCGCGAAAGCATCAGCCAACTGCTGGAGTTCGCGGAGCGGAATGGCCTCAGCGTCGATCGCCTGCCGCGCATCACCGATTTCGGAACCCAGAGTACCGTCGATCCGCTGGTTCCCAAACCGGTGGCGATAGAGGACCTTCTACGTCGCCCCCAAATCACCCTCGACCATGAACCGGTCAAGGATCTGATCAAGGGGCGTCGTGTCTTGGTCACCGGTGCAGGCGGCTCCATCGGCGGCGAGCTGGTTCGGCAAATCGCTGCCCTGAAGCCCAGCGAACTCGTCTTGATCGACTCGAGCGAGCTCAACCTCTACCAGATCGACCAGGAGGTGAGCGAAGGCTGGCCGGGCCTCGTCTGGCACGCCGCCCTGACCGACGTCAGGGACGAAACTGCCGTCGCACATATCTTCGCGCAGCACCGCCCGGAGCTTGTGTTCCATGCTGCGGCTCTGAAGCACGTGCCGATTGTCGAGGCGCAGCCGACCGAGGGGGTACGCACCAACGTCGGCGGCACCCGGAACGTGGCGGAGGCCTGCCGGACCTTCGGGGTCGAGCTTATGCTGCTTGTTTCGACCGATAAGGCCGTCAACCCGGCCAACGTCATGGGTGCGAGCAAGCGCCTCGCCGAAGCCTATTGCCAGGCGCTCGATCTCGAAACCCAGCGGAGCGGCATCGGGCCGCGCTTCGTGACAGTGCGCTTCGGCAATGTCCTCGGGTCCACTGGATCGATCGTGCCGCTGTTTCAGCGTCAACTGCGGGACGGCGGCCCGCTGACGGTGACTCATCCGGAGATCGCGCGCTACTTCATGACGATCAGCGAGGCCGTCCGCCTGATTCTGCAGTCGGCAGCCCTCGGCGGACGAAGAATCGCGACAGAGGTCGGCAAGGTTTACGTTCTGGAGATGGGCGCGCCGATCAAAATCGTGGAACTGGCAGAACAGATGATCCGGCTCGCCGGCAAGCGCCCCTACCAGGATGTGAAGATCGTCTTCACCGGCCTGCGGCCGGGCGAGAAGCTTTACGAGGAGCTCTTTCATCAGGAAGAGGAATTGATCCCGACCACCCAGCCAGGTCTGCAACTCGCAGCCCCCCGGACTCCCAATTTAGAGCTGCTGCGTAACGGCATCGAACAGCTGATCGCCGTGGCCGCCGCACAGAAGGAGGCCGAGACCGTCGCTCTGCTCTCGAGACTGGTTCCAGAGTGGCAACGCGACAACAACGTTGTGGATTTCGTCCCCGCACATCAGAAGTGCACGCCCTAGGTGTTTAATCGCAGACTTCGATCGTGCCGTTTTCGCACGAGCGATTAAGGAATCACTGTGGGCTGGCTCCTACACTGGGAGCGCTGCAGTGGGCGAGTTAGTCCGTCGAGGTTCGAATGGGAGCTGCGGTTCGTGATCACCACAACATCAAACAAGCAAAGCCGACCCTAAACAATGAACGGCATACAAAAGCCTAGCACCGAATACACCCCCGCTCCCGTCAGCACATTCCTTCAGCGCATTGCCGACCGTGAAGCGATCATCGGAGTCGTCGGACTTGGGTATGTCGGACTGCCCTTGGCACGAAGCATCGCCGAACGCGGTTTTCGGATTCTCGGCTTCGATCTCGACCCGAACAAGGTCGAGATGCTGAACAGAGGCGAGAGCTACATTCGACATATTCCGTCCACAACCGTGCGCGCCCTGCGACAGGACGACCGTTTCCGGGCGACTGCGACTCCCTCAGACCTCCAGCAAGCGGATGCCATTCTGCTGTGCGTGCCAACGCCGCTGAATCGCCACCGGGAGCCGGACATCAGTGCGGTGGTCAGCAGCAGCCGGATGCTGGTGGAGATTCTACGCCCAGGCCGGCTCGTGGTCCTGGAGTCGACCACCTATCCCGGCACGACGGACGAGGTGGTCAAGCCGATCCTGGAGGAAAGCGGGCTGAAGGCCGGGAAAGACTTTTTCCTGGCCTACTCGCCAGAGCGCGAAGACCCTGGCAACATCGACTATCGGACGTCGACCATCCCGAAGGTCGTGGGGGCGGACGACGCGAACTCCCGGCGTGCGGCAGAAGCGCTCTACGACGCCGTGGTGACCGAAACCGTGCCGGTCTCCTCGTCGCGAACGGCCGAGGCGGTGAAGATCACCGAGAACGTCTTTCGATCCGTCAACATCGCCCTGGTCAACGAGCTCAAGGTGATCTACTCGGCCATGGGGATCGACGTCTGGGAGGTGATAGACGCGGCCAAAACCAAGCCTTTCGGCTTCATGCCCTTCTATCCAGGGCCGGGCCTGGGCGGTCACTGTATCCCCATCGATCCTTTCTACCTGACCTGGAAGGCCCGCGAATACGATATCGCGACCCGTTTCATCGAATTGGCCGGCGAGGTCAATACCGCGATGCCACGCTATGTCGTGGAGCGCTTGGCCCGCGCCCTGGACGAGAAGTGCGGCGTGGCGCTCAGCCGTTCGAAGTTGCTGGTGGTCGGGCTCGCTTACAAGAAGAATGTCGACGATACACGCGAAAGCCCGGCCTTGCGCCTGATCGAGATGCTCGAAGAACGCGGTGCAAAGGTCGACTACTTCGACCCGTACGTGCCGGTCATCCCCAACACCCGGGAATACGGCCACCTCGCCGGTCGGCCTACGGCGTCTTGGACCGCCGAGACGCTGGCCAGCTTCGACGCGGCCCTGATCTCCACCGATCATGACGAGGTGGACTACGGCCTGCTGGCGAAACACTGCCCACTGGTCATCGATACGCGAAACGTCTTGGAACAACGCGGTCTGAGCGGCAACAACCTGCTAAAGGCCTGATGGCGCAGGGCAGCGACAAGTACGAGAACGTCCGCATCGGCTTGAGTACCCGGCCGGATACCCAGCAGGCTGCCATACGGATCGAGACGCTGCGCCTCGTCCCGGAAGAAGCACCGGCGAGTCGGCAGGTGGCCGAGCGCTACACCGAAGCCCTGCACGACATCGGCGAAAGCAGCTTAATGACCGCTAGGCGATTGCCGAAACGAACGACAGGTCACCGTGGCCCGTACGATCGCACTCTAGGGGCGTCTAGTCGGCGTCACCCCGTTTGCTCGGCGTCCATACGTTCGGAGAGCGGTTTCCAGTAACCTTCGGCCATCAGGCTGCGAACCTCGTCGCGGACGATGCCGGCCACTTGGCGCGAGGCAATGGCGGTAGGCCGCTGGACGTAGGTCGACATCGAGAGGACGCGGATCAGCGCAGGCTCGGCGATTTCCCAAACGCAGAGTGCGCTTCGGACCGAGTCGTCAAAGATGGCAGCTCGCGGCAATACGGTGAAGCCGAGCCCCTCGCGCACGGCTTGCAACATGGAAAAAAGCGCGTCGACCTCCAACTCCACCTGCAGGTCGAGCTTCAAACGTTCGGCCGTCTCGTCGAGATAGAGACGTAGCCCGTGTGGCCGCGAGGGCAGGATCAAAGGCAGTTCGCCGAGCTTGGCTGCCGGTACGGAATCTCCCTCGATCTTGCCGCCGGCCTCTGCCGGCCCGATCAGGCAGAGCGCCTCCTGAACGAGCGGCTCCAGCACGAAGCGGTGCATCATGGGGTCGTCGTAAAACAAACCGACGTCGATCCGTCCGTTCGCCAACCACTCCAGAATGTGACCGCTGAAACCCTCGACGATCCTCACCGACACCAGCGGGTAGCGCTGTTTCAGGCCGCGCGCCAACGGCAGGGTCAGGACCCGGCCGACGGTGGGCGGCACCCCGATCACGGCCGTTCCGGTCGGCTGCCCGCGCAGCGCAGCAACCTCGCTTGCCGCCGTGGAAAGACTGTTCAGGATGGTGGTCGCGTGGGACAGCAGCAGCTCTCCCGCCGACGTCAGGGAGACGCCGCGCCCGTTTCGATAGAACAGGGGGATCGCGAGCTCCGCCTCCAACTGCTGCACCTGACGCGACAAGGCCGGCTGAGCCATCCCGAGCGACAGTGCAGCCCGGGAAAAGCTCCCTTTCCGAGCAACCTCAACAAAGTAGTGCAGTTGGCGAACTTCCATCCGCGGTATCCTGAGCGCCCCGGCGCCGTCGCTCAAGCCTTTCTGCGGCGCGACGGCCGCGCAGGGGCCGCAGCGGCTCGAGAGCCCCCATCGTCTCCCGCCATGAGCGCGGTCTCCCTCGATGATCGTCGTCTCCCTCCATAATCGAGGTGAATATCTGCTAGCCGATGGGAGGCGGTTGTACAGGACTTCGGATCGGCGCTAGTCGAAAAGGGGTACAGGAAGCAACCCTACAAGGAGCGAAGAATGCCCCATATCACCGGCGACGACGGGGTGAAGCTCTACTTCGAAGAGGCCGGACACGGCGCGCCCTTGCTGTTCGTGCATGAGTTTGCGGGCGACTGGCGCAGCTGGGAGCCGCAGATGCGGCATTTCTCCCGCTACTACCGCTGCATCACCTTTTCGGCACGCGGCTTCCCGCCCTCGGATGTACCGACCGACCCGGCCAGTTACTCTCAGGAACGCGCACGCGACGACATTGCAGCGATCCTGGATGGTCTCGACTTGGAAGCGGCGCATGTGGTCGGCCTGTCGATGGGCGGCTTTGCCACGCTGCACTTCGGCATAACCTATCCGCAGCGCTGCCGATCGCTCGTGATCGCAGGGTGCGGCTATGGTGCCGAGCCCGATAGCCGCGCCCAGTTCGCCGAGGAGGCCGAAACGGCGGCGCGCCGTTTCGAGGAGCTCGGCATGACCGAGGCCGGCGAGAGCTATGCCCTGGGCCCGACGCGCGTGCAGTTTCAGAACCGCGACCCCCGAGGCTGGCGGGAGTTTCGCGACCAGTTGATCGAGCACTCGGCTCTCGGCTCGGCGCAGACTCTGCGCGGCGTCCAAAAGGAACGGCCCTCGCTTTACGAGCTGGTCGACGAGATGAAGCGCATCACCGCCCCGACCCTGGTGTTGACCGGCGACGAGGACTGGCCCTGCCTGGAGCCTGCCCTGCTGATGAAGCGCGAGATCGAAACGGCGGCCCTGGCCGTGATCCCCAACGCAGGACATACGATCAACCTGGAGACCCCTGAAGCCTTCAATCGCCTGGTCGAGGAGTTTCTCTTCACCGTAGAGACCGGACGCTGGCCGCAACGCGACCCTCGCGCGACCTCCAGGGCGATTCTGGGGACGAAGTAGCCTGAAGCGTTATCCGCGGGTCATCAGCGACGGCAGGAAGGTGGCGACTTGCGGAAACACGATCAGGATGAAGGTCGCCAGCACCAGTACGAAGAAGAACGGAACTGCCGCCTTGGAGACGTAGAGCAGATCCCGCCGCGTCATCGATTGTAGAATAAAGAGATTGATGCCGACCGGCGGTGTGATCTGCGACATCTCGATGACGACCACCAGATAGATGCCGAACCAGATCATATCGATGCCTGCAGCCTGGACCATCGGCATGATCACCGAGGCTGTGAGCACGACAATCGAGATCCCGTCGAGGAAGCAGCCCATGATCACGAACAGCAGGGTGAGTGCCAACAACAGCTGAAACTGACTCAGTTCGAACGCCCCGACCCACCCGGCGAGCTGGCGGGGAATACCGGTAAACCCCATCGAGACCGACAGGAAGGCAGCGCCGGCCAGAATCAAGGTGACCATACAGGTGGTGCGGGTCGCGCCAGCGACACTCTCCTTGAAAGACTGCCAATTCAGGGAGCGCGAAGCCCAGGACAGCACCAGAGCGCCCACCACGCCGATCGCCGCGGCTTCCGTCGCCGTTGCGATGCCGGCGTAGATGGAGCCGATCACCGCAACGATCAGCCCCATGATCGGGAAGAGGCCTGCAGTCGCACGCAAGCGCTGAAGGATGGGCACCGAAGGCTCGCGCGGCGGCACGCGATCGGAGTTCACCCAGGACCAGAGCATCACGTAACCCATGAAGAGGCCGATCAGCATCAGCCCCGGCAAGACACCTGCGATAAAGAGACGGCTGATCGAGACATCGGCCGCCACGCCATAGACGATCAGGATGATCGATGGCGGAATCAGAAAGCCGAGCGTGGCAGAACCGGCCAAACTGCCGATCACGATTCGCTCGTCGTAGTTCCGCTTCATCAGCTCGGGGATGGTGATCCGGCCGATCGTCGCCGTGGTTGCCGCCGAAGAACCGGAAACGGCAGCGAAGAGGCCGCAGCTCGCGATGTTGACGTGCAGCAGGCGGCCTGGCAGCGGACTCATCCAGGGCGCCAGGCCTTTGAACATCTCGGCGGCCAGGCGCGTTCGATAGAGAATCTCGCCCATCCAGATGAAGAGCGGCAAAGCGGTCAGTGCCCAAGACCAGCTCTGACCCCAGATCGTGGTGGCCATGATCGCCCCCGCCGGGGCGCCCGTGAACAGAGAGATTCCCAGATAGCCGACGATCATCAAGGTCAGCGCGACCCAGATGCCGCCCGCCAAGAGCAGAAGCATGATGCCGATCAGAAAGATGGAAATCAGGGTCGGGTCCATCGGGTGTTAGGGCCCACCGTCGTCGCCGGGCTGGTCGTCCCGGTCAGCCTCGATCTCTGCGTGCCCGAAGACCGGAGCCTGGCCGAGACAAGCCCGCACCAGATCCTCGGCAATCGCAATCGCGAAAAGCAGCACGCCAAGCCCCATGCCGATTTGAGGCAGCCAAAGCGGCAAAGGGACCAAGCCCGAGGTCACTTCATCCCTGGCCCAGTTCTGAGTGACCATGATCACGGTGTGCCAGGCGAAGACGGCAGTGACGGCTAATGCGATGGCCAGCGCCAGAATCAAGGAAAGGCGTCGCCACGCGCCGCGCAGATGCCGAACGAACAGCGTCACCCGGATATGGCTGCCCTGGCGAAAGGCATAGGCGAGACCGAGAAAGGAGGTGGCGGCCAGGCAGAAGCCGGCGAACTGATCGGCGGATGGCAGGATCTCGCCAAAGAGCCGTGCAACGATCTGCGCCGTCACCAACACGGCAATGGTAACCAGAAAAACGCCGGCCAGTACGCCTGCGCCCCGATAGAGCAGATCGAGAAGTCGGTAGATCATGGACCTGTCTGCAACGCCAGTGCGCACAGCGACCCGCTGCGAACCCGGAGGCCCGCAGCGGGTCACCGGACGCCGTCCTACTGCAAGGCGTCCAGGATCGCCTGGCCGTCTGGGCCGGCGCTTTCCGCCCACTCTCCCGCCATCTGTTCGCCAACCTCAGCGAGGCCCTCCGCCAAAGCGTCGCTCGGCTGATGAACGGTCAGGTTGCTGCCCAGTTCCTCGACGGAACTGCCAGATACCGATTGGCTGAGTTCCCATCCGCGCGCCTCGGCAGCGGCCGCCGCTTCGAGGATCGCCGTCTGCTGCGCCTCCGGCAGCGCGGAGAAGGCGTTCTCATTGACGATGATCATGTTCTTCGGCAACCAGGCCTGCAGATCGTAGAAGTGCTCCGTGAAATCCCAAGCCTTGGTCCGCACGCCGGTGGCGGCGGAGGTGACCATGGCATCGACAATGCCGGTCGAGAAGGCCTGCGGGATCTCCACGGCTTCGACCGTGGTCGGCGAGGCGCCGAACAGCTCCGCCATGCGCGCGGTCGTCGCGTTGTAGGTGCGAAAGCGCTTGCCCTCCAGGTCCGCGACCGACTGGATCTCCTCGCTGGCATAGAAGCCTTGACCCGGCCAGGGCACCGCATAGAGGAGCCGGATGCCGTCATCGGCCAGCTTGCTCTCCACCAGGGGGCGCTGCGCGGCCCACAGCCTTTCGGCATCTTCGTAGGTGGTCGCCAGGAAAGGCAGATTGTCAGCCCCGAAAATCGGATCTTCATTGAAGAGGTTGGCCATCAGCACTTCGCCCATGGGCACCAGCTGATTCTGGACAGAGCGCTTGATCTCCGGATGCTTGAACAGCGACTGGCCCGAGTGCACGGTGATCTGCAGGTCTCCACCGGTCGCAGCGGCGATCTCCTCGACGAACTGCCGGATGTTCTGCGTATGGAACTCGGCGTCGGGATAGGGCGTCGCCATATCCCATCGGGTTTCGGCCGCGAGCGGACCGGCGGTGGCGATGGCGGCCGCAATGGCCGCTCCCGTAAGCAACCTCTTCATCTGTGACATCCCTCTTGTTCCCTGTTCTTGTACTTTGCTTCTTTTGAAACGCCTTCCGCTCGAACGCGCCTTGGCGCCTTATACCACTCGAACGCGGCGCCCGACATGTGCCCCGACACTCTCGCCCGGCCAGATGCGGCTGTCACGCCCCGCCACGCTCATCGGCCTTTGAAGCGCGGTTTGCGCTTTTCTACGAAGGCCTCCCGGCCCTCGCGATAGTCGTCGCTGGCCATTGCTCGTGCAGTGATCGCCTCAACCTTCTGCTTGCGCTCAAGCGTTTCACCGGAAGTAAGAGCTTCAAGCACGGACTTGGAGCCGGCGATGCTGAGCGGTGCGGAGTCCCCCAATTCAGCCGCGCGCCGCTCAGCTTCGCCGAGCGCGTCCGTGTCGCAGAGCCAAGTGGCAAGACCGATGCGCGCGGCTTCCTCGGCCAGGAAGCGTCGTCCGGAGAAGAGCATTTCCTTGGCCGTGACCAAACCGACTGTCAGGTAAAGCGCTCGCGTCTCCTCGATCCCGTAGACGATGCCCAGCTTGGCAGCTGGGATCGCAAAGGAGGCGTTGCGCTCGACAACCCGGAAATCGCAGGCGACGGCGAGACCACAACCGCCGCCATACGCGGGGCCGGAAATCGCCGCAAAGGTCGCTTTCGGCGAATCGGCAATCGCGCGCGTGCAACGGTCAACCGTTTCGGCATAAGCCTCCACGTCCGTCTTGGTCGCCCGAATGCCGGCGAACTCCTTGATATCGGCGCCGGCACAGAAGGCGCCGCCGGCACCGGTCAGTACAATGCTGCGGAGGGCTGGCTCGGCATTCAGGCGCTCAAAGGTCTCGGCCAGTTGAGTCCACATCGCCAGGGTCAGGGCGTTGCGCTGTGCCGGCCGATCGATCGTGACCACCGCACAGCCTCCGCTCGGCCGTGCGATCGAGATCGCAGCCGACGGCTCTGTCTGGGCCGACTTCCCGACCGTTTTTCCCGACGACGGCGGCACCTCTCGAACTCCGCGATCCATGCGCAACATCACAAGCTGTTACAGGCTTCAAGGTCGCCCCGGAGCCTACAGGAAGTCGCGATTGCGCAAAGCGGATATCTGAAATCGCATTTGGGTATGTAGACACCCCTCGCCCGACGGTTCACTCCTGTTGGCACAGCGTTGCAGCCAGCGGCGCGTAACCTGGGGCAAATCCGCCGATCAGCCAAGATCCCTCGAGCGATTTGACCGCGCTCCGTCCGGCAACGAATGAAGCCCAAGGGTCCTTTGCCGGTTGAGACCAAAATGACCAAGGATGTCCGCTCCACGTCCTCGACGCAGCCTCCGGAAGACGCCCCTCTGTCAACCGAGGCGTCAGGCGCTTTTCGGCGAGCGGCTGCCTGCTGGACCGAAATAGATCGGCAAGAAGCGGAGTTGCGAGCCTTCGTGGCGTGTGAAAATACCGGATCGGAACCGCCGGCCGGTCCGCTTTACGGTTTGCCCTACGCCGCCAAAGACCTGTTCGACGTCGCCGGGCGTGCGCCGACCTGGGGCCTGCGACAGCCACCGGCCGGACGGGCCCAGCCGCAACGAACGGCCGTTGCAGTGCGACGCCTGGAGGACGCGGGCGCCATCCGGCTTGGCTACACGCGCATGACGCCGCTAGCCTATCAGCCTTCGGGGTACAACGCCCTTCAGGGTACACCGGTCAACCCGAGAGATCCGGACTTCGCGCCCGGCGGCTCCTCGTCCGGCTCTGCAGTTGCCGTGGCCGCGGGCATGGCCGATGTTGCCCTGGGTACGGACACGGCAGGCTCGCTGCGCATTCCGGCCTCCTGCTGCGGCGTCGCCGCCTGGAAGCCAACCCACGGCGCGGTTCCGGCAGCCGGGGCAATGCCCCTCGCGCCCAGTCTCGACAGCATCGGCTTGCTGGCACCGCGCGTTGGCGCGCTGGAGGCTGTCGCCGCCGTGCTTGCACCGCAACTCGACTGGTCGGCCGCAACCTTATCCGACAGCGTGGCGGTTGCCGCAGATGTATTGGACGCGAGCGAAGCACCTGTCCGCGAGGCCGTCGAATCCAGCCTACAACGCCTCCTACGTCGTGGTACCAGACTGCATCCGATCACGGTGCTCCCTCAGGTCGAGCAGCTTGGCACACAGGCCTTGAGGATTCTTCAGGCCGAAGCGGCACGTTGCCATGCAACCCTGATCGACAGCGGAACACTGGACCCCGCGCTGGTGCAGCGCCTCGTCAAAGGCTGGAGCATCGCCGAACAGGAGGTTGCAATGCTGCTTGCCGGCCGACCCGAGAGTGCGAAGAGACTTGCAGAGGCCCTGCCGGACGATACGACGATCCTGGCCTTGCCTGTCATGCCCTGCCGTACACCGCCCATGGTCGAGACCGACCCGGCGAGCGAGCGGTTCAGTCCGCGCAGGCTCTACGAAATGAGCGCGTTCACGCGTTTCGTAAACCTCCTTGGATGGCCGGCAGTCGCGGTCACCGTCGGACAAGACGATCGCGGGCTTCCGGTTGCCCTGCAACTGGTCGGATCCGCGGGATCGGATGCCAGACTGCTGGCCCTCGCTGCACAGATCGAAGGCGTAGCTTGACGATGTCGAGACTTCCATGACCGAGACCGACACAGCCTCCCAACCGACCGGCGCGCTGTCTCACCTGCGCGTGCTGGACCTGACACGGGTGCGCGCCGGCCCGGCCTGCTGCCGTATTCTCGCCGACTACGGCGCAGACGTGATCAAGGTGGAAGCCCCGGCCGGCGTCGACCCGAACGAAACCATCAACGGCCCCCGCGACGGCTCCGACATGCAGAATCTGCATCGCTCGAAACGCTCGCTGAGCCTCAATCTGAAGACGCCGGAAGGGCAGGAGATCTTCAGGAGGCTGGCGGCCGGTGCCGATGTGGTGGTCGAGAACTATCGGCCCGACGTGAAGTACCGTCTCGGCGTCGACTACGAGTCGCTGGCCGCAATCAACCCACGGATCATTCTGGCATCGATCTCCGGCTTCGGGCAGGACGGCCCCTACGCGGCACGGGCGGGCTTCGACCAAATCGCCCAGGGTATGGGCGGCCTGATGGCCGTCACCGGTCTGCCGGGTCAAGGTCCGGTACGCGCCGGCGCCGCGGTGGCCGACGTCGCGGCGGGCGTTTTCGCGGCGACCGGAATCCTGACGGCGGTGATCGAGCGGGAGAAGTCAGGTCGGGGGCAATGGCTGCAAACTTCGCTGCTGGAGGCCCAGATCGCGATGATGGACTTCCAGGCCGCACGCTACCTGGTCGAGGACGAGGTGCCGGAACAGGCCGGCAACGACCATCCGGTCTCGACCCCGACCGGCGTGCAGCAGACCGCCGACGGTTACCTCAACCTGGGCGTCGCCGGCGATGGGCAGTGGCGGAGCCTCTGCCGGGAAATCGGCCGCCCGGAACTGGGCGAGGATCCGGATTTCGCAACCGTTGAGGCCCGTTTGCACAATCGCCGGCAGGTTCGGGAGCTCCTCGATCCGGTGTTTCTGGGCGAAACGACGGCCGCTTGGCTGAAGCGGCTGGAAGCTGCCAACATCCCGGCCGGCCCGATCTACAGGATGGATGAGGTTTTCTCCGACCCGCAAGTTGCCCATCTCGGTATGGCGACAACGGTCGAGCACGTCCGGCGAGGGCCGATCCGTCTGGTCGGCACACCGGTACGTCTCACCCGAACGCCCCCGCGCATCTCACGCGCGGCGCCCGATGTCGGCGAGCATAGCGAGGAGATCCTGCAGGACCTGGGCCTCGATGCCGAGCGGATCGCCGTCCTGCGTCGCAACGGGGTGGTGTGATGCCACCGGCGCAGGCCGGCAGCAGCGATAGAACAAAAACCAAGGA
>JANQPZ010000208.1 GCA_028285215.1 Rhodovibrionaceae bacterium | reverse complement strand
GCTTCAGCTTGTTGCGCAGCGTGCGGATCGAGATGCCCAGAATGTTGGCCGCGTGGGTCCGGTTGCCGAGGCAGTGCTCCAAGGTGTCGATGATCAGGTCCCGCTCGACCTCGGCCACGGTCTTGCCGACCAGGCCGCCGGCCGACGCGCCGCTGTCGTCGTCCAGCTCCGTGCCGTTCGCGCTCGGCAGGGGAGGCGGGCTTCCGGTGACCGCGGAGGCGGCGGACGCGGCCTTGAGGGCGGTGTCCTCGCGCGCTAGCTTGCCGCCGGTCAGAACGATCGACTCAGGCGTGATGCGGCCTTCGCGCGCCAGCAGAATGGCGCGGTGCATGGTGTTCTCCAGTTCGCGGACATTGCCGCGCCAGTGGTGGCCGGCCAGCACCTCGCGGGCCTCCGGCGTGAACAGCGGCTTGGGCACGCCGTTGGACTCGCTGTACTTGCGCACGAAGTGGTCGGCGAGCACCTGGATGTCCTGCGGGCGTGTCCGCAGCGGCGGCATCTCGACCGCAACGACGTTGAGGCGGAAGTAGAGGTCCTCGCGGAAGTTCCCTGCCTGCACCTCCTCCTCCAGGTCGCGGTTCGAGGTCGCGAGCAGACGGATGTCCACCTTGATCGGCTGCGTGCCGCCGACCCGGTCGATCTCACGTTCCTGAATCGCACGCAGCAGCTTGGCCTGCAGACGCGGGTGCATCTCGCTGATCTCGTCGAGCAGCAGGGTGCCGCCGTCCGCCTCCTCGAACTTGCCGATCCGTCGCGCCACCGCACCGGTAAAGGCGCCTTTCTCGTGGCCGAACAGCTCGGACTCCAGAAGGTTTTCGGGGATGGCGGCGCAGTTCACCGAGACGAAGGTCTTGCTCGCGCGCTTGGACTTCGAATGGATGTAGCGTGCCATCACCTCCTTGCCGGTCCCGGACTCGCCGGTGATCATCACGCTGGCCTGGCTGGCGGCAACCTGCTCCGCGAGACGCAGAACCTCGACCATACGCGGGTCGGCATAGATGAAGGCCGTGGTCTCCTCGGCCACTGCGGCCAGCACCGCGGCAATCAGTTCGGCGTCGGGCGGCAGAGGCACGTATTCCTTGGCGCCGGCGCGGATCGCAGCGGCCGCCTTCTGAGGATCCGCCTTCACGCCGCAGGCGATGACGGGGATGGCAATCCGCTCTTGCCCCAGGGCCTTGACCATCTGAGCGACGTCCAACTCGACATCGATCATCAGCAGGTCCGCACCGCGGCCGGCGCGCAGCGCGGCCATGGCCTGGTCGACATCGTCGACATGCGCGACCTTGGCCCCGCGATCGAGCGCGATCTTGCCGGCGCCGGCAATGTGGCCGTCCAGGCTGCCCACGATCAGAAGACGCATCGTCTGGTTACTCCTTCACAGGCCGCCGCTCGGTGGCGTGACGGCCGTAGTCTCGCTTGCGGTTCAGTCGAAGTACTTCACCCGCTCGGCGGGCGGCAGGATGGTGTTGAAGGTCATCTCCAGCCGGCGCGGATTCTCCTGCCGGCCGATCGAGGCCGCGCCGATCGCGTAGATCTGCTTGACCATGGCCTCGGCCCCGGAGTTGCGGTCCAGCTTGTTGGCCAGCGGCAGGAAAACCATGTTGGCGAGGATCGCTCCGTAGAAGGTCGTCAGCAGCGCCACGGCCATGGCGGGTCCGATGGAGCTGGGATCGTCCAGGTTGCCCAGCATCTGAACCAGGCCGACCAGCGTGCCGATCAGCCCCATGGCCGGCGCGACTTCCCCGGCGCGGCGCAGCACGCCGGCCGAGCGGATATGTCGCTGGCTGGTGGCCTCGACCTCCTGGGACAGAATGCGCTCGACTTCCTCGCCCGGCGTACCGTCTACCACCAGTGACACCGCCTTGTGCAGGAAGCGGTCGAAGCCGAGGTTGTCCAACTGGTCCTGCAAGCCCAAGGGCCCCCTGACCCGTGCCTGCTCGGCCAGGGTGAGCATCCGAATCGCGGCGTCGTGCGGATGTTGCACGTGATAGAGAACCGCGCGCAGCATCACCGACTGGGCTCGAAGCACGTCGCCGAAGGTGTAGCTGATGGTCGTGACCATGAAGGTCCCGCCGATGACGATCAGCATGGCAGGCACGTCGACGAAGGCCCCGGGGGATCCACCCAGCACCATGGCGGTCACGATCAAGGCGAAGGCGCCGATCACGCCCAGAATCGTTGCGAAGTCCAGGCTCGCCTTCGCGACGCCCCGCACGATGACCCGCCGCGGGGCTGCCTGACCGGACGTGCGGGCGGCGGGGCGGGCAGCCGGTCGGGCTGCTCCGGCGGTACCGGCCGCCGTCGCGCCGGCGGCGCCCTGGGTCGCTTCTACGTTGGCCATGGGTCTGACATCCTGTCATTTGGCGGTCGCTTAGCTGCGATCCATCTTGATGATCTCGGTCATGGTCACGCCCAAGCGGTCCTCGACCACGACCACTTCGCCGCGGGCGACCAGGCGGTTGTTGACGTAGATGTCGATCGCCTCGCCGACCTTGCGGTCGAGCTCCACGACCGCACCGCGGCCGAGCTTGAGAAGCTGGCTGACCTGCATCGTCGACTTGCCGAGTACGGCAGAGACCTGAACCGGAATGTCGTAGACCGCCTCCAACTCCCGGGCGTTGGTCGGGGGCTTTTCCGCAGGGGTCGGAAGCTCACCCTCGTCCGGTTCGGCGGGAACCGCCTGATCGTCCAGATCGGACAGCTCGAGAGACTCGTCGTCGGCCATGTCTTAGCCCTCCTGGGTTCCGTCCGACGGCTCGGGGCCCTCGTCGGACGTGTGGGCCGGCGCCGAGCCATCGCCCAACGCGCGGTCGAGAATTTCGTCGATTTCCGCGGCGGCCGCGGCAGTGTCGCGCTCCGCGCCGCCGTCTGCCCATTCCACCCGCAGATCGCCCGACGGCAGGTCGGGCTCGCTCAGCAGCACGAATTTGCCTTCGAAGCCGCTCTGCCGCGTGACTTGGCTCAGTCGTTCGTCCAAGGCGTCGTAGAGGCCGTCTGCAATGCGAACCACCACCCGCGGCTCGTCGTTCAGACGCGTCAGGCAGGCGGTCAGTAACGCCTCCATCTCCGCCAGCCCGTGGCGTTCGGCCAGCACGGGATAGAGTTTGGCCAAGGTTGCGCGAAGCGCCGTGAGCGCCAGCGACTTCGCCTCCGCCGTGGTCTCGGCATGCTGAGTCAGCAGGGCTTGCAGGTTCTGTTCGATCGCGGTGAGTGCTGCTGCAGTCTGCTGCCCGGCGGCCTCCTGCGCTTCCTCGCGCCCGGCGGCCTGACCGGCCTCGAAACCGCTTTGCCGGCCGGCGGCTTCGCCCTCCGCGCGGCCGGTCTCATAGCCTTCGGCACGCGCTTGTGCGATGGCGGCTTCGGTCTGGGCCGCGGTCTCTTCCGCTGTCGGCACCGGTTCTGCCTTGGCGGCTGCGCGCCGCGCGGACCGCGGGGCCGCGCCGGCATCGAAGCTGGTGTCGAAGAGAAATCTTTGAGCGACCGTCATGGCTGTCGTTTCCCGCGCGCCCGTCTAGTAGACGAGCTCGTCGTCGCCCTTGCTGTCTGCGATTACGATGTCGCCGCGCGCGGCCATGTCCTTGGCCAGCTGAACCATGTAGATCTGCGCTTCGTCGACGTCGCGCAGCCGCACGGGTCCCATGGCCTGCATGTCCTCCTTCATGATCTTCGCGGCACGTTCCGACATGTTTGAGAAGAAGAGATCGCGCAGGCTCTCCGAAGCCCCCTTGAGTGCGCGGGTCAGCTTGTCCTTGTCGGCTTCGCGCAGCAGGGTCTGGATACCGCCGCCGTCCAGCTTGCCGAGATCCTCGAAGGTGAACATCAGGGCGCGGATGCGCTCCGCCGCATCGCGGTTGCGCTCCTCCAGCGATCCCAGGAAGCGGGCTTCCGTATTGCGGTCCAGGCAGTTGAAGATCTCTGCCATCAGTTCGTGGCTGTCGCGGCGGTTGGTGCGCGCCAGGTTGCTCATGAACTCGTTGCGCAGGGTACGCTCGACATCCTCCAGGACCTCGCGCTGCACGGCCTCCATCCGCAGCATGCGCATCACCACCTCCAGCGCGAAGGGCTCGGGAAGCAGCGCCAGCACGCGCGCGGCATGCTCGGCCTTGATCTTGGAGAGAACGACGGCGACGGTTTGCGGATACTCGTTCTTCAGGTAGTTGGCCAGGACGTTCTCATGAACGTTGCCCAGCTTGTCCCACATGGTGCGGCCGGCCGGCCCGCGAATCTCCTCCATGATGTTGTCGACGCGGTCCTTGTCGAGGACCTTGAGCAGGAGACGTTCCGTCGAATCGAAGTTGCCGACCAGGGAGCCGGTCGAGGAGATCTGGTCCGCAAACTCGACGAAGAGGCGTTCGACCACCGGCGCCGAAACCGTGCCGAGGCTGGCCATGATGCCGGAGAGTTCCTTGATCTCCTCGTCGTCGAGCATCGTGAAGATGCGTGCGGCGTTTTCTTCGCCGATCGCCATCATCAGCAAGGCAGCCTTCTCGGGCCCTCCAAGGGTGCGATAGTCGTCGCGTGCGCGTAGCGAAGTGCCTGCAGCGGCCATGGCGGATCAGGCCTCCTGATAGAGCCAGTTGCGAATGATCGCGACGGCTTCTTCGGGGTGTTTCTCGACGATCTCGCCGATCTTCCGGACCGAAGAGGCGCGCACGCGACCGTCGACGCGGTTGATATCGATGAGCTGCTCCAGATCCTGGCCTTCCTCGTCGCCGTCCGGCATCGATATGCCGGTCTCCCTTGCGACCGCGACGCCGCCGGCGCCACCGCCGCTGCCGCTGAGCATGGAGTGACTCTGGCCGTCTCGGGCCAGCGCGACGGCACCGCCTGCCGCACCGGCGGGCACCGGCAGATTGCCGCCCTGTCCCGCCAGTTCGCCGGCCAGGATGCCGCCGGCGTCGCCGGCGATCGCGGGGCCGCGCTCCAGCAGGCGCCCGATCATCGGCTTGACCACCAGCAGCAGAACCAGCACGGCCACGACGCCGAGCACGATCAGCTCCGCCACGCGCATCAGGTCGTGGCGACCGATCCCGAGGAAGCTGTCGGCGGCCGAGCCGGCCATCCCCTCCGGTATCATGTCGGCGAAGGGCAGGTTGGCGATCTCCACCGTGTCGCCGCGGTCGGCATTGTAGCCGACCGCCGAGCGGGCGAGAGCGGCCAGCTGGTCCAGCTTCTCTTGAGGAAAGGGCTCGAAGGTCACTTCTCCTTCGGGACCGGCCACGCTCTGACCGTTGACCAGAACCGCGACCGAAAGCCTGCGGATCTGACCGGACTCGCGGACGTGGGTCTTGACCACGCGGCTGATCTCGTAGTTGACGGTCTCTTCGGTGCGCTGGCTGAGGCTGTTCGCGCCGCCCAGCGCACCCGGGTCCTGCAGACCGGCGTCTGGGAGGTTGTTGCCGACGGTGACGGCTGCGTCGCCGGGCTCGGTGTCCTGGGACGATTCCTCCACGACCTGAGTCGAGCGCACCACCTGACCGTCGGGATCGTAGATCTCGCTGTTCTCGGTGATCCGGTCGAAATCCAGCTCGACCGAGACTTCGGCACGGACGTTACCTGGCCCGACCGACCGCTCCAACAGGGACTCCACGGCATTGGCCAGCCGGTTCTCCATGTTGATGCGCATCTCGTCGGCGGTCGTCGCCAACTCCTCGGCACCGTCGCCGTCGCTCCGCCGGGCCAGGAGGTTGCCTTCGTCGTCGACGATCGAGACGGCACCCGGTGCCATCTGGGGCACCGCCGAGGAGACAAGCTGTTGAATGGCGCGGATCTGCTGCCCCGACAAGCCGCGGTTGCCCGAAAGGGCGACCACGATGGAGGCCGAGGGTTGCCGCCGCTCTCGGCTGAAGAGCTCGCGCTCGGGCAGTACCAGATGGACGCGTGCGCTCTGTACGCTGGAAATCGAGGAGATCGAGCGCGCCAGCTCGCCTTCCATCGCGCGTTTATGACGCAGGTTCTGCTCGAAGCTGGTGCTGCCGAAGCCGTCTGCGCCGTCGAACAACTCGTACCCGATCGAGCCGCCGGCCCCGAGGCCTTGTTCGGCCATGGAAAGGCGCAGTCGCGCGACTTGATCTTCGGGCACCATCACCCGGCTGCCGTCGCGCGAGAGTTCGTAAGGGACGCCGAGGGATTCCAGCGTATTGACGATCTGTGCGCTGTCTGCCTGTTCCAGGTCGCCATAGAGAAGCGACATCTCGGACTGAGACAGACGACCGGTGAAGTACACGAAAAAAGCGAGGATCGCGGCTGCCACACCGGCCATGATGGCAAGGCGGGCAGGGCCTAGACTTCGCAACGTTTCTACGAAAGCGTTCACGGGCGTCACCGTCCTGGTCGCTCCAAGGTCGAGCCGGTCGGGTGCACTTCTTCCTGCCCAGAGGACAGACAGCCCGCGTCCCAGCCGATGCGGCAACGCTAGAAGCTGGCAGGTTTATGGCGCGTTAATGCGGGGGAAAAAGTTGCCTATCCGACAATGCCGACGGGGCAAAATCTGCCGAACCCAAGATCTGGCGCCAACGGCGGCGTTGGCTTGAGCCGAAAAAGGGATGATCTCATTCGGTTCGTTTCGGGACCGCGCGGACGTCTGCGGGCAACGGGCGGCGTTATTCGGCGGCCTGGAAGCCGATACCCTCGTCGGACTCGCCGGTGCCGTCCGGGTCGCGGTAGTCCTGCAGACGCGTGGTCCGCAGGCCACGGACGCCATGGCGGTCGATCAAGCGCTGCCAGGAGATGAACTCCTCCACCGAAAGCTTGTAGCGCTCGCAGGCCTCTTCCAGACTCAAAAGGCCTGCGCGTACGCCCGCAACGACCTCCGCCTTGCGACGGATGACCCAGCGCTTTGTATTCGGCGGTGGGAGATCATCTAGCGTCATCGGTTGCCCGTTGGGGCCGATGGCGACAGCCGGCCTACCTGGGCGGTCGTTCGACATGCTGCTGCCGTCCTCGTGTTTACAACGTCCTTTGCAGAGTTCACAGCCTAAGCGAGCGGCTTTAAAAAAGACCTAAGTCAAATAGTTAAGCCAAATGCGCGATGTTTGTTTCGGCGAAGAAGCCACTGCGGCGCGATCGCCCTCCAGCTCTATGATCAGAGTAGGATCCAACGCCTTGCATGGGATCGCTCTGGCGATCCCATGCAAGGCGATCCTGCTCCAAGAGCGTGCGATGAAACGACGTGAATGAACCCCGCGACCGGCCCGATCGGGGAGCGTGGCGCGTCCGCGATCGGGCCGGCGGGGACCCCGGGTCAGGCCCGGAAGACGGCGGCAGAGGCGACGGCGACCAGGGTGTTGGCGCCGCCGCCCGCCGCGAGGTTGTCGAGGATCAGCCCTATCGGCGGATCCGGATCAGTTCCTCCAGCATTTCGTCGGCGGTCGTGATGACCTTCGTGCCCGCCGAGTAGGCGCGCTGGGTAATGATCATGTCGGTGAACTCGTTGGCCAGATCGACGGTCGAGGCCTCCAGGGCGCTGGCGGCAACCCGTCCGGCACCGCCGGAGTTGGCGCCTGCCAGGACCAGTTCGCCGGAACGGTCGGTCTGCTGGTAGGCGTTGCCGTCACGCGCCTCCATGCCGTTGACGTTGGCGAACATGGCAATTGGCAGCTGGTAGATCTGCCGGCGGTCGCCGTTGTCGAACAGCGCCGTCACCACGCCGTCTTCGCTGATCGAGACGCCACTGAACTCGCCGAAGCGCACACCGTCCTGATCGATGTTGCGCAGGAAGAAGTCGCCGCCGAACTGCACGATGCCGTCGTTCTGGCCGGCGGTGCCGCCGTCGATGGCGATGGTCGAGTTGTCCGCGCCGCTGACGAAGCCGGTGATGGCGATGTTCGGGAGCGTGATCGTCGCCGGCGAGCCGTTACCGGCGAAGGTGATGTTGCCGGCGTAGGTGCCCAGCGCGGTCATGCCGGCTGCGTCCAGGCTATTGGTCGTGGTGCCGGACTGAACCATCCCGGTGATGGTCACGTCCCAGTCGTTCGCCGCGTCCTTTTCGAACTCCAGCGTCAGGTCATGGGCGTTGCCCAGGGAATCGAAGATCTGGATCGTGACGTCGTGGGTGTCGCCGACGGCGGCGTTCGAGGGCAGGTTCATGTCCAGCTCGATGTTCTGGGTCGGGCTCGCCGCGCCGGACAGGTTGGCGATGTTGACCGTTTCCACGCTCGAAAGGACCGAGGTGTTGCCGATCGGATTCCCGGTCGCATCGAGCGGCCAGCCTTGCAGATAGTAGCCGGCGGCGTTTCTCAGATTTCCCTCGGCGTCCGGGCGGAAGTTGCCCGCGCGGGTAAAGAGCATCTCGTTGCCCGCGCCGGGGTTGGCGGCTTCGTTCACGACGAAGAAGCCCCGGCCGGCAATCGCCAGGTCCGTCGCGGAAGCGGATCCCTGCAGCAGGCCCTGACGGTCGACGTTCGACAACGGCATCGAGCGTACGCCGCCTGGCGTGAACTGGCTGCGGGTTGCGCTCTCGGTGACCAGGGTGGCGAAGGCGGCACTGGTGCCCTTGTAGCCGACCGTGTTCACGTTCGAGATGTTGTCAGAGATCATGCCGAGGGCGTTCGACTGGGCTGCAAGGGCCGAGACCCCGGAAAACATGGCGCCGTAGATGCTCATTTGCTGGAGCTCCTTGTGATCGTCCTGCCGTTAGTTCAGCTGGCTGTTTCGGTCGTATCTGTTTCTGGCTCGCGAACGACGATGACGTCCTCCAGCGGTACTTCAATGCCACCGATATCGAGGTACGTCTTTCCGCTGTTCATGGTGACGGCCTGGACCTTCGCTTCGGTCCGGCCGGCGGTTCCGATGGCCTCGCCATCGTTCCCGACTGCATCGACTTCGACGGTATAGATTCCCGGAGGGACGACGATGCCGTTCTCGTCGCGACCGTCCCAAGCGAGCTCGTGGGCGCCGGCGGCCGTCTTGCCCAACAGCTCGCGCACCACCTCGCCGGCTTCGTTGAGAATCTTGACGGTGGTCTCCGAGGCGTCGCGGGCCAGGCCGTAGGTCATGGACGACATGTCCTCCGGACCGCCTTCTCCGACGACCACGAACTCGCCGAACATCTCGACTTCCTTGCCGATGAAGCCGACGGCCTGGGCAGCCGTGTTGAAGCTGTTCTGTGCGATCAGCTCTTCCAGCTTCTCGTTCTGGGCGATGCCCTGCTCCACGTTCGTGAAGTGAACGAGCTGCTCGGTGAACTGCGTGGAGTCCATCGGCGAAAGAGGATCCTGGTACTGGAGCTGGGTCGTCAGCAGAGTCAGGAAGTTGTCGAAGGTCTCGCCGAGCGAGTCCCTGCTGGCCGCCGTACTGCTTCCGCCGGTTCCCCCGACGCCCAAGGCGCTTGTGATCTCGGTCATGCTGCGCTCCTAGATCCGGAGATCGACACGGCCGTCCGAGGCCGTGCGCGTCTGCGGAGACTGGTCCGTCTGCGACGGCGCGTCGTCGTTCTGTCTGGCCTGGGACGTCGTGTTGTCCTCGCGACCGAACCCGGCGGCGCCGCTGCCAGTGCCGTCATCTGCGAAGCTCTGGCCCTGGCCACCGGTCTGCATCTCGAAACTCAGATCGGTTTGTCCGCCCTTGAAACCGGCGTCATGCAGGGCGCGCTCCAGGCTTCTGGCATCGCGCTGCAGCAAGTCGAAGGTCTCGGGCCGTTCGACCGAGACGACAGCGCGGACGCCGCCGTCGGCCTGGAACTCCAGCTTCACGTCCACCCGTCCCAGCTCCGCCGGGTTGAGCTTGATCTGAATGCGGTCCTGACCTGCGGCGGCGGCTTTCTGGATGCGCACGGCCACCTGATCGACCGCCGGCTGCGGCGAACGTGCCGCCTGCGATGCCGGCTTCGTGGCGTTCGCCGTTTCGAGTTTCGCCGTCTGCCCGCTGCCGGCCAGGGCATCGGCGCCGGCCAGCGCCGACGGTAGAACGGATCCGCCCCCGGCGCTGCTGGAGGTGCCTGCGGAGGCGGCGATGCCGGAGACGCCGCCGCCGCGGGCCGCCGTCTGAGCCCGTTCCGCGGCCTGGGCGGAGGTTTGCAGGGTCTGTGCCAACTGCTCCGGGTTCGTCGTCGCGGACTGCGCCTGCGCGGCCTGGGCGGAGGTCTGTCCAGCGGTCTGGAACGCAGATCCGCCGGTCTGTGCCGCTTGGGCCTTCTCCGCCTGTTTGCCTTGCGCCATGGCTTCGAGGCCGGCGAGCGTTGTGTTGCTCTGCCCGGTCGCGGCCTGCTCGCGGCCTTGCGCCACGGCTCGGGTGGCCTGGGCCACGTCCGGGCGCTGGCCCGCCTGCTGGCTGTCGGTCCTGGCCGCCTGGACCTGATCCGCCGGGCCGCGCACCTGGTTGGGCAGCCGTGCCTCGTTCTGATCCTGTGCGGCGAGCGCAACCTGTGACGTTCCGGCCGCAAGGGTGGCGCGTGGTTTGGACTCCAGGGGCACAGAGTCTACGGCGGCCTTCAGCGTATTGCCGTCGCGCGCCGGCTGCGCCGTCTCGCGCGGTTGCGCTGTATCGTTCGCCGGTGCCTGCTTCGACGCATCGGTCTTCTGCACCTCCGGCTGCTCGACGGCATTGCTCTGCGACGCGGTCTGGGGCTGGGCCTGAGGCTGTGCGGGCAAGGCGGTGCCCTGCGGCTCGTGATCCCGGGGCTTATCGGCCCGCCGGTCGTCCTCCGGCCTCTCGCGGGTTCGTGGCTCGGTCGGAGCGCTGTCGTCCTTGTTTCCGCTGTTGACGAGCATCGACAAGAAGTCGTTCCCGCCCGCGCCGAGCGCGAGCAGCTTGGCCGAGGTGGCCGTGTTGGCGGCGGCGACCGTGTGGGCGGTCTCCGACGACCGGCCGAGGCTGGGAGTGGCGGCCTGAGTCTGCATGGTGTCCTGCGATCCGAACGAGGTCTTCGATAGTGTCGAGCGGTGCGGCCGCTTTAGGAAGCGGCTGCGACCGGTACCGGGGTCTCCTCGACCTCGATCCTGCGATCGAGCTCCATCCAGGAGTCTCTCAGCGGAACCAGGAGGTCGATCACCTCGTCTGCGATGGCGGGATCGTTTTCGAAGTTGATCCGATGCAGACGCTGCAGGATGAAGCCGTAGATCCGGCCCAGGTTCTCCGCCACCTCGCCGCCGCGCTCGCTGTCGAGGCAGAGGTAGAGCGTTCCGACCAGCTCGTGTGTCATGGACACGGCGTTGCAGCGGCTCTCGATGTCGTTCCAGGCGATGGCCTGCTTGGCATCCTGCAAGGCGGCGATCGCCTCGTCGTAGAGCGTCGCAACCATGCGGTTGGGACTCATCTTGAGAAGGTCGTCAGTACGGATCCAGGTGGCGAGCTTTGCCATCTTTCACATCCTCCGTTTTTGCTCCCGCGCCGGGGCGGCGAAACCGTGAGCCGCCGCCCGGCCGGGCGCAGGGGTGTCTAGGCCTGCGGTTACTGGAACAGCCGCAAGAGGTTCTGCGGCATCTGGTTTGCCTGAGCCAGCATGGACACGCCGGACTGGACCAGGATCTGCTTCGACGTGAAGCGGGTCATCTCCGCCGCGATATCGAGGTCCATGAGCGCCGAGCGCGAGGCCTCGGTGTTCTCCATGGTGGTCGCGATGTTCGCCGAGGCGAACTCCAGGCGGTTCTGCGCGGCGCCGAGCTGGGCTCGAGCGATGGCCAGATTGTCGATCGCCGTGTTGACCGCGCCGATCGCTATGTCCGCATTGGCCTTGGTGTCGACGCTCGAAGTGTCGAGGCCCGTCGCCAGGGCTTGCGCTTTCGCCGAAACCAGTTGGATCGTGACATCGTCCGGTGTGTCCGTACCCGTCCCGATCTTGAACTCGAGAGACAGCGTATTGGACGTACCGCCGGCGACGGTGAATCCGCTTGCCGCAGCGGCCGTGATGTCGGTGGTGTCGTCGAACAGGGAGTTCAGGGTGATGGTGATGCCGGCACCGTTGATGGTGACTTCCTGGAAGCTGCCGGCCGTCGGTGCGGCGACACCCGCATCCGAGGTGTAAGACACGCCGGTGCTGGTGTTCGTCACGGTGAACTGGTCGGCCGTGGCGTCGTAGGCGATCTGCACCGTGTTACCGGACGCGAAGGCGCCGGTATCGTTGCTGAAGGTGATCTGCTCGAAGCCGTCGGCGACCTCGATGGCCGTACCGAGCGTACCGGCGTCGACGCCGAAGGTATTGCTGCCGGCCAGCAATGCGGTGCCGTTGAACTCGGTGTCGTCCGCGATGCGGTCGACCTCGGCGCGCAGCGCAGCGTATTCCTGGTTCAGCATGCCGCGCTCGGTGTCCGAGAGCTGGCCGGAGCTGGACTGAACCGCCAGCGTCTTCATGCGCACCAGAATGTCGTCGACGCGCGCCATGGCGCCGTCGGCGATCTGAAGCATCGAGATGGCTTGGCCGGCGTTGACCGAAGCCTGGCGCAGGGCGCTGACCTCGGCACGAAGCCGGGAGCCGATGGCAAGCGACGCGGCGTCGTCCTTGGCGGACAGCACGCGGGTGCCGGCCGACAGCTTCGCCAGCGAATTCGTCGCCTCCATATCCGATTGCTGGAGGTGGCGGTGCGCCACGTTCGCAGCAAAGTTCGAAATGACGTTAAGGGCCATGGTTGGGGTCTCCGTAGTCTCTTGCTCGCGTGGACTTGAACTCTGGCTCGGCCTCCAACCGCTGACGGAACCGCGGGGGTCCCGACTGTTCGCGATGGGATCGGCCTAGCTTCGTTCCTCCTTGGCTCAGTTCCGCAGGAGTGCGGATGCTTCCATGTGCGCCGGCCGAGGAGCGCAGTTGCACGCGAGCCTTGCCGGCACCCCTTCTCAGCAAAGCCCATGCCAGTTTCCGATTTTTCCTTTAAGCCATTAATTTACATGAATAAAATATTGGGCAGGGACGTTCGCCAAAGCGTTTGCGCCAGGTTTTGCCGGGTTAAAGGCGCGATGATGCCCGGCTATTTCTGCCGGTCGTGTTGCGCAATTCCTGCCTAGAGCAGGATCGCTATACGTTTAGAGTGCCCTAGGTGCCGGGGTCGGCGGGGAGATCGGCGAGGGGGCCGGCGTCGAGCCTGCGCTTGCGCGGGTCTCGCAAACCGAAGGATCGAATGACAGGCCTGTTTCCGCGGATGGCCAGGCACGCCGCCTCGGCGATGCAGGTCCGAATACGGCAACGCCCCGCCGAACGAAGCCGGTGGGGCGCTTCAAGCTTTCTTGGAAAGAGGCCGCGGTTCGGTCCGAACTGCGGCGATCAGCCAAAAGGAGGTGGAGAGGTCAGGCCGAAAAGTTCAGGCCTGCCGGAACCGGCGGTGCCTGGGTTTCCGGCCGCGCCTGTGTTTGGCTCTGCGGAGCGGCGGGTACGGGGCGCGGTTGAGCGGCCGTCGCGCCCTCGCGGGCCAAGGTGCGCCAGGAGTCCCGCAAGGGTTCCAGCAGGCGGATCATATCGCGGGGAATCTCCGCGTCGTTCAGCCTGTCGACCTCCGCGAGACGGCGCAGGATGAAGCCGTAGAGGCTGGCAAGCTGTTCGGCGATTTCGCCGCCCTGGTCGCGGTCGAGCGTCATGTCGAGGTGATGGATCACCTCCATCGCCTTGGTGTTGGCGTTGTGGCGCGCCTCGATCCTGCCCTCCTCGATCGCGCGTTCCGTTTCGCGCAGCAGGTGGATGGCCCGCTCGAACAGCATGGCGACCAGCTCCGCCGGCGAGGCGGTCATCAGGGCTTGGGTCTGGTAGTTGCGGGCGAGCGCGTAGCTCATGACGCGTCCTGACCTCGTTGGTGAGGGGAAAGAGGGGGCATTTCGGCGCTAGTTGTCGCTGTTGCCGGCGTTGGTGATTTCGCGGATCTGATCGAGGACGGAATTCATGCGGGCCAGGCTCTGCTCCATGACGATGAAGCGCTCCAGCAGCCGCTCGCGCTGATAGTCCAGGCGCTCGATCATCTCGTCGGCGCGCGTCTGTGCAGCGCGGTTCTGGGACGTCAGGGAATCGATTTCCGCCTGCAGAGATCCGCTCTCGCTGTCGAGCATCTGGTCCAGCTCGAAGAACAGCTTGGCGCCGACGCCGATGGTGAAGTTGACCTCGATGTTGCTGGCGTCGCCGGTTCCGTTGTAGAGCAGCCGCAGTCCCTCGGCGCCGTTCTGGTCCGTAACCGTGATGACGCGGCCGGAGGCCGTCGCCGTCCCGTCGTCGCTGCCGTCGCCGGCACCGCCGACGTTGGCGGAGCCGACCAGGTAGTCCTCGGTCGTCAGCGCAAGTGCGCCCAGCAGATCGCCGGTATCGTTGTCGACCACCAGCGGATCCTGGTTCGAGGTGATCGACAGCTGCTTGCCGCCGCCGTCGCCGTCGACGACGCGGGCCGCAACTCCGTTGATCCCGGCCGCGTTGATGGCATCGGCCAGGCTGTCAAGCGTGTCCGTCGTCACGTCGTAGGCGATGGAGACACCGTTGATGTCGAAGCTGCCGGAGGTCGTCGCGCCGACGGAATCCGTTCCGTCGTTCAGGGTTGCGGTCTCGCTGTTCGCCTCGCCCGATACCTCGTTCGCGGAGCCGTAGTTGCCGATGTTCACCGTATAGCCGTTGGCGTCGTAGGTCGTGGCGCCGGTGAAGCCGAGCAGCTGGACGCGCGGATCGGAACTCGAGAAATCGAAGGCGAAGAGCCGTTCGATCTCGCCGACGTTGTTGAGCAGCGCTTCGTCCAGCTCGGTCTCGTTGATATCCAGCGTATCTCTCAGCAGGGGATCGGCGATCGCGTCGTTGTTCACGAAGTCGATCCCGACCTGCGCCAGGACAGTAAAGGCGCTCGAGGTGCCTTCGGCGCCGTTGCCCAAGACGTTGGACAGCGTCTGCTCGATCGACCCCAGTGTCGGGTTGCGGAACAGCGGACCGGCCTCTTCCGTCGCCTCGCCGGTGTCGGCGTTGGCGAGCTGCTGCTGGTTCATGAAGATCTTGAGTTCGTTGTAGGCCGTCACGAAGCCCGAAACGGCCGTCTTCACGGCGTTCAGATCGCGCTCGACCTCGACACGGATCGTGGTGCCCGGTTCGGCGCCGAACAGGGTCAAGGTGACGCCGGCGAAGAGGTCGGAAATGGTGTTGCTGCTGCGTTCGATCAGCTGGCGATTGGTCAGCCCGAGATCTTCGATGGCGCTGCCGGTATCCCCCGACAGGTTGATCGTCTGGCCGCCGTCGCCGGTGATCTCCAGGCGGGTTGCTCCGCCGCTCGTGACCACGCTGGCGCTGACCCCGGCAACCGCATTGATCGCATTGGCCAGATCGGTGACGCTGTCGGTGCCGCTGTAGTTCACGGTGCCGAGCAGCGTGTCGTTGGCGTCGCGGATCTCGAAGCTGAAGGGGCCGCCGCCGACGCCGAAGGTGGACAGCGCCGCGTCGGCCGTCAGGCGCTGAGAGTGCCACTTGTCCTGATCGAGCAGTCCGTTGGCATAGAATTGAGCGGTCCGGGGAGACTGCAGCTCGTTCAGCAGCGTGGTCCCGCCGTCGTTCGAGATTCCCAATTCCGAGAGAACGCCGCCGGTCTCGTTATCCAGCGTGATGTTGGTCCCCGTTTCCTCGGCCGTCAGCACCAGAACGTGCTCGTTGTCGTTGACCGAAACCACGGAGGCGCGCACGCCGGTCGCATCGGCGCCGGAGTTGGCGGCGTTGATGCGGTCGCGGACCGCCAACAGGGAATCTGTGGCATCGACGGTGATGGTCGTGCCGTTGATGTCGAAGCTGCCGGCGATCGATCCCGCCGCACCGCCGCTCGCCGTGCCCAGGTCGTCGGTGGTGCTGGCGAAGGTCAGGCTGCCGATCCTCTGCGCCCGTGCAATCTGATCGATCTCGATCTCGTTGCTGCCGGTCTCGGCGGCGTTGGTGACTGCGACGCCGATCAGGTTCGCTGCATTGGAGGCGCTGCCGCCGTCCTGCCGCGAGGTCGAGGCGAAGGTCGACTTGTTTTCGAAGATGTCGCCGCTGTTGCCGAGCGTCTGGCGACCGTAGAGGTCGTCGAGCGAGGTGCGCAGATTGGTCATCAGCGTGCGCAGGTCGCTCAGCGCGTCGAGCTTCGCCGTGCCGCTTTCGACCTGTGCCTCCAGCCGGTCCACCGGGATGCGGCGGGCCTCCATGATGGCGTTGACTGCGGAGTCGAAGTCGATTCCCGACCCGAGGCCCGAGAAGCGGACCCGGCCGTTGCCGTCGACTACAAGACTGTTGGAGGCAGCGCTGACGTCCGACATGGCTCGCTCAGACCTCGATATCGATGATGCGGTCGAGGAGCTGGTGCAGCTTTTCCGCGCTGTTCACCAGCTCTTCCGCCGGAAGCTGTTGTTTGACTTCTCCGGTCTCCGGATCGATGAAGCTGGCTATGACGCGCTTGGTGCTCTCGTCGATGTCCAGCGTGACCTTGAGTTTCGCCGGTGTCTTGCCGAGGGGCTCGTCCGCCACCTGTTCGGTCTTCGGCACGGCCTGCTCCAGCAGGCGGTCGAGCGACTCAACCCGATACCCGCCGCCAGAGTCGGCGGATGCTGGGGCCCCTGGTGTAGCCGCGGGCTTCGCGGCCGGCTGGGGCAGGGGAGATAGCGACGTGACATCCATGGCTCTTCTGCGTCGGTCGTCGTTTGGGCTGCTTTGCCCGCGCGGCGGTCGGCGCCACCTGTGCTCTGCTTCGCAAAGAAAGGTCCTAAGGTACGGACTGTTAAAAAATGAAAAGCAAGATCAATGCCAAAAAAGGATGTTTCGAGTCTGCGAAGCGTTAAAAAAGGTGGGGAGGGGGGCGAACCCCCTCCCCGGTCGAAGGAACTGGATCAGCCCAGCAGACGCAGCAGGTTCTGCGGCATCTGGTTGGCCTGGGCCAGCATCGACACACCGGACTGCATCAGGATCTGCTTGGAGGTGAAGTTCGTCATCTCCGCAGCAACGTCCAAGTCCATCAGTGCCGAACGGGCCGCTTCGGTGTTCTCCATCGAGGTTGCGATGTTCGCCGAGGCGAACTCCAGCCGGTTCTGGCTGGCACCCAACTGTGCGCGGTTTTCCGCAAGGGTGTCGATCGCGGTATCGATGAGGCCGATGGCCGTTTCGGCATTGGCGTTGGTATCGATGGTCGAGGTGTCCAGGCCAGCCGACAGGGCCGAAGCCTTGGCGGAGTCGAGCGAGACCGTGATCTCGTCCTCGGTCGACTCCGTACCCGTGCCGATCCGGAAGTCGAGCGACAGGGTGTTGGACGTACCGCCGTTCACGTCGAACTGCGTCCCCG
Source organism: Rhodovibrionaceae bacterium (assembly GCA_028285215.1). Classification (GTDB taxonomy): domain Bacteria; phylum Pseudomonadota; class Alphaproteobacteria; order Kiloniellales; family DSM-21159; genus Algihabitans. Next base: position 9,680 of record JANQPZ010000208.1, on the reverse strand, counting down.
CACCCGCCGTGACGTTGGCGGTGTCGTTGAACAGGGAGTTCAGCGTGATGGTGATACCGGCACCGTTGATGTTCACATCCCGGAAGCTGCCGGCCGTCGGTGCGGAAACGCCCGCGTCCGAGGTGTAGGAGACGCCGGTCGAGGTGTTGGTGACCGTGAACTGGTCGGCCGTGGCGTCGTAGGCAATCTGCACCGTGTTACCGGACGTGAAGGCGCCGGTGTCGTTGGTGAAGCTGATCTGCTCGAAACCGTCGGCGGCCTCGATCGCCGTGCCGGTGTTGGCCGCAGAGAAGGTGTCGCTGCCGGCGAGCAGCTTGGTGCCGTTGAACTCGGTGTCGTTGGCGATACGATCGACTTCCGAACGCAGCGCGGTGTACTCCTGGTTCAGCAGGCCACGCTCGGTGTTGGAAAGCTGACCCGAGCTGGACTGAACCGCCAGCGTCTTCATGCGGACCAGAATGTCGTTGGTACGAGCCATCGCACCGTCGGCGATCTGAAGCATGGAGACGGCCTGACCGGCGTTGACGCCGGCCTGCTTGAGGCTTTCCACCTCGGAGTTCAGACGGGAGCCGATGGCCAGGGCCGCGGCGTCGTCCTTGGCGGCAAGCACGCGCGAGCCGGCCGACAGCTTGGCCACAGAGTTGGAGGCCTCGGAGCTCGCCTGAGACAGGTGGCGGTGGGCCACGTTGGCGGCGAAGTTCGAGATAACGTTGAGGGTACTCATAGTGTTTCGTCTCCTACTTGGATGCTTGACCCCGACTTCCTGTCAGGGCGGGACGTCATGTCCCTGACTGCGGACGACTGCGCGTCCGGTCGTTCATCAGCAAGGGGCGTGCCAACTCGGCAAAAACGGCCGATCCTGCGGCAAAACCTGCCTCGCCTACGGTTCAAGTCTGCCGACTAGGTCATTTCGACCGGGTTAACGCGGCAAGATTTTCCCGATCGTGCAGTTCCTGCCGGGCAGTTTCTGCCGACTGCGCTCCTGCGTTAACCGGGCGTTAACTCTGTGGAGACACGTCAGGCCCTGATGAGGCGCGATCCGAAGATGCGGCAGAGGAACATCTTCTTCCAGACCTCCGTCTGCGGCAGGAACTCGACGTCAGGAACGTCGCGGTTTGCCAAGTCGTCCGGATCTTCGTTCAGCAGCAACGGCGGCAGGGCGTGAGGAATGGCGAACTCCTGCCGCACTTCCTGCAAACCGTAGGCGCTCATCTTGGCACCGTAGGCCAGAGGGTTTTCGCGGACGCTGTGGGGCATGCGGTCCGGTGCGTCCGGGTGGGTCAAAAGCGTCTCGATACGGCAGTCTTGTCCCAGGACCGAGAAGTTTTCCCGGAAGAACCGCATCGTAAAGGCATTCAGCGTGAAAAGGTCGAAGAGGGAGTTCGAGTGTGTCACCAGCAGGGCGCCGCCGGGCTTCAGCAGACGCGCCGCCTCCCGGTAGAACAGTCCATCCGCGCCGCCGTGCAGATATGCGAGAACGTTGATCGCCAGGATTGCGTCGAAACTCGCATCCGGCAGTCTCTCAAGAGACTCGACCTCACCGACCACAGCGGCCGCTGCCTGAGTGCCGCCCAGGCGCGCAGCGGTAAAGGCAACCATGCTCGGATCGGCATCGACGGCCAGAACGTTGCCGCCTGCAGCCACCGCGCGTTCGCTGAGTGTCCCGTCACCGCAGCCGAAGTCCAGCACCCGCCCGGACAGATCTTCCGCTTCCAGGAGGCGCTGCACCATAGCCAGACGATTGCGATGGTAGGAGCTGTTCATTTCCGTCCGATAGGATTCGGCGACCTGCGCCCAGTACGCCTTGTCCTTGGTCGCTACCGGTGTTTCGGGTCGTTTGACCGGGTCTCGCCTGTCACGCTGCGCGGACCGAGTCTCAAAGTTTAAAGGTTTGGAAAGCATATCTGTTTAGCTCTTTGCAATCGCTGCGCACTGTGCCGTTAAAGTAGTCCAGACGATAGCGATAAAACTATTAAGAGAATGAATTCGATGCGGCTTCCGGACGCCCTGCCTCCCGCTTCCTCCGCCGACCCCTTGGCCGACGCACTGTTGATCCAGCTGCGCCAGCAGGTTCGCCGGCAGCCGAAGGATGCGAACGCCAAGGCGGCTCTTGCCGACGCTTTGGTGGCGGCCGAGCGGGATCGGGAGGCTGAGAAACTCTATCGCGACATTCTACGCCAGCAGCCGGACCGGGCCGATCTTCGCCTCAAGCTGGGGGCATCGCTGGCACGTCTGGGCCGTTCCGGCGAGGCGGAACGGCTGCTTCTGAAGCTGATCGGCCATTCGATTCTTGATAAACCGGAGGTTGGCGACCTTGTCGCGAACGTCCTGGTGACGGCCTGGTCCAAGGCGAAAGAGACGCAGGTGGTCGCTGGACTAGCCCGCCTGCAGAAGGCAGCGTCGACCCCGGATATCCTTCTGCGTGTCGCCGGGGCGTTCGCAGCCATGGGGCAGGCGGCGATGGCTGCCGAAGCCTGCAATCTCGCTTTGGACCGCTGGCCGGAGCACGGGGAAGCCTTCGCCCGGCTGGGCCAGATCCTGCTGGCTTCGGGTGATCCGGAGGGAGCGGTTCTGGCGGCGGAGAAGGCACTTGCTTTGGACGTGTCGCGCATCGACGCTCGCATGACGCTGGCGCTCGCGATGATTCACCTGTCCCACTATCAAGAAGCCGAAGAGGTCTTCAAGGACGCCATCCTCTTGGAGCCCGAAAGCGCCGAGGTGCTCGGCAACTACGCGAACATGCTCTACGGCCTCGGCCGCAACGGCGAAGCTCGGCTTTTGCTGAACCGCGCCCTTCAACATCATCCCGGCATCGCGAATCTGCATTCCCTACTCGCAGTCGTGCTGATGCGCATGAGTAAGTTCGACGAGGCTCTCGCCGCGATCGACCAGGCGATTTCGCTCGATCCGGCTTCCGATCGCTTCGCTTCGGCAAAGGCCGATTGCCTTCTGGAACTGGACCGGATCGACGAAGCCTGCGCACTTCTCGACACCGTTCTGAAGCGCACGCCCGATCATGCCGCCGCTCTCTGCAGCCTGGCGCGCATCGACACCGAACGCGGCGATCTCGAGAAAGCCGAAGAGCTTCTCGATCGTGCGATCGCGATCGATCCCGGCCGCGCGGCCTCCTGGAACAATCTGGGCGTTCTGCGCAAGCGGCAGTTTCGGCATGCGGAGGCTGTGGCGGCCTTCGAGGAGGCGGGACGCTGCGCCCCGCTGTCGCCCGGCGCGCTTTACAACAAGTCCTTCGCTCTGCTCGGAACCGGCCGGCTCGCCGAGGGTTGGGATCACTACGAAGTCGGTGCGCACGCCAATCTTCGTCATGGCTGGCGCGTGACCTTCAAGCCGATCTGGAGCGGCGAGCCGCTTGCGGGCAAACACTTGGGACTCATCGCTGAGCAAGGCATTGGCGACCAGGTGATGTTTCTCTCCTGTCTCGAGGACTTCGCCAAGGGGCCCGGCGTCGAGGCCAAGCTCTCCCTGGAGGTGCATCCCAAGATCCGCAGGCTGGTCGCGCGATCCTTCCCCGACATCGAGGTTTGCGACGCGCTTCAGACACCGGAGAAACCCTCGGCTGCGTCCTTCGAGAGCGATTTCGACTACGCCATGTATCTCGGCAGTCTGCCGGTCGTCGTGCGCCGGAACCTGGAAGATTTCAGCAGCGCGGTCGGTTTCTTGAAGGCCGATCCGCTGCGCGTCGACCACTGGTGCAGACGTCTCGCTGCGCTGGGGCCGGAGCCTGTCATCGGACTCTGCTGGCGCTCGATGCTCTTGCATACGGGGCGGAACCACTGGTACCTGCAGCTCGAGGATCTGGCGCCGATCTTCACGCTGTCCGGCGCCCGCTTCGTCAGCCTGCAGTACGGCGATGCTCGCGAAGAACTGGCCGAGGCGGAACGCCGCTGGCCGGGCCGTATTCTCAGTCTGGAAGACGAACTCGATCTAACCGACGATCTCGACGAGGTGGCGGCTCTCAACGCCGCTCTGGCGGCTGTCGTAGCGCCCAATACGACCTGTTCGGTTTTGTCCGCCGGGATCGGTTGCCCGACCTACGAATTCACCGTCGGTCCGGCCTGGTGCATGCTTGGCACGGATCGCGTGCCGTTCTTCCCGTCGCAGAAAGTCTTCGATTACCCTTACGGCACACCGCTGGTTCAAGCGGTTCCCGTAATCCGCGATGCCCTGCGGCGAGACCTCGGCCTTGCCGGCGATAGCGACGGATGACAGGCACGGTCCGGCCTTTGAGCTTTGTTAACCTTCTTGCTGGCAGCTTGGGCGGGGTGCGTTACGCCATCCCGGCGTATGGACCTGCGGGAATACGCCACGGAGGATCGATCCTGTGAGAACGCGTTTCGCTGCCGAGCAGCAGAAGACACTGCGGCAGGCTTTGAAAGGGCGGCGGATCGCCCTGATCGGCGGAGCCGGCTTCATCGGCCACAACCTGGCGCTGGCCCTGCAGGAGCTGGGCGCCAAACCGCAGATCGTGGACAGCCTGCAGGTCAACAACCTGGGCGCCTACACCCACGGCCTCGACAGGAATCCCAATGCCGGTCTCTACGTCGGTTTCATCAATCAGCGCCTCCAGCTCCTGTCGCAAAAGGGGATCCCGCTGCATATCGTCGATGCGCGCGACTACCAGGTGCTGAGCCGTCATCTCGAATCCATTGAACCCGACTGCGTGGTCCAACTGGCGGCGGTGGCCCATGCCAACCGCGCCAACAAGGACCCCTACAGCACCTTCGATCACTCGATGCGCACGCTGGAAAACGCGCTGGACTGCGTGCGCGACCGCAAGGCGCACTTCATCTTCTTCTCCTCCTCGATGGTCTACGGCAACTTCAACGGCGATGCCGTGGAAGAAGACCGGGTCTGCGAGCCCATCGGCATCTACGGCGCGCTGAAGTTCGCGGGCGAGAAGTTGGTGATCGCCTACAATCAGGTCTTCGGGCTCGAGTACACCATCGTCCGTCCCTCCGCGCTCTACGGGGAGCGCTGTGTCAGCCGGCGGGTCGGGCAGGCCTTCATCGAGAATGCGGTGCGCGGCAACCCCGTGACGATCAACGGCGACGGCAGCGATGCGCTCGACTTCACCTACATCGAAGATCTGATCCAGGGTATCTGCCTGTCCATCGCCAAGCCCGAGGCTCGCAACCAGGCTTTCAACCTGACCTACGGCAACGGCCGCTCGTTGAACGATATCGCGGAGATCGTTCGCGACCGTTTCCCAGAGATCGAGATCGAGCACCATCCGCGCGACCGCCTGATGCCCGAACGCGGCACGCTCTCGGTCGAGAAAGCGCGCTCGCTGCTCGGCTACGATCCACAGTACCCGCTGGAGCGCGGTTTCAACGCCTATGTCGACTGGTACTGTCAGCTCGCGGCGGAGCAGCCGGAGCTTCTGGGTCTGCCGGCCCGTCTGCCCGACGCCGCCGAGTAGCCGAGACGCCTGTCGAGCTTGGCGAGATTTACGCCGGAGCCATAGAGTAGGATCGCCTTAGGTGGCATCGCTCTGGCGATCCCCCCTGAGACGATCGTGCTTTAGAGAATCGAAGCGGCGTGCGGCTGCTGAGGGGCCGTTTCCGTGATCTCCGCATGGCGCTCCATCCAGAGATCCAGATTCAGAAGCTGCCATAGAAACATCATGTGATTCTCCCGAGGCTGCGTGTCGGCCACGATCTCTGCGTGCTCATCCAGCAGGGCCTCGACCGCGGCGGGGTCGAAGACGCCGCGGCTGCGAAAGCCGGTCGACCGGACGCGGTCGCGCAGGGCCTCCAGCGTACGGCCGCCGAACCAGCGGTGAGCCGGCGCGTTCCAGCCGGTCTTGGCGATGCGGGTGCGGGTCGCCTCCGGCAGAACGCCTTGCATCGCGTGGCGCAGAAGCTGCTTCGTTACCCCATCCCGAATCTTCAGGTCGCCCGGCACCCGATACATGAAGGCAACCAGCGTGTGATCCAGGAAGGGATCGTGATGGGCCAGGCCGAAGGCGGCGGACTGCCGGTCCTCGGCGCGCAGGCAGCAGGGGAGGGTCTCGCGGAACATGTCCTGGAAGGTGCGGTTCTTCAGGTAACTCTCGAAAGGACCGCTCATGTCCGGCCGGAAGCCGTCAAGCCGGTCCCACTCCTCCGTCAGCAGCGGGCGATAGCGGAACAGCCGCTCGGGATCCGACCTGCATTGTCCGGGCCGGGCCGGGTCGGACAGGCGCGCCATCATCCTTTCCGCGGCGGCGGCGTCCTTCCGGAAGATCGGATGATCGTGGTGTTGCGCCCAGGCAGCGACTTCACCGGATAGCTCCGCCTCGCGTCCTGCCCTGCGCAGGTCGGCGAAGTGCAGCGGAAAGTACTCGTATTCTCCGGCATTCAGTTCGTCGCCGCCAAGGCCGCCGAACAGCGCGTCGAATCCACCGGCCGCGACCTCCCGGCAGAGCAGGTGGTGAGACAGCCAGGTGGCGGTCGCCACCGGTTCGTCGTGGATCGCGACCAGCTCCGCGACCAGGTCGAAGAGGTCCAGGCTGTCGCCCACCTCGATCATGTGCCATTGGGAGACGGCCGTCTCCACCACGTCCCGGATCTCGTGGCGCTCGTCGTAGAGCGGATCGACGTAGACGCTGGAGACCGCTTCCTGTCGCCGTCCGGTAACCTCGGCGGCGCTGCAGAGCACGGAGGAGGAGTCGAGGCCGCCCGACAGCGAGAAGATCGGCCGTGTGGCCGTGGCGACCCGCTTGCGCACCGCCTCGAACAGCAGGGCTCTGTAGGTCTCGGCCAGTTCCTCGGCGCGCTCGACTGCGAATTCCGGCGCGCTCTCCAACTGCCACCAGCTGCGGAGCCGTGGGTCGGCATTCGGACGCGTTTCCAGATAGTGCCCGGCCGGGATCTGACCTATGGCCGCGTAGGGGGAAGCTTCCGGAACCGCGTCGATACCGCGGTAGTGGCAGGCGCCGAAGCGGGCAACGAAGTTGCGGTCGAGCTCGCGCGGGACTTCCGGCAGAGTCAGCAAGGCCCGGGGCTGCGACGCAAAGGCAAGGCCGCCCGGCAGGTGCGTCCAGTAGAGCGGCTTCACGCCCAGGCGGTCGCGCGCCAGCCAGAGCCGGCGCGAGACCGGATCGACGACGGCCAGGGCGAAGTCACCTTCCAGCCGCTCAAGGGCCGAAGCGAAGTCCCGCTGCCGGATCAAATGGGCGATCAACTGAAGGTCACTGGCGTCTCCCAGACCGGTCTCCTCCTGCAGCTCCCTGCCGTTCAGCAGACAGCCGTCGATGGCGAGCAGCAGCCCCTCGTACGCGCCGGCACCGCCTGCCGGACCGGACGGAAGCCAGGTGCGATGGCCCAGACGCCCCGTCCCGGCGCCGACCGTCGCGTTGCGATGGCCGGGAAGGCTGGTCAGCATCCGTTCGACGCCCGCGGCATCTCCGGGGCGCGGTTCCGAAAAGCGGATAAGGCCTGCAAGACGGGACATGATCTGAAAGCTCTCGTCGTTCGTTAGTCCGGTCGGCGACGCCGCGTCGCGACCAGGAAGCTCCACCAGTGCGGATAGCCGATCACGGTCTCCGGCTGCCCGCCGCTGCGCCGATCCACCACCTCGGAAACGGCGAAGCCTTGGGTCTCGATGAAGCCGATCAGGTCCTGCCGGTCGTAGGCGTTGACGTGCACCGACAAGGCGACGCCGGGGTCCAGATAGGCATCGCGGACGTAGCGATAGGCGGCACCGTCCTTGATCGACTCCCGCAAGATCAGGGATTTGCGCGCGGCCTTCAGAAGGCGCTCCAGCGGCCGGTGGTAGTTGTCCAGGTTGGACAGCAGATTGATCGACAGGAGGTGATCGGCGCTGCCCTGGAAGTCCTCCAGGCGCAGGGCCTGCAGATGCTGCGGCGGCAGCCCGAAGTGCGACAGCTCGCGGCGGCCAATCTCGATGAAGTCGGCGTTGGCGTCGAAGCCGTGGTAGGCGAGCGGCAGGTTTCGTTTACGCAGGGAATGGAAGAAATAGCCGCTGCCGCAGCCGGCGTCGATCACGCTGTCGCCGGGCGCCGTCAGAGGGGCCAGCAACTCTGCGGCCTGGGCGAGACAGTCCATCTCTTCCGCCTCGTCGCGTGCTCGGGCGGTATAGAGTGAACGCACGCTGGCGCTGTGCTGCCAGATGTTATGGGCGGCCCAGCCGTCGTCGCGCAGTTCGGCGGGACGGGAGGAGACAAGCGTTGCGGTCGTCATCTCGCCTCCCTCATCCCGGCTTCCGGGCGACCAGGATGAAGGCGGAGGCCATGAAGTGCCCGCGCCAGTCCTCCGGGTCCTCCATGGCCAGGCTGGCGCGGCGGAAGAGCGCGGGAGACTCCGCCTCCAGCATCGGCGGCAGGGCGTGGTAATGGTAGAAAAGGGTGCGGACGTCCTCGAAGCCGGCCGCCTCGGCCTGCGCGCGCAGTTCGAAGGGATTGTGGGTGCGCGACAAGACCTCGTCGTAGCCCGGCTCGTCCGCATAGCCGCCGCGGAGGGGCGGCAGATCGGTGCGAAAGCGCGCGTCGAGGCTTTCCAGCGCCGCTCTTAGGGCTTCGCGCTCGCTCGGCGTTTTCGCCGTTTCGATCAGGGCCTCTTCGCGGATCAGGCGGTCGCGAAACAGCTCACGGCTGTAGCGGTTCAGCGTGAAGAGCCCGAACAGCTCGTTGCGCGCCTCGACCGCCACCATCCCGCCGGGCGCCAGGGCGTCGCGCAGATGGGCGATCACCTCCGCGTCGGCCTCCGCCGGGATGTGGGGCAGCACGCCGAAGCAGATGGCGGCGTCGAAGCCGCCCGCCGGCGTGTCGGACGATGCTGCGAAGGCGGCGGCGTCCAGCACGCTGCCTTGCCAGACCCGCTGCGCCGGCAGTCCCTGGTCGCCGAGCACGCGGCGGGCTTCGTCCACCATCTCCGGCGTCATATCGAAGCCGTAGCGCTCCAGCCCGGGCAGGGCCAGATCGCGCAGCATGGAGGCCGGGCCGCAGCCGGCGTCCAGCAGGGAGCCTGCCGCCTCCCTCCGCAAGAGGTCGCGGACGATATCGGTATGGATCGGTGGGTAGGCGCTGTCCGAGGCGTAGTAGTCGTCGTAGTAGCGCTCGCCCCAGGTGCTGTAGCAGCGCCGGATCGCAGCCTCCAGGTTGGAACGGGCCGTCTTGGACATCCGCTTCACGCCACCTTTCGGGCGGCCAGCCACATGTGCGACGAGAGGCCCTGTTCCGCCAGGAACTGCTGGAAGGGCCAGCCGAGCCTGTCCCACTCCTCCAGCAGCACGCGCTTGAGGAAGGGGGGCAGCGCGACCTCGCCGGCCAGGGCCGCGTCTCGCACGATCTCGGCGTCGAGCCGGCCGGGCGTGTGAACGCGCAGCACCTCGAAGCCCGCCTCTTCGACCAGAGCGGAGAGGGAGCGCGGGTTGAAGAGATTGACGTGTTCAGCGTCGACCGCCTGGGACCGAGCCCCCAGCATCTCGATATCGAAGCCCTCGCCGTTGGGGCAGGAAAGGACCAGTAGCCCGCCTGCGGCGACACGGGGCGCGATCCCGGCCAGAAAGCGGCGCGGGGCGAAGAGATGCTCGATCACTTCGAAGGCGCAGACGACATCGGCCTGCCCGACCTCCGATCCCAGATCTTCGATCCGCTTCTCAACGACCTCCACGCCGCGGGCGCGGCAGGCGGCGGCCATCTCGGGCGTCGGCTCCACGCC
>JANQPZ010000207.1 GCA_028285215.1 Rhodovibrionaceae bacterium | reverse complement strand
GACTTCCCGAATGTCGGTTTCCCCGCGGGCCGGGGTCAGCGATGCGCGGCGCGAGGCCGACGGCCGGGCGGTGGAAACGCCGGACAACAGGGCCGGCGGCGGGGTTCTTGTCGTCGACGAGGATCCCGAAGCCGCCGAGATGGCGGCGGTCTGCCTGCGCCGGCTCGGCACTCCGGATGTCGAGGTCGTCGGCTCGATGGGAGAGGCGCTGGAACGGCTGAAACACCGGCCGGATGTCGACCTGGTCCTCAGCGAGGGAAGCCCCGCGTCGCACGACAAAGACGACCCTGTCGCGTTGCTGCACCGGCACCGGCCGGACCTGCCGGTCATTCTCATGGTCGCCTCCACCGAGAGCCTGGAAGGCGTCCGGGCGCAAGACTGCGGCGCCGTCGCGCTGCTGCGCAAACCTCTGGAGCCCGCAGCCTTGCGCGAGGCCGTCCGGCAGGCCCTGGAGGCCCGCGGCCCGGAGGAGCGAGGCGCCATGCCGCACCGCGTTGCGTAAACGGCCGTTTACGCTTCTTTACCGCCGGTTCATTCCCGAGTTAATCGAGGTTTGCGTGGACTTGCGACGATCCCCCAACAGCCCAGTGGGGAGGCGCGGCGTGGCCAACATTCTGATCATCGACGACGACGAGGACCTGCGCGAGCTTCTGCGCCTTCAGCTCAAGCGTGCAGGACACGAGGCCGTCGTCGCCGGCGACGGCGGCGAGGTCTTCGACGATCTGCAGGGCTGGGTCCGCTGGGCCGATCTGGTCATTACCGACCTCTTCATGCCTCGGCGCGACGGGATCGAGACGCTTCGCGCCTTTCGCGAACAAAGCGTGGATCTGCCGATTATCGTGATGTCCGGTGGGGGCCGCTGGCCCGACAAGCTGGACTTGCTCGACTGCGCCGCGCAACTCGGGGCCACCGATATCCTGCACAAGCCCTTTAGCCGGCGCACCCTGCTCGGTGCGCTCGAAGCTGCGCTGGCCCCGACCGTCGCTCAACCTGCCGCGACCTGACGCGCTCTCTCTTCAGGCCGTCATGCCGGGTGCGGCCGAACTGCTGCTCTGGCGGGCACCGCGGCGCTCGACCTTGCTGGCCAGAATGTAGCCTACGGTCCGCACCGTCTTGATCAGCGTGGGCCGTGTCGGGTCGGGTTCCAGCTTCTTGCGGATGCGGCCAATCAGGACGTCGACCGAACGGTCGAAGGGCGACCACTCGCGGGACCGGGTCAGATCGAGCAGCCGGTCCCGGGTCAGGGGACGGTTCGGCGCCTCGGCGAGCGCCCGGAGCAGATCGAATTCGCCGCTGGTCAGTTCGATGTCCTCACCGTCCTCTCGCATCAACTGGCGATGGGTGAGATCCAGGACATAGCCGGCGAAGTGCAGCGTGACGCTTTCCTGATCGCTGCCGACCTCCTCGCGGGGGTTGCTGCGGCGGAGGACGGTCTTGATGCGTGCGACCAGTTCCCGCGGCTCGAAGGGCTTGCAGATATAGTCGTCTGCCCCGAACTCGAGGCCCAGCACGCGGTCGACCGGCGTGTCGACTCCGGTCAACATGATCACGGGAATGGCGCTGTCTTGCCGGATCTCCTTCAGCAGTTCGAAACCGTCTGCATCCGGGAGGCGAACATCCAAGAGGATCAGATCCGGCGTATGCTCGGTCAGTTGCCGGCGCATGTCGGCCGCCGTCTCGGCCTCGCGCGCCTCGAAGCGGTCCCGTGCGAGCAGGGTCATCACCATCCCGCGCAGATCGCGGTCGTCGTCCACGAGCAGGATATTCATGCGCACACCTTATCACACTCCGGTGGAAGCAGTGGGCAATGTAAACCATTTTGTCTTCAGGGCGAGGTCGCCCGGGAATCGACAGTAACCACAAGTATCTCACAAAATTTTACCGAACCGTTTCGCCAAGCCGCCGTTAACTTTTCCCAGCCGCGGCGTTCGCGGTCCTCAAAACAGCCCGCCAGCTTGCAGCCGCACGAGAAACGGTGTGCGCAGCCGCTTTTCTACGTAGTCTTGCGTGAACATGAACCGACGTCACTTTCTCGTTGCCATGCTCTCCTTATCGTCTGCGGCCTGGGCCTCTGGCGCGATCGGTGCGCGTAGATCGCTGGCCGCGCCCGAGTTCGGCGACGCCGTGCCGTTTTCGGTCGATGACATCAGAGTAAGAGCGCGCGATCTCGCCCATCAACCTCCGCGGGAATGGCGGCCAGTCGAAGGCACACTCGCGGACCTCGGCTACGACGCCTACCGCGACATTCGCTACGACCGAAACGAGGCGCTCTGGGCGGAAACGGGCTCGCGTTTCACCGCGGAATTCTTTCACCCCGGCTTCCTGTATCGCCGCGTGGTGAAGATCCACGACGTCTCGGAGGGCGCGTCTCGCGAACTGCGCTACGACCCCTCGCTGTTCCGCTTCGGACCGCTGGTCGGCGACCCGGGGCCTTTGCCGCAGTCAATGGGGTTCGCAGGCTTCCGAACCTTCTATCCGCTGAATGCCCCCGGCGTGCAGGACGAACTCGCCGCCTTTCTCGGTGCCAGCTATTTCCGCGCGCTGGGCAGGGGGCATCACTTCGGGGTTTCGGCGCGGGGTATCGCGGTCGACAGCCTGGCACCGGACGGAGAGGAGTTCCCGGCCTTCACGGAGTTCTGGCTGGAGCGGCCGGATGCGGGCGCCGGTCAGCTGACCGTGCATGCCCTGCTGGAGGGCGACAGCATCACCGGAGCCTATAGTTTCGTCTTTCGCCCCGGCGAGAGCACGATCTGCGATGTCGATGCGGTGGTGTTTCCACGCCGGACCATCGCCAAGCTGGGGGTCGCGCCGCTCACCTCGATGTTCCTCCTGGCGCCCCATCACCAGCGCACCGGCGACGACTTCAGGCCGCGGGTGCACGACTCCGACGGGCTGGCGCTCTACACCGGCCGGGGCGAGCGCATCTGGCGACCGCTGGTCAACCCCTCGCAGCCGCGGATCAGCGTCTTCGGCGACGACAGTCCGCGCGGGTTCGGACTGATGCAAAGAACCCGCGACTTCCAGGATTATCAGGATCTTGAGGCGCGCTACGACCTGCGGCCCAGTCTGTGGGTCGAACCCCTCGACGCCTGGGGCCCCGGTCGGGTCGAGCTGATCGAACTGCCGACGCCGGACGAGACTCACGATAACATCGTGGCGGCCTGGGTCTCGGCCGAACCTGCGGAGGCGCTGCAGCCGAAATCGCTGCGCTATCGCCTGCACTGGAGCTGGACGGCGCCCGTGGAGTCCGAGCTGGGCGAAGTCGCGGCAACCTGGGCCGGGGCGGTCGATGACGGCCGATCGCAGGAGCGGCAAGAGGGGCCGAGGCGCAAATTTGTGATCGACTTTGCGGGCCCAGAGCTTGCCACAATGTCGACTGATGCTGCCGTCGATGCCGTTGTGCAAGTCCAAAACGGGCGTGTTTCGCCGCCGATTGCGAAGCCCAATCCGCCTCTGGGGGGATGGCGCGCTTTCTTCAATCTGGAGCCCACCGGCGAGGGTCCGGTCGAGCTGTGGTGCCATCTGCAGCTCGACGGTCGCCGCCTGACCGAAACCTGGAGCTATCAATGGACCGCGTAGCCGAGGCTGCTCCGGTATTGCCCGGGCTTTTCTACCGTCTCTGTCTTGTCTGCCTGCGGCGCGGCATCGCTCTGACCGCGGCGCTGCTGGGCGCGCTCGCGGTGCTGTCGCTGGCCACCCGGGCTTTGGCGGCGGACGGTTTCAGTGCGGCGGATGCGGCGGCGCTGGTGCTGTTTACGCTGCCGACGCTGTGGATCGCCTGGTCCGCCGGTCACGCTCTGCTCGGGTTTCTGGGACGGCGTCTCGGATGGCTGCCGGCCGGTCTCGCCCTGCCGAAAGCGCGGGCGCCGATCGTCACGCGCACCGCGATGCTGATGCCGGTCTACGAAGAGTCCCCGGCGGCCTGGGGCGCCAATCTCCAGGCGATGGGGGAGGAGCTGTCCGCACTCGGCCTCGCCGGACAGTTCGATCTCTTCATCCTCAGCGATACCCGGCAGGACGCCGTGGCTGCCGAGGAGGAAGCGATGCGCAGCCATCTGGCCGCCCGGCTGCCGATGGCCGTGCACTACCGCCGGCGGCAGGACAACGTCGGTAAGAAGGCGGGCAACATCGCCGACTTCTGCCGGCGCTGGGCGTCGCGCTACGATCACTTGCTGGTGCTGGATGCCGACAGCCTGATGAGCGGCGAGACGGTCGCGCAGCTTGTACGGGCGATGCAGGCGAACCCGAAGGCCGGGCTGATCCAGACGGCGCCGCGGCTGGCCCGCCGGCACAGTCTCTTCGCTCGGCTGCAGCAGTTCTCCGCCGCCCTGATGGGTCCCATTGCGGCGACCGGTCAGGCCTTGTGGCAAGGGCGCGACGGCAACTTCTGGGGCCATAACGCCATTATCCGCGCGCGCGCCTGGGCCGACTGCGCGCACTTGCCGCGCCTGAGCGGGGCGGCGCCCTGGGGTGGGCATATCCTCAGCCACGACTTCGTCGAGGCCGCGCTGCTGCGCCGCGGCGGATGGGAGATCTGGATGCTGCCGGATCTCGGCAGCAGCTGGGAAGAGACACCGCCCAGTCTGTTGGACCACCTGGCGCGGGACCGGCGCTGGTGCCAGGGCAACCTTCAGCACCTGCGCGTGCTCGGCTGGCCGAAGCTGCATCCCGTCAGCCGCATCCATCTGTTGCTCGGCATCGCCACCTACGCGATCGCGCCGCTTTGGCTGGCGCTGGTGATCGGCGGTGCGCTCTTGGGGCTGACGGACGCGCTGGCGCTGGATCCCTTCCTGGCGGCCGGCGCCCTGATGGCGAGCGGCACCTTGCTGTTCACGCCCAAACTGCTCGCTCTGCTGGACACCTTGCTCGACCGGACGCGCCGGCGCGGCATGGGCGGGACCGTCGCGGTGGTCGCCTCGACTCTCGCGGAAACGCTGCTGACGGTTCTGCTGGCGCCCGCCGTGCTGTTCTTTCACGCCCGCTTCCTAATGGAGCTGGTGGCCGGCCGCGACAGCGGCTGGGGCCGGCAGCAGCGGGACGAAGCCTGTCCGCGCTGGAGCGAGCTGCTGACCTGGCACCGCTGGCATCTGGCCGGTGCCGCGCTGCTCGCAGGCCTGGCCTTCGTCGCGGCGGCGCCCGGCATGACCTTCTGGCTGTTGCTGCCCGCGGTGGGGTGGGCGACCGGGCCGCTGCTGGCCTGGACGACGGCCCATCCGAAGGCCGCCGCCGCGACGCGCTGGCTGTTCGCGACCGTGGACGAGCGCTTCGTGCCGGAAACGATACGCCGGGCCGAAGCCTTGCTGGACAGTCTGCAGCGGCTGCCGGCGCCGTCGGCGCTTTCGGCCGGCCGGCCAGCCGAAAGGGTCGCGGCGTAAGCGCGCAACCTTGCGTAGGACTGGTCGCTTACGCGATCGCAGCCTACTGTTTGGTTCGGATGCTTTCGCCATGTCCTTAATGAATACGTCTCGCGGCGCCTCTTTTCGCCAGCTCAAGGCCTCGGCCGCTTTCGCCCTGGTTCTCGGCCTCTGCTGCGCTGCCCTGGCGGCCGCCCTTCTGGTGGAGCTGCAGGGGCTGTCCCATCCCGTGCTGTGGCAGTCGCTGGCGGTTTACCTCGCGGTGGCCGCGGCGGTTCGGCTGGGCCTGCCGGCGCACCTGCCGCAAACGGCCTTCGGCCCGGCCAATGCGGTTACGCTGCTCCGCGCCGTGGTGGTGAGCCTGCTGGCGGGCCTCGTCGGCCAGACGGCGCCCTCGGCGCTCGGCTGGTCCATCCCGCTTCTGGCTCTGGCGGTGCTGGCGCTGGACGGTCTCGACGGTTTCCTGGCGCGGCGGCGGAAGTGCGCCAGTCCTTTCGGAGCGCGTTTCGATCAGGAGGTCGACGGCCTGTTCGTCCTGGTGCTGGCCCTGCTGGTCTGGCTGGA
>JANQPZ010000203.1 GCA_028285215.1 Rhodovibrionaceae bacterium | reverse complement strand
ATCAGGCACTGCCCCTTCGTTTGCGCGCGCCGCGACGGGAGGAGCTGCCGATGCTGCGCCAGATCGAAGCTGCTGCAGCGCAGCGGTTCCGGAGCTCCGCCCATCCGAGGGTGGCGCGTATGTCGCCGACCGAGCTGGCGGCGCTCGAAGACCTCGCCTCGGAAGAGGGCATTCTGGTTGCGACCGATTCTCGCGACTGCCTGCTCGGTTTTGCGCTTTACGCGCCGATGGCGGGGGATCTGTATCTGGGTGAACTCAACGTCCTGCCGGAGGCTGCGGGGCGACGGATCGGCGCACGCTTGATCGAGGCCGTCCTGGAGGTGGCGCTGCGGCGAGGGTGCCGCTGGTTGCTGTTGACCACCTTTCGCCAAGTGCCCTGGAATGCCCCCTACTACCGGCGTCTCGGATTCGAGAAGGTGCCGGAGGACGAGCGCAGCGCGGCCTTGACGGCGGAGATGGCGCGGCAAGCCGCCCGGGGGCTGCATCCGGAAAGCCGCGTTGCCATGCGCCGTCATGCGGGACCCGGAACAGAATCGTCTTAGCGGGCAGGGATTTCGGGCGGACAGCGATATCGGTTCGCGGCCCGGCGCTACTGGGCCGGGAGGTTTCGGCGTCAGTACATCCGGCCGCCGAGGGGAACCTCGCGGTCGGGACTCAGCATCACGACCTCGCCGTCGGCGTCCGGCACGCCGAGGACCAGGATCTCGCTCATGAACTTACCGATCTGCTTCGGCGGAAAGTTGACCACCGCCAGCACCTGGCGCCCCGGAAGTTCCTCGGGCTTGTAGTACTTGGTGATCTGCGCCGAGGTCTTGCGCAGGCCGATCGGCTCGCCGAAGTCGACCCAGAGTTTGATTGCAGGCCTGCGCGCCTCGGGAAAGGGCTCCGCCTGCAGGATGCGACCGACGCGGATGTCGACCTTCAGGAAATCCGCAAATCCGATCTCGTCGGCAGGCGCTTCAACCGCGCTCGTGTTCTCGCCCATGCTTCTCGTTCCTCCCGCAAAAACAGCGCCCCGGCCGTCGGGACCGGGGCGCAAACCATAGCGCAGACGCCAGATGTGTGGTCGAAAAGCTGATAAAAGGCCGGTCGATACAGGCGCCGTTGCGGGTGGAGAGGTCAGTTCAGCCGCTGCGCAACGTCCCGGATCGCCGAAGAGGTCAGTTCTTCGGCCTTCTTGTCGTCGACCTGCTGGGCGATCAGCTTTGCCGCCGCGGCGACCGCAACATCGACCGCCTGGTTGCGCACCTCATTGATGGCGGTCAGCTCCGCCTGCTCGATCTTGGCCATGGCCAGTTCTTCGCGGCGCTTCAGCGACGCTTCCAGGTCCGCCTCGGCCGACTTGCGCAGGCGCTCCGCTTCGGCCTTGGCATGCGCGACGATCTCATCGGCTTCCTTGAGGGCGTCGCGCTGCTTGCGCTTGTACTCGGCCAGCATCTTCTGGGCGTCTTCGCGCAGGGTCTGGGCCTCGTCGAGCTCCTTGCGGATACGTTCGGCGCGGTTGTCGAGGGACCTCAGTATCGGCCGGAAGCCCTTCCAGAAAACCAGGGCGAAGAAGATAAAGAGGGCGAGTGTGATCCAGGTGTATTCACTGCCGAGCATCAGGCCTGCCCTCCCTCGCCGGCCGAGCCGGTCATGCTGGCATCGACCGCCTTCTTGACCTCAGCCGATTCGGGCGCGCTGCCCACCAGCTTCACCGTCGCTGCCGCCGATATCTCGGTGGCAACCTCCTTTAGGTTGGCCAGGGCCTCTGCTTTTGCGGTGGCGATGCGCGCTTCCGCCTCGTTCGTCTGACTGCCGAGCTTCTCGGCAAAGGCCTGCTCGCGTTGGTCCGCCTTCTTACTCCAGGCTTCCAGGGCTTCGCGATGCGTTTCGCGTGCCGCAGCCCGGGCCGTCGCCAGGGCGGCCTCGTACTCCTGGATGACCTGTTCGGCCTCGCTCTTCAGTTTTCCGGCCCGGGTAAGATCGTCGTCGATCTTGTCCTGCCGTTCTTCCATGGCGTTGCCGATCCGCGGGATCACGACTCGAGACATCACCAGATAGAGGATGCCGAAGGTCACGATCGTCCAGAAGATCTGGCCGGCATAGGTGTCGGTCTGGGTGATTTGCGGCAGACCGCCTTGCGGCTCGGCAGCCAGCGCGGGCCCTGCCGCAACAAGCATCGTCATGGCCGCCGCAGCGGCACCGCAATGCGCGCCGACGCGCCGTGCAAACGGACAGAAGACTGAAAGGCGGAAGGCAGTGGGGCTCACGGCTTTGGTCACCCTAGGCTACTCGTCGAACGAATGGTCCAATCGCGGCAGACTGCAGACGGCTTCGATTGGACAAAACCGCTTGCGGCTGCGTCTTGCCCGAGATCCGTCCCGGAGGAGGCGAAATCCGGTGCAGTCGCAGCCGCAAGACGCAGCACTCTAGCCGAACAGGATGAGCAGCGCGACGACCAGCGCGAAGATTGCGATGGCTTCCGTCACGGCGAAGCCGATCCAGATGCTGGCGCCGATTTCGTCCTTCGAGGCCGGGTTCCGCGCGATCGCGGAGAAGTAACTCGACCAGACATTGCCCAGGCCCAGGCCAGCACCGATCATGCCCAGTGTGGCCAGACCGGCACCGATCATGCGCGCAGCTTCGACATCCATTTCGTCAACTCCCAAGTTTTACGTTGATTGCATCGACCCGTCCGTTGGGGTTCGGGTCCAAGGTCTAGTGGAGATAGAGTGCGTCGTGGAGGTAGACGCAAGCGAAGATGGTAAAGATGTAGGCCTGCAGAGTGGCCACCAGGAACTCGAGCGCGGTGATGCCCACGAGTGCGGCCAGCGGCACGACGCCGGCAACGCCGAGTAGCAGCACGAAGCCTGCGAAGACCTTCAGCAGGATGTGGCCCGCCATCATGTTGGCGAAAAGGCGCATCGAGTGGCTAACCGGCCGCGAGAAGTACGAGATCAGTTCCACCGGCACCAGGATGATCGCGGTCCAGGCCGGCGCGCCATGCGGAAAAAACAGCCGAAGATAGCCGAACCCGTGTCGCGCGAAGCCGATGATCGTCACGGCGATGAAGATCGTGATCGCCATGAAGAAGGTCACCACGATGTGGCTGGTGAAGGTGAAGGAACTCGGCACCATGCCCAGCAGGTTGCCGAACAGCACGAACATGAAGAGCGTGAAGATGAAGGGGAAGTACGCCCGGCCCGCGCTCCCGACGTTGTCCCGCACCATGTTGGCGACGATCTCGTACAGCATTTCGGCGATCGACTGCAGGCGTCCCGGCACCAGGGCCCGACGACGCGTGGCGAATGTGAGCAGCGCGGTCACAACACCGATGGTGATGAACATCCACAGCGACGAATTGGTGAAGGACATATCGACGCCGCCGATTTCAATCGGCACGATCGGCTGAATCACGAACTGATAGAGAGGGTCGACGGGGAAGCTCGCCTCGGCCCCATTTGCTGTCTCAGCCACGTTTCGCCCTAATCCTCGCTTGCCCTAGTTCCGGCCTTCGTCTTGTCCTCTGGGCTCCGCGGCATCTTCCGACTGCGCCTGCGCGGCCGCCCGAGCCTTCGCTTCTTTCTGCTTCCGCTCCAGCTCCTTGCCGGTGCGGATCACGTTACTCATGGCGGCGCCCGACCCCAGGATGATGAAAAGAATCAGCATCCAAGGTTTGGTGCCCAGAAACCGGTCCAGCATCAGCCCGATGGCGGTCGACACCAGGATGGCCGCCACGATCTCCGATGCTATTCGCATGCCGATCCCCAAGCCGCTTGGGCCATGGGTTTCGATGCGCTTCCACTTCGACTTTTCCGCCTCGCGCCGCTGCTGCGCCGCCTTGAGCCGTGCGTCGAAACCGTCATCTGACGGCGACGGTTCGCGTGACCCGGGCTTAGCTGCCATGGGTGGGCACTCCCCTTGCACAGGTCGGCGATCCCGGATGCCTGTCCGGTCTGCCGTAGTCGGGAAACCTGTGCGGTACGCCCGAACGATAACCCCCGCCACCAGCGAAAGACCACGCTGAAAAGCGCGCGAACATTACGGATCGCCCTCCCGCAGGTCAAGGGCGAAGGACGCAGGTGCGAAAGGGCTGCACGTCCTTGATTTTACAGGAAAAGTAATGAGGGAACGCAGATCAGACTGCAGTGAGCCGGGATCGCTCGCCTCCGACTTGCGATTCGAACCCCTAGCCGGCTTCCCGCAAGGCCTCCGCCGCCTCCAGGTCGACGGAGACAAGCTGGGACACGCCGCGTTCCGACATGGTCACACCGAACAGCCGATCCACGCGCGCCATGGTCAGGCGGTGGTGGGTGACGACCAGAAAGCGGGTGTCCAGTTCCTGTGCCAGTTCGTCCACCAAGGTGACGAAGCGGTCGACGTTGTTGTCGTCGAGTGGCGCGTCCACTTCGTCCAGGACGCAGATCGGCGCCGGATTGACCAGGAAGACGGCGAAAAGCAAGGACAGTGCGGTTAGAGCCTGCTCGCCGCCGGACAGCAACGACAGCACCTGCAGTCGTTTGCCCGGCGGGCTGGCCATGATCTCAAGTCCAGCGTCCAGCGGATCTTCCGACTCCGTCAGCTTGAGATGCGCGGTGCCGCCGCCGTACAGGCGGGTGAAGAGCTCGCCGAACTTGGCGTTCACCTGTTCGAAAGCGGCCAGCAGGCGCTCGCGCCCCTCGCGGTTCAGGCTGGAGATGCCTTGACGCAGCCGGGCGATTGCCGCGACCAAATCGGCGCGTTCGTTCTGCATGCCCTCGATCTGCTGTTCCAGCTCGCTGGCCTCGGCCTCGGCCCGCAGGTTGACGGCGCCCAGGTTCTCGCGTTCGCGGATCAGGCGCTGCACTTTGATTTCGACCTGGTCGCGGGGGGGCAGCGCCTGGTCCGGCTTGACCTCGGCCAAGTCGAGCAGCTGCTCGATCTCCGCTTCCAGACGCTCCTGGACGCGGGCGGAGATGTTGGCGAGGCCCTGCTCTCCTTGCTCCACCGCACCCTCGGCACGCACGCGTTCCTCACGAGCGGCGGCCAGCGCCTGCTCGGCCTGCTTCAGCACGCGGTCGGCTTCGGCAAGCTTGGTTTCGCCCGAGGCCAGTCCGTCGGCTGCCGCTTTGCGGGTCGCTTCGGCCTGTGCGATGCTATCCGCCAAGGAGTCGCGGCTGGCAGCCAGCTCGACCGGTCGGGCCTTCAGTTCATTGAGCTCTGCGTCAATCTCGGTGCGACGGCCCTGCAACTCCTCGGCGTGAGCCGTTGCTTCCTCGGCTCGACGCCGCCAGGCCTCCATCTCTCGGCCGATCGCATGGGCACGGTTAGAACGCTGCTGGCTTTCGCGCAGCAGGGCCTGAACCTGCGCTTCCGCTTCCGAGAGCGCACTGCGCCGCTCCGCCAAGACACCGCGCAGTTCGCCGATCCGCGCGCGTGCCGCCGCCAAGTCTGGCAGGGCGGCCCGGTCGGTTTCCGCCTCGGCCTTGGCCTCGCGCGCTTCGGCAAGATCGCTTTCCAGCCTTTGGCGCGTCTCTTCCAGGGCCTGCAGTTTGGAGTCGCTCGCAGACAGCTTGGCGACCAGTTGGCTGCGCGTCTCGCGCGCCCGGTTGGCCTCCGCATAGGCGGCACGCTGAGCCTCGCGGGTTGCGCGTTCCGACTGGGCAGCCGCTTCGGCGGCTGCCTTCAGCTCCGCGAAGCTCTCTTGTGCGCCGGCCAGTGCCTTGTCCTCGTCCCGCAGCTCCTCATGCAGGTCGGCCAAGCGGTTCTTTTGCGCCAGTCGCACCGCAGCGGCCGTCGGTGCATCCGCCTTCGCGGTCAGCCCGTCCCAGCGCCAGAGCGCGCCTTCGCGGCTGACCAGGCGCTGCCCTGGAGCAAGCTGCGCCTGCAGCCGCGCGCCCTGAGCCGCGTCGGCGACAACGCCCACCTGGGAGAGGCGGCGGGCCAGGGCAGGGGCACCGCGCACGGCCTCACTGAGCGGACGAACGCCCTCGGGCAAGGCCGGCGGCGCCGTCAGAGCCGGCAGCGATTCCCAGTG
>JANQPZ010000196.1 GCA_028285215.1 Rhodovibrionaceae bacterium | reverse complement strand
CAATCCTGGACAAGCCTGTGCAAGGAAGCAGGGTCGCTGTCGCCGACCCCCTCTCCCGCGATCACCAAAGGGCGCTCCGGCAGCGGCAACTCCCCGATCACAGAGGCCAGGGCTTTGCCGTCGGGGTTGGGGTGGATCAGGGCCTTGGGCGAGAGTGCGCCGAACCCAAGCCAGCCGAGTGCGTTCCGCAGCTTGTCGCGCCGCGGGCCGGCGGCGCCGGGGATGAGGACAAGGTGCCAGCCGCCGCTCCAACCGTTCGGCGGACCGGCATAGATCCGGCGCGTCGCCTCCTCGAAACGTCGACGTCCGACCGCCGAGAGGCCGTAATAGCTCCGCCGGCCGACGGGAAAGCGATCGAACCAGCCGTCTGCGGCCAGGCGAGATAAGGCCGTGCGGACCTGACTGTCGTTGATCCCGAGGCTGTCGAGCAGCGGCAGCAAAGAGCCGACCCAGGCCTCGCCGCCACGCGGCGCGATGGCATCGCCGTAGACCGTCACGATCACGGAGCCGGCACGCAACGGACGCCGCGCCGCGAAGTCCGCGCACAAGGCCCCGATGGGGTCGCTCCTGGTTTCGGCCGGTGTTTCCGAAAGCTGCCTCACCCTTCGAGGTCTACGACCCGCGCCTGCAGCTTGTCCAGCAGACGGTCGAGCTGGCGACGCTCCGGATCCGTCAGGCCGGCCATCAGGTCGGCCTCGAGCTGCCGCGCCCGCGGCACGATGGCCGCGTAGACCCTGCGGCCCTTGGCGGTGAGCGACAGGCGCAGCAGGCGCTGATCGTCGGGATGCGGCGCCTTCTTCACCAAACCCCGGTGCAAAAGCGCTGCGAGCGCGCGGCTGACCTTCGCCTTGTCCATGGCCGTCGCCTCGCAGACGTCGTTCGAGGAGATCGGCGCCGTCTCCCCCAGGACGGCCATGACCCGCCACTCGGGAATCGAGATGCCGAACTCGCGGGAATAGCGCGCGGCAAAGGCCCGGCTGACCCGGTTGGTGGTGACCGACAGGCGATAGGGCAGGAAGTCGGCGAGATGGAATTCCGCTTCGTCATCCCTGCCTGGATCGGCGCCTTCAGGAACGGCCGGCGCGGTCACGAAGCTCTTGATCCGAACGGCCCTTCGACTCGACAAGCTGGGCGCCTCTTCTTGACAGTCGTTTCGTTTGAAACGATACTTTTTCGCAACAGCAAGATCAAGCGGCGAGCTGCGAAAACGCCGTCTCGACCGCCGAGAAACCGAGGGATCGCCATGCGCAAGTACATCGCCTTTCCGCGCACTGAGGGGCGCGCCAGCCGACAGGCGCACGTCGCGCTGCCCGAAGGCACCTACGAGCGCGAGCTGGGCAAGGAGGGCTTCTTCGGCCCCGCCACGCACATGTACCATAGCCACCCGCCGACCGGCTGGGTCGCCTGGGACGGGCCCTTGGCGCCGCGGGCTTTCGACCTCACCAAGATCAATGCCGAGCAGACCTCCCCCTGGGACGCTCAAACCGTCTTGCACAACGCCCATTGCAAGCTGCGCTTCTGGCGCGCGCCCAAGGGTATGGATCACCTGGCGCGCAACGCCGACGGCGACGAGCTGCTGTTCTTGCATGCCGGTCGCGGCCATCTCTATTGCGACTACGGCCATCTGGAGCTGCGGGCCGGCGACTACGTCATGCTGCCGCGCTCGACCATGTGGCGGCTGGACAGCGAAGAGCCGGTCACGGCCCTGCTGATCGAGGCGACCAACGGCAGCTACATGCTGCCAGAGAAAGGGCTGGTCGGCCCGCACGCGATCTTCGACCCGGCGGTCCTGGATACCCCGGCGCTGGACGAGGCCTTCGAGGCGCAGAAGTCCGAAACCGAGTGGCAGGTCCGGGTCAAGCGGCTGGACCGGATCTCCACCGTCACCTATCCCTTCAACCCGCTCGATGCCGTCGGCTGGAAGGGCGATCTGGTGCCGGTGCGCCTGAACGTCGCCGACATCCGGCCGCTGATGAGCGACCGCTATCACCTGCCGCCCTCGGCCCACACCACCTTCATGGGCAACCGCTTCGTCGTCTGCACCTTCGCACCGCGCCCCTTCGAGAGCGATCCGGAGGCGCTGAAAGTGCCCTTCTTCCACAACAACGACGACTACGACGAGGTGATCTTCTACCACGCCGGCAACTTCTTCAGCCGCGACAACATCCACCCCGGCATGATGACCTTCCACCCCTGCGGCTTCACCCACGGCCCGCATCCCAAGGCCCTGCAGAACGCCTTCACGCAGAAGTCGGCGGCGACCGACGAATACGCCGTGATGCTGGACACCCGCGATCCGCTGGAGATCGGCGCGCTGCCGGCCGGCGTGGAGTTCGAGGGCTACAAGGACTCCTGGAAGTCCGGCAGCGAGACGGCACGGGCGGCCGAGTAAGTCGATGAAACTCGCAAGCTTGAAGCAGGGCCGCGACGGGCGGCTCGCCCTGGTCAGCCGCGATCTGAGCCGCGCCGTTCTGGCGCAAGCGGCCGAAACGCTGCAGGCCGCGCTCGACGACTGGGCGACGGCCGCCCCGAAGCTGGCCGAGCAGGCCGCGGCGTTGGAGGACGGCCGGGCGGCCGGTGCCTTCACCTTCGAGGAAAGCGCCTGCGCGGCCCCCCTGCCCCGCGCCTACCAGTGGGCCGACGGCTCCGCCTACGTCAACCACGTCAAGCTGGTGCGTCAGGCGCGCGGCGCCGAACTGCCCGAGAGCTTCTGGGAAGACCCGCTGATGTACCAGGGCGGCTCCGACTCCTTCCTGGGCCCGCAGGACCCCATCGAGCTGGCAGACGAGGCCTGGGGCCTGGATCTGGAGGCGGAGATCGCCGTCGTCACCGACGATGTGCCCAGCGGCGTCACGGCGCAGCAGGCGGCCGGACACATCAAGCTGATCATGCTGGTCAACGACGTGTCCCTGCGCAACCTGATCCCCGGCGAGCTGGGCAAGGGCTTCGGCTTCTTCCAGGCGAAGCCGTCCAGCGCCTTCTCGCCCGTCGCCCTGACCCCGGACGAGTTGGGCGAGGCCTGGGACGGCCGCCGGCTGCACCGGCCCCTGCTCAGCCGCCTCAACGGCGCCGTCCTGGGCAAGCCCAATGCAGCCGAAGACATGACCTTCGACTTTCCGACCCTGATCGCCCATGCCGCGAAGACCCGGCCGCTGACGGCCGGCAGCATCATCGGCTCGGGGACGGTGTCCAACCGCGACGCCGACGGCGGACCGGGCAAGCCGGTCGACCAGGGCGGGCTGGGCTATGCCTGCCTCGCCGAAGTCCGCATGGTCGAGAAGATCCGGACCGGCGAGATCGCCACGCCCTTTCTGACCTTCGGCGACCGGGTCCGCATCGAGATGCTGGACGCCGACGGCCAGAGCCTGTTCGGCGCCATCGATCAGGAAGTTCGGCGCCACGCCGAGCGCTAGACCGAACAAGAACCGACAGTCCAGGGAGAGAGACCCGCCATGGCCCGCGCCTTCGCTTCGCAAGCCGACTTGGAAGAAAAGCAGATCACCTTCGAGGAACTGGCCGACGGCCTCTACGCCTACACGGCGGAGGGCGATCCCAACAGCGGCGTGATCGTCGGCGACGACTCCGTGATGGTGGTGGACACGCAGGCCACCCCGGCGATGGCACAGGACGTGATCGCGCGCATCCGTCAGGTCACCGACAAGCCGATCGACTACGTCTGCCTGACCCACTACCACGCGGTGCGCGTGCTCGGCGCCTCGGCCTACGGCGCCAAACACATCCTCGCCAGTCAGGGCACCTACGACCTGATCGTCGAGCGCGGGCAGCAGGACTACCAGTCGGAGGTCGGGCGCTTTCCCCGCCTGTTCCAGGACGTGCAGTCGATCCCCGGGCTGACTTGGCCGACCCTGGTGTTCGACCACAAGATGACGCTCTTCCTGGGCGAGCGCGAAGTGCAGATCATGCACCTGGGCCGCGGCCACACCAAGGGCGACACGGTGGTCTGGCTGCCGAAGGAAAAGGTGCTCTTCGCCGGCGACCTGGTGGAGTTCGACGCCACGCCCTACACCGGCGACGCCTACCTGCGCGACTGGCCCAAGACCCTGGCCGCCCTGCGCGCGCTCGGCCCCGAGAAGCTGGTGCCCGGGCGCGGCGCGGCGCTCAAGACGGCGGCGGACTGCGAAGCCGGCATCGCCGGGACCCAGGCCTTCGTGACGGCACTCTACGAAAACGTCGCGCAAGGCGTGCAGGCCGGCAAGCCCCTGAAGGACATCTACGACGCGACCTTCGCCGCCCTGCAGCCGAAGTACGGCGACTGGGTGATCTTCGAGCACTGCATGCCCTTCGACGTCAGCCGCGCCTACGACGAGGCCTCGGGCCTGGATCATCCGCGCATCTGGACCGCCGAGCGCGACGTCGAAATGTGGAAGAGCCTGGAGCAGGCCGACAAGGCGGCGGAGGCCGCACAGCAACAGGGCTGACCGCCGCGGCCAAAACGACCGCAACCAAGACGGCGGCAGCCTGGAGACGCGTCGATTCGGGAGGACGCCCCATGCCCAAGACCTACAGCAACCCGGTCTTTCCCTACCGGCGCTCGCCGGATCAGGACGGGGGCGGCGCGCACCACCCCGTCGTGATCGTCGGTGCCGGCCTGGTCGGCCTTGCCGCCGCCGTCGATCTCGCCCAGCGCGGCGTGGCGACCGTCGTGCTCGACGACGACGAGACCGTCAGCTTCGGCAGCCGGGCCATCTGCTTTTCGAAGCGCACGCTGGAGATCTGCGACCGCCTGGGCGTCGGCCGGCCGATGCTGGACAAGGGCATCACCTGGAACGTCGGCCGCGTGTTCTTCGGCGAGCGGCAGGTCTACGACTTCGACCTGCTGCCCGAGCGCGGCCATCAGTTTCCCGCCTTCGTGAACCTGCAGCAGTACTATGCCGAGGAGTGGCTGGTGCGCCGGGCCGAGGAAACCGGGCTGGTGGACCTGCGCTGGAAGAACCGCGTCACGGCCGTGGAGGCGCACGACGAGGGCGTCACCCTGCAGGTCGAGACGCCCGACGGTCCCTACCCGCTGGCCTGCGACTGGCTGCTGGCCGCGGATGGCGCCAAATCCTTCGTCCGCACGGCCCTGGGCCTGGACTTCAAGGGGCAGATCTTCCAGGACCGCTTCCTGATCGCCGACGTGGTGATGAAGGCGGACTTTCCGACCGAACGCTGGTTCTGGTTCGACCCGCCGTTCCACAAGGGACAGTCGGCCTTGCTGCATAAGCAGCCCGACGACGTCTGGCGCATCGACCTGCAGCTTGGCTGGGACGCCGATCCGAACGAGGAGAAGAAGCCGGAGAAGGTGATTCCGCGCCTGAAAGCCATGCTGGGCGAAGAGGCTGAGTTCGATCTGGAGTGGATCAGCGTCTACACCTTCCAGTGCCGCCGCCTCGACCGCTTCCGCCACGGCAGGGTGCTCTTCGTCGGCGATGCCGCGCACCAGGTCTCGCCCTTCGGCGCCCGCGGCGGCAACGGCGGCCTTCAGGATACCGACAATCTCTGCTGGAAGCTGGCCTACGTGCTGCAAGGCGCCGCGCCGGAGAGCCTGCTGGACTCCTACGATGCCGAGCGCGTGCCGGCGACCGACGAGAACATCCTCAACTCGACCCGTTCCACCGACTTTATCACGCCGAAGAACGCCGCCAGCCGCGCCTTTCGCGACGCCGTTCTGGAGCTCTCCGAAAGCCAGGCCTTCGCGCGCAGTTGGGTGAACTCCGGGCGTCTGTCGAAACCGGCCGTCCTGAGCGGCTCGGCCCTGAACAGCAC
The DNA here is from genome assembly GCA_028285215.1 of Rhodovibrionaceae bacterium. GTDB lineage: Bacteria > Pseudomonadota > Alphaproteobacteria > Kiloniellales > DSM-21159 > Algihabitans. The sequence goes on along the minus strand of JANQPZ010000196.1, from coordinate 8,884 downwards.
CGCCGGCGCCGGCGCGGCCCTGCCGGATGCGCCGCTCCTGAAGGCCGGAGAGGCGGCCTGGCTGCTGCCGCAGCTCGGCGAGGGCTTCACCCTGATGATCTACGGCGGCGAGGGTCTCGATACCATCGCGCTGTCGGACGACCGGGTTCCGATCCGGACTCTGCGGATCACCTCGGCACAGGAGCCGACAATCGGCGACGCTCTCGTCGACGCCGACGGCCTGGTCGCGGAGCGGCTCGATCTGGCGCCCGGGCAGTGGCTGCTCGTCCGCCCGGATCAGCACATCGCTGCGCGCGGCGACAGCGTCGATCTCGAGCGGGTCCGCGCCGCGCGCGACCGCGCCCTCGGCAAGACGACAGAAGCGCCGCAGACGGCGCGCCTGGCAGGGTAAGGCCCATGGCAAAGTTGAAGACCGATCCGCGCATCGCCGATCCCGACGGGCTCTACGAAGCGATCATCGAGGCCCACCGCGATCTGGGAGAAGCGGAGGGACAGAAGCTGGACGCCAAGCTGATCCTGCTGCTGGCCAATCACATCGGCGACGCCGAGGTGGTTCGGGAAGCGCTCGCCATCGCCCGCGACACCACCGAAGCAGGTCCCGAAACCGCATGACCCTCACGCTCTATACCTACTGGCGTTCCTCGGCGGCCTACCGTGTCCGCATCGCCCTCGCGCTGAAGGGCTTGCAGGCGGAGCAGGTGCCGATCCATCTGGTCAGGAGCGGCGGCGAGAACTGGTTCGAGGACTACCGCGACCGCAATCCTCAGGCCCAGGTTCCGACCCTGGAAGCGGACGGCACGCCGCTGGTGCAGTCCCTGGCCATCGTCGAGTACCTGGAGGAGATCCGGCCGACACCCTCCCTGCTGCCGTCCGATCCGATCGCCCGGGCCCAGGCGCGCGGCATCGCGCTCGCGGTGGCCTGCGACATTCACCCGCTCAACAACCTGCGGGTCTTCAAGTACCTGGAAGAGGAGTTGGGGGTCGACCAGAAGGCCAAGCTCGCCTGGATCCGCACCTGGATCGAACGCGGTCTCGCCGCCGTCGAGCAGCTGGTCCTCAACGTCGGGCAAAGCGGACCCTACTGCCTCGGCGAGACTCCGGGGATCGCCGATCTCTGCGTGATCCCGCAGCTTTACAACGCCCGCCGCTTCGACTGCGACACCAGCCTCTGCCCGACCCTGGTGGAGATCGACTCGCTCCTGGCCGACCATCCGGCCTTCCAGGCGGCCCATCCGGCCAATCAGGCGGACAGCGAGGCGTGATGAGGCGTCCTTGAGACGTCTTGCATCACTATAGGTTCCGTCGCACTCCCATTCACCGCTGTTTACGGCCTAACAGCTCCAGTCCAAGTTGCTTTGCCATTGTATGGTCCGCTGTGCGGACTTTGCTGCCGTTCTTATCGCTGACCCCGAGTGGCTGCTTAACGTGCGGGCTCCTTACTTCATCGGTTTTTCCGGGCACGCTGAAACAAAGCTAAGGGTTTGATCTTCCGTCGTAGCATGCAAACGCCAGCTTGTTTCCATCTGGGTCACGAACGTAGGCAACATAGAACTTGTCGCCGTATCGTTCAGGGCGAAACCCAGGGCGTCCTTCGTCGCGCCCGCCGCCGTCTATCGCCATTTCGTATAGTGCGTCGACCGAGGCTGCTGTTGGCAATCGAAACGCAGTCATCGCGCCGTTTCCAACGGTTGCGGGATTGCCATCATATGGATGGCACGAGAAAAATTGGGGTACTGTCTCATCATCCCGGTCGCCCCATGACGCGACTTGCTCATCTTCGTAACATGGCGATAGCCCCATCATCTCGAAAAGCGGATTGTAGAAATCCTTGGCCCGATTGAGATCACTTGTACCCACCATTGTGTAGCCAATCATTTTTCCCGCCTTTCTGCGCTTTCTCGCCATACACGTTTCATCATTGTAATGACAAATCGCCGAAATGGTCAGGATCAGAGCAAACAACAGACGAGGTTGATATCAGACATAGCAGACATCCGATCAGGCCGCAGCATGAGGAACTTTGGGCTCAAAGCGGCCATAGTCCGTCCAACAGGACGAACATCGCGAACTCGGAAGGAAAAGCAGCAGTTTCCCGCCTTTTTCAACACTATGACTACACCGTCAAATCGAGAAAGCGGGGAATAATGGCTCAGCCCCCGCAGGCCCCATCAAACACCATCAACGCGGCGCGGAAAGAGCCTCTTGCACAGTCCTGCTTCTGAAGCGTCAGGTGGCCAGCCTCGAAGGTTAGTATGCCGTCGCGGGCCGAGGCGTTGAGCTTCTTGTTGACGGCCTCACGGGTGACGCCGAGAAGCTGGGCGATCTCCGACTGGGAGAGCTTCGGGCCGATGCGCGCTCCGTACCGCGTTCGACCGTCGCCGCGCTGGCGGTAGGTTGACCGGTCTGCAGGACCAAGCCGACTTTGGCCCAATGACAGCTAGAAACGCTCGCAGATCGGAATCCGATCGAGCACCGCAACCACCCTCTATTGAAACGACGCGGCCCGCGACGCCCGGATCTCGCGCTTTGCGGCAATCAGGTGTTCAGCGAGTTCGAAGCAATCGTCTTGCAGGAGTGAATTGCGTCTCCAATGCAGCGCGATGTCATGTTTTGCCTCGGCGTGATCGATGCGCCGCACCACGAAGTCCGGGTCCCGAATTGCCTCGGCAAGCGCGTAGAGCGAGGGCAACACGGCAACACCTGCGCCCATGACCGCCATCTGGCGCACGGCATCGAGGCTCGCGCCCTGATAATCGCGGCTGACGTAGGTTCCCGCCTGTTCGGCGAGGCGCTCGACGATCTGCGCCAGCCGGTACTCGGAACTCAGTGAGAGAAGCGGCCTGTTCGCCAGATCGGCTAGGGAAATCGGAGTTCTTGCCGCGCTCAAGACGTCGTCAGGTGCCGCACAGGCCCAAAGCGTTTCGGAAAAAAGGATTTTGCTGGCGACATCGAGGTCATGCGTCGGGGTGCCGATGACGGCGTCGAGACGACCTTCCTTGAGCATGGACAGCAGCAGCGAGGTCGATCCTTCTCGAACCATCAGGCGCAACTTCGGGTGTTGTCGATGCAGCCTCTTGTTTGCGATGGGCATGAAGTACGCACCGATGGAAGGCAGGACACCAATTGTCAGTTTGTCACCGAACAAGCCGACGGCTCCGCGTGCAACCGCTTTGAACTCGCGGACTTCGCGCAGAATGACCTTGGCGCGTGGCAGTAGCTTTTCGCCTGGTGACGTCAACTTGACCCTGCGCGACGTGCGTTCGAACAGGATCACGCCCAGCTCCTGCTCCATGGCGGCAAGCTGTTTGGACAGACTGGGTTGGCTCACCGCCAGGGCCCGAGCCGCGAGACCAAAGGCCCCGTGATCCGCGACCGCCACGAAGTACTGCAGCTGTCGCAGGCTTGGGCGAGAGGGGAAGTCCGCATCCATGCCCACAGGCTATGAATAGCCAGAAAAAAATCAATTAATATTATGGACTTGGTCTCCCCATCTGCTGGTCGTTCAAAGAAACGAACCAGCCACTCGCCAGGAGATCATTTATGATCAAGACCTTCGCCCCTCTCTCCCTTGCCGTTGCCTTCTCGACCGGAACCGCCTTTGCATCAGCCGCACCGGAGCTGACGAAAGATCGCGTTTCGGAATTCAAGACCGCTTGGGGCGAAAGCATTGTCGATATCGGCGCAGTCCATATCGATGGCGGCGACTACGAGGCCGCGGCACGCGCGCATCTTTCGACCTTCTACGCCTTCGAGGAAAACACCGTTCTGTTCAAGCCGACGCTCGCGAGCGAGCATCAGTTCCGGGGCACCTTCGACGAGGCGCTGTCCTACTTCGTCGGTGGCAGCTTCAGCGAGGACGACGGCTTCGCGATCACGCCCTTTACCGCCGTTCGCTGGGAAAACGAAGGAACGCTCATCAACGGCGACATAGCTCTGGCGATGGGCAACTACTACTTCACGACCGCCGACGGCTCCGAAGTGAAAGTCGAATACACCTTTGGTCTCGAGCAGATGGCTGACGGTGACCTAAAGATCGTCCTGCATCACTCCTCGCTGCCCTTCACGCCAAGCTGATCAGGCCGGCCAGCAAGCCCCCCCCCCTTTCCTGACACGACAAAGGGGGGTGGCTTTTTTTTCTTGGAGAAGGCCCGCTGCACAAGCTGCAGAGACACATGGCAGCACAGATCAGATCGTGAGACACTGCGGTTCTTAGGCCATAGACTCTCCACGGGGTACCGTGCCCAAGCGCGCGGCATCGCCCTGGCGGTCGCCTGTGACACCCACCTGCTCAACAACCTGCGGGTCTTCACCTACCTGAACCAGGAATTGGGCGTCGACCTGGACGCCAAGCTCGCCTGGATCTGCACCTGGCTCGAAAACGGCCTAGCCGCCGTCGAGCAGTTGGTCCTCAACGTCGGGCACAGCGAGTCCTACTGCCTCGGCGAGACTCCGGGGATCGCCGATCTCTGCGTGATCCCGCAGCTTTACAACGCCCGCCGCATCGACTACGACCCCAGCCTCTGCCCGACCCTCGTAGAGATCGACTCGCTGCTGGCCGATCATCCGGCCTTTCAAGCGGCCCATCCGGCAAACCAGCCGGACAGCGAAGCCTGAGATAGCGTTTCGAGTCGCCAAGCGCCGCGGCACCGTTCAGTCCCCCCGCCATCGCGACCGATTCCAGCCCGAAAACCATCTACGCCAGCCCACGTAGCCGGTGAGCCGTCAACCGAGCGGGCAAAGCCACCGTGAGTTCAACCCAACCACGGCCGCATCGACTGCATATCTCCATGACAGCAAAGGATGGAACCCAATGATCACACCTGAGTATTGCCGGCTTATGGCGCGTTACAACGCTTGGCAGAACAACTCTCTTTTGGCGGCAGCGGATACTCTTAGCGATCAGCAACGTTGGGAGGATCGAGGCGCGTTTTTCGGATCGATTGCAGCCACATTGAATCACATCTACTGGGGCGATGCGCTCTGGCTTGAAAGGTTCAGAGGGAAAGAGCGCCCGGAGAACACGCTAACGCCATCTATGGAGGAACCATCCGATTGGGAGACATTCAAGGAGCTGCGCAATCGGCGGGACAAGGAGCTAGAGGATTGGGTATCGACCCTGACTCAAGAGGCCCTGGAAGGCCAACTCCGTTGGCATCTCGCGAGCAGGTCGGAAACAATGGAAAGACCGCGCTCCTGGTGCATTGTCGGCCTATTCAACCATCAGACCCATCATCGAGGGCAGGTTCACTGCATGCTGACAGCGGCAGGCGCTACTCCCGGCGCCACCGACCTGATTCTGCTCAGCAGGCGGTAACGGGACAGGGTGTCTTTCCATGGGCAGCGGTTTAGGAAGCCTGGTTATCCGCCCGCACGCTGCTCAAGCTCAATCACATTGCCTTCAGGGTCGCGCATGTAGACCACGAGAAAAGGGGCCTCAGTGCTTCCAAGGTCAGTGATGTCCCCGAGCGGCTGTCCGCCCGCTCGAATGACTGAAGCGCACGTCGCCCGGATGTCCTCGACTTCGAAAGAAATGTGCCCGTAGCCCGGTGCATTGACCGCCGGAGTTGGGCTATCGAGGGAGTTACTGTACTCCAGGATCTCCAGGAAGGGCCCCTCGACGCCCGGCAGTGTCAGCCAAACCGAATAGATCTCAGAGTTCGGTAAGCCGTTGCCTCGTGACACCTTCTCGCCAGAAAGGGTCCTAGGCCTCCTTCGGTCTTCGCAACCGAATATCTTCTTATAGAAGCCGGCAAGCTTGTCCGCATCGCGGGCAACCATACTGACATGGGTAAACCTCAAGGCGCCTGCACCTCTAGTCAGACCAATCGGATGGAAGAGCGCCCACGGCTCGCGTCGTCCCCTGCCTGGTCTTCGAAGCGACTCGTAGCATCCCGGTCGCGCTCGTATCGCCGCTTGAGCGGAAACGGCGGCAGCCAGGACTCGCGGCGGACGCTCCAGCTCTCATAGCTGGGCCTCAGTTGGTCGGGAGCATCCGGAGCCCCAAGATGCACTTTGATCTCATCCGTCTTGATCCGGAGATCGCCGCAGAGACAACCGCCCGTAATCTGCTCCATGCTGTGTCTTCCTGAGATCAAGAGGCCGAAACGTTCACAACGTCGAAGCTCACACGTGGATCGAGAAGGGGCTAGCCGCGATTGAGGTCCTAGTGCTCAACGTAGGTTAGAGCGGCCGCTAATGCCTGGCCATGACTTCCAGCCTCGCCGACCTAAGCCTGGTCCCACAACGCCCGCCGCATCGACTGCGCCACCAGCCTCTACCCGACCCGGGTGAAAGTCGACTCGCTCCGCGCCGACCATCCGGCCTTTCAGGCGGCCCATCCGGCCAACCAGCCGGACAGCGAGGCGCAATCAGGCTTCCTTACGGGATCTTGCGCACCTAAAGTCCGGCATCCTGTTCCCTCTGTCACCGGCTCCAGCCGAAGATGACTCCTGCAGGTCGTATCTTCGGGGAGTCGTCCGCGTTCTAGACAAGACGTACGTGCCGAGTTTTGCGATTGAGCTGCCACAACCTCGTGGCGGCAGACCGAAGTCGAAGAAATCAGGTGAAAGATGCCGTATCCGTCAAACCGGATTCTTGGAAAAGACGATCTCGTCGGCGATCTGAGGGCCCTCGGCCTCGCCGCCGGCGACGGCGTGTTCGTGCACAGCGCCTTGGGGCAGATTGGACATGTCATTGGCGGGCCTCGCGGCTTGATCGAAGCCCTTGTCAACGTGGTGGGCGACGACGGACTCGTAGGAATGCCCGGCTTCTCGAGAGACGCCTACGATCCCGCCGACTTTCTGGATATCGAGATGTCCGACCTGGAGCATGCGCGCATAAGAGACCAGGTGCCGGGCTTCGATAAGGACCGCTCCGACGTCAGACAGAACGGATCCGTGCCGGAGACGTTTCGGAGCTGGCCGGGGGTCGTCCGCAGCCAGCACCCGACCAGCTCAGTGCTTTTGCTGGGCGCCGACGCGGAAACCTACGCCGGCGAGCACGATCCCTACGGCTGGGCGACCGGGCCGACCTCGCCATGGGGGAGGCTAATGAACAGACCGAACATGAAGGTCTTGTTGATCGGCGTCGGGTGGAACAGATGCTCCGCGCTCCATGCGGCCGAGAGCCTCGCCAAGCACAAGCGGGTCAAAACGCGGCACTTCAAACTCGGAAACCAACGGGACGGAAGTTGGATCGAGGCCCCGGACGTGGCTGACGATCTAGACAGACTCTTTCCTTTGGTCGGTGCTGCCTGGGAAAGCGAAGGAAGGGTGGCGACGGGCAATGTCGGAGGTGCGGCCTCTCGACTGACAGACTACAGGCAACTGGTCACCTTCGCCTCAGACTGGATCAGCGAGCGCAATCGTCTCGACGGCGTTCCCGAGAGCTAGCAACGGCCTGGGCTGGCTTTCCTCGCACGTCCGCTTAACTCACCTTGCGTTACCTTTGCCCCCGCTTCCGCCGCCTAGTCCTCGAAGCGACTCTTGGCGTCGCGGTCGCGCTCGTATCGCCGCTCGAGCGGAAACGGCGGCAACCAGGATTCGCGGCGGAGGGTCCAGAGTTCGTAGGTCGGCCTCAACTGGTCCGGAGCGTCCAGGGACCCCAGGTTCACCTCGATCTCGTCGCCGCTGCGACCGAAAACGGTCGAGCCGCAGTGCGGACAGAAGAAGCGCCCGGCGTAGTCGCGCGTTTCGCCCTCGATCGTCACCGCATCCTGCGGGAAGATCGCGGAGGCGTGAAACAGGGCGCCGTGATGCTTGCGGCAGTCGAGACAGTGGCACAGGCCGACCCGGTAGGGGCGTCCCGACGCCACAAATCGGACCTTGCCGCAGAGGCAACCGCCCGTGAAGCGCTCCATGATGTATTTCTCCAGAGTCAGGCGGTCGGAACGTCTGCAGCGAACCCTGTGGATCGTCCATGCGGACGCTCATGTATTTGACGGTGCGCAATCAGCGGCCAGTTCTCGAAGCAATGCCTGCTTCAAAGCATCGTATTCCCGCTTCGGGATACCATTCATGGCTTCATCCACCGACGACGCTTCATCTTGGTAGGACGCCGGGGCGTCGAACAGAGCGCCCGGCGCGGTGAACTGACTGTCGGTCAAATCGTATCGGACCCCGTCAATCCTGTTGTAGTAGTGCCAAACGCCGGGAAGCTTCGTTCGGAGGACCTCTCCGCCGAACACATCGCAGACAACGGCCGCAGTCACGTTGCACTGGCCGGAGGCTCGATTGACCTCAGTCCATTGCACTGCCGTGTCCAAGGACCAGGCCTTGTGGAGCGCGTCCCGCACCGTTGCTTCACAAAACTTCACTCGCAGCTCTCCGCGCTTGCATGGTCCATTTTAAGCCTTTGCCTTCGGCCAACGTCTACGAAGGGCTCTCGAAGCGGCCGTAGAGGGGCCCACCGGGACGGCGGTCTCCAGCGCCGCGTCAGCGCGGCGCGGCGAGGGCCTTCAGCACGTCCTGCTTCTGCAGCGTCAGGTAGCCGGCCTCGAAGGTCAGGATGCCGTCGCGGGCCCAGACGTTGAGCTGCTTGTTGACAGCCTCGCGGGTGACGCCGAGGAGCTGCGCGATCTCCGACTGCGAGAGCTTCAGGCCGATGCGCAGGCCGTCGTCGGTCTCGTAGCCGTGGGCGATGGCGAGCGAGAGCAGGCGCTTGGCGAGCCGCGCCCGCAGGTCCAGAAAGGCCGCGTCGATGACGAACTCGTTGGTCTGGCGCAGGCGTTCGCAGAGCATCTCGATGATCGGACGGGCCAGCTTCGGCTCGCGTTCCAGCAGCGTCAGGAAGTCGGCGCGGTGGATCACCACCAGCTCGCTTTTCTCCACCGCCCGCGCGTCGGCCGTGCGCTGCAGGCCGTCGAGCAGCGCGATCTCGCCGAAGA